>JANNQN010000117.1:0-5674 GCA_031400775.1 Planctomycetia bacterium | reverse complement strand
GCCCCTGCCGGGGCTCGATTGCTATGTTCGACATTGCGATGTGCGTGCAAAAAAAGAGCCGGTGGATTGCTCCAGCCGGCTCTTTTGAAGTTTTGGGTACTGGTACAAGCAACCAGCTCTAATCTAAGAACCCAGACAACTCCTGGCTGCGGCTTGGTTGTTGCAGCTTGCGGACCGCTTTGGCTTCGATCTGGCGGATGCGTTCTCGCGTGACCTTGAAAATGTGTCCGACTTCTTCCAAGGTGTAGCTGTAACCGTCACCCAGTCCGTAGCGGAGCTTGATGATCTCGCGCTCGCGATAGCTGAGCGTCTTGAGCACCTTGGCGATCCGCCCGCGGAGCATTTCCTGGGCGGCGCCGATGGCCGGGTTCTCGGCTCCCGAGTCGGGCAGCAAGTCGCCAAAGTGGCTGTCTTCGCTGTTGCCGACCGGACGATCCAAGCTGATCGGGTAGCGGCTCATGGCCAGCACGCGACGCGCTTCGTCCACCGCGGTGCCGGCCCGCTTGGCCGTCTCTTCGATCGTCGGCTCGCGGCCCAGCTCCTGCAATAACTGCCGCGATACATTGCGGACCCGCGACATGGTCTCGACCATATGCACCGGAATGCGGATCGTGCGGCTCTGGTCGGCCACGGCGCGGGTGATCGCCTGGCGAATCCACCACGTGGCATAAGTGCAGAACTTGAACCCGCGGCGATACTCGAACTTGTCGACGGCGCGCATCAGACCGGCGTTGCCTTCCTGGATCAGATCCAGGAAGCTGAGCCCGCGATTGCGATACTTCTTGGCGATCGACACGACCAGCCGCAGGTTGCCTTCCGACAGTCCGCGCTTGGCCTGTTGATATTGAGCATAAACGACCTTCAAGTGCCGCACGCGATTGCGCAGGCTGGTGGGCGACTCTTGTCCGGCGCGGAGGATGTTGCGGAATTCAACGATCCAGGGCCGGCGCTCGGCCAGCGAGCCCTTGGCTTTCTTGTGGGCCTCGATCTGCGCTTTCAGCGTGTCCACGCGGCGGCTGAAGTCGTCGAGCGTCTTGATCAAGGGCTCGATGCGCTGCGTGCGCAAGCCGAGCTCTTCGACCAGCTTGACCGCGCGGCGACGGCGGCGCCCGAGGCGCTGCCAGGCATCGCGGCGCTGGCTCATCTTATACGACTTGCTGGTGGCGATCCGATAGTCGTCCCGGTTCTGCTTGAGCAGGGTGTCGATGGTCCGCAAATTATGCGGAAATCGGCCCAGAATCTGGTCCTTTTCCAGCCGGTCGGTCACCGAGACCTGCACCGTGCGATCGAACGGCAACTCGCCCAGGTGAACCCGCTTGAGGACTTTGACGGCCAATTGAATAACGTAGTCGCACTCCAGCAGCCGGCTGCGAAAGCGGGCCCGCGTGACTTCGATCCGCTTGGCCAGCGTGATTTCCTCTTGCCGGGTCAACAGCGGAATCTCGCCCATCTGGGTGAGATACATGCGCACGGGATCGTCGGACCACGACTCGCCCTCTTCTTCGACGACGGCCAGCAGGTCTTCGGTTTTGGGGTCGAGCTCCAAATCCAGGTCGGCGCCCAACTCGACGCCGTCCAAATCATCATCCAGATCCAAATCCCCGGCCGGCTTCTCGGCCAGTTCGCTGACTTCTTCCTGTGGAGTCGGCTCGTCTTCCAATTCGTCCAATAATGCGTCGTACAAGACAACACTCCTACGTACTGTCAAAGGGAAAATGCGTGCCCGAAGAGCCCGCCGTGTCTTACTCGTTCGTGATCTCGCCAGAGATCGAGTCGTTCGATTGAAATCGCGCTAAACCGCTCCGATCGCTCGAAGCGATAGATAGAACTAGAAAATTAGAAATGCCGACGAACCTTCACACGGAAACAGCCGCACTGGAACCAACGAAACCGTACCGCTTGATAAAACTACTGGCCTACGACGAAAAACTGGCCCGCTCTGAAATTGGAGTGATGCAGGAGCGCGGCAGGTCACAAAAAACCTCCTGCAAAGATGAGATGCGCGGTCACCCCGAGAGCCGCAATAAGGTCCACGATATTATCACAGAGCCGCTGGCCAAAATCCAACAAATTCTATCACCCGTTTGTAGGGTAATTCGCCCGGCAGGAAATTTGGCAAGAGATTACGTTTGGAGAAGACGCCGGCCTCAATCTATCTATGTTACTTATCTTGCCCAAACAACCATCCGGCAGCGCTCGCCAAACTCTGCGCCCATGCACTCTGGCGAAGCGGTCAATTGTAGTCCGACGCGACTCGCGGTCCAGCCTTTTTGCGCGCTGCAAATCGAACAAATTTCTGATCCGTTGCTAGCAAGTGCAGGCTGTTGACTACGTGCTTGCTTGTGGGCTGTCGAGGAGGGACGTTAGCATGGGAGGCAAATCAGTTCGTGGGTCCCTATCCAGATCGAACCGGGTCGGCGAGTCAAGGGAATAATGCCGTGCAGGTCTTAAATGGTCACGTCGCACTGGTGACCGGAGCCAGCCAAGGAATCGGTCTGGCGACGGCCGTTGCCTTGGCGGAAGCCGGTGCCAGCGTTGCCTTTAACTATCGCCAGCAGCCTCGCGAGGCCGCGTCCGCCGTGGCCCAAATCCAGGCCGCCGGAGGGCGCGCAATTCTTTTGCCGGGCGATGTTGCCGAGCAGGCTACGGTAGAGCGGCTGGTCGACGAGACCGTGGCGGCCTTCAGCCGATTGGACATCGCCGTCTCCAACGCGGCCTTCAGCGACCGCGAACTGTTTTATGAAGCCGACATGGATGGCTTTCACCGCACGGTGGATGTAACCATGTGGGGCGCTTTCTACCTGTTGCGGGCTGCGGCCCGGCAGATGATCTCGCAGGCCGCCAATGGCTCCCCGGGGGGCGCAATCGTGGTCGTCAGTTCGCCCCACGCTTATGTCGCGGTTCCCCGCTCGATGGCCTACAACATGTCGAAGGCGGCGATCGATCACATGGCCCGCACCGCGGCCATGGAATTGGCCGAGCATCGGATTCGGGTGAATATTGTCACGCCCGGCTGGATCGACACTCCGGGCGAGAGGAAATTCGCCAGCGACGAAACCATTCAGTCCTCCGGCGGCAAGCTGCCCTGGAAGCGATTGGGCACGCCGGCTGAGATCGCCCGCGGCGTTGTCTTTCTCTGCGATCCGGCCAGCGATTATATTACGGGCAGTTCGCTCTTGATCGACGGCGGCATTACCCTTCCCTGGTGGGCGAGCCGAGGCTCGGGCGTGCCCGAGTAAGAGTTCCGGCGCAATCGCCCGCAATTGGCCGCGCTATCGACGCGGCCGCGAGTCGAGCCGCCACGAGACACCACACGCAGGAAGGATCTGCATGCCCAACTACTTGTTGTCCTGTTCCTGCGGTCAGCAAACCCGTGTCTCCAGCGTTCAGGCCGGCGAGACGGTGCGGTGTGCCTGCGGTGCGCCGCTGCAAGTGCCCAGCATGCGCGAGCTTCGCACGCTGCCTCTGGCCGCTGATGAACAGACCGGAAAGGCTCGCAACGCCGTCGCCTGGGAAGACCGGCATCGCGTGGCGTTTCTGTTCGTGCTGGTGGCGATTGGGGCGCTCGCGGGAGCCGGATATTTGGCCTCGCAGCTACCGCCACCGGAGCGGCAAGCGACGCCGCAAGACATCGATGAATGGGTGCGAACCAGCACGGCGGATGACGCGTTGGGGATGTTCGAAGACTTAAAAAGGGGGCTGCAACCGGGCTCTGTCGATGCGGCCGCGGTCCAGACTGCCCGCACGATGCTGCTGTGGGGCATAGGCATTGCACTGTCGGTCAGCATCCTGGCGCTGATTGGCGCCGCCGTTGCCCTGCGTCCTCGCGGGCCAAAAACTAACGCCAGAAATTGAGAGAGAACACGCCATGAAAGCCGCCTACATCGAATGCACCGGACCGCCGGAGGGAATCATCTTTGGCGATCTGCCCACGCCGACGCCGGCCGCCGGCCAGGTGTTGGTGCGGGTCGAAGCGGTCGACGTCAATCCGATTGATACCTACGTTCGCAGCGGCATGGTGGCGACGTCGCTTCCGTTTCCTTACATCATCGGCTGCGATTTGGCCGGCACGGTCGAAGCCGTTGGACCGCAGGCCAATCGCTTCAAGCAGGGCGATCGCGTGTGGGGCTCGAACCAGGGGCTGTTGGGCCGGCAAGGCACGTTTGCCGAGCTCGCCGCCGTCGACGAACAGTGGCTGTATCCCACGCCCGCGGGCCTCGCGAGCGAAACCGCCGTGGCGATCGCGCTGGTCGGCATCACAGCGCACCTGGGTCTGGTACGCGACGCGAAAGTGAAGGCCGGCGACACGGTGTTCGTCAACGGCGGCTCGGGCGGCGTGGGGTCGATGGTCGTGCAGATCGCCAAAGCAGCCGGCGCGCGGGTGGTCACGACGGTCGGCAGTCCCGAAAAGGTCCAACTATGCCGCGAGTTGGGAGCCGATCTGGCAATTAACTACAAGACCGACGACGTCGACGCGCGGATCAAGGAATTCGCGCCGCAGGGTGTCGGCCTGTGGTGGGAAACGCAGCGAGAGCCAAACTTCGATCGGACCGTCGGCCTGCTGGGGCCGCGCGGCCGGATGGTGATCATGGCCGGCCGCGAAGCCCGTCCGCAATTTCCCGTCGGCCCGTTCTACGTCAAGGGCTGCTCGCTGTTCGGCTTTGCGATGTTCAACGCCACGGCGGACGAACAGCGTGCCGCGGCCGACGACCTCAATCGCCTGCTGTCGTCCGGCAAACTGAAACCCAACATCGACCGCGTGCTGCCGCTGTCGGCCGCCGCCGAAGCGCATCGGTTGCAGGAGCAGAACACGCTGCACAAAGCGGGAACGATCTCGGGGAAGATTGTGTTGAAGGTTTAGGCTGGAGGTCGGGGGATGACGTACGTAATTTGGGCGGCCGTTGCCGTGGTGGCGATATTGGTGGCGGTGTCGTTTGCATGGCGCTATGCCAGCCGTCGCTGGTCGCTGCCTTGTCCGACGATTTTCGCCGGCGCGGTCGACGGTCGTATGGCCGACAGGCTCTCGGCAACCACTGCCACGCTCGATCGCATGGGACTGCGGCCTGGAATGACCGTGGTCGAGATCGGCCCGGGCCCCGGCCGGCTGCTGGTGCCGGCGGCGCGGCGCGTGCTGCCCGGCGGCAAGGCCATCGGCGTCGAGTTGCAACAAGGCATGCTCGACAAGCTGCGCCGCAAGCTGGCCGGCGACGACCCAGGCAATGTTGAACTGATCCACGGCGACGCCACCCAGATGCTGTTGCCGCGCGAAAGCGCCGATGTGGTTTATCTATGCACGGTGCTGGGCGAGATTCCGGATCGGCGCGCGGCGCTACAGCGTTGCTTCGACGCTCTGCGGCCCGGCGGCCGGTTGTCGATCACCGAGATTATTCTCGATCCGCACTATCAGACGATCGGCAAGGTTCGCGCGCTGGCCGCCGAGCTGGGCTTCGAGTTCGAGGATATCAGCAGCACCTGGCGGATGTACACGGCCAATTTTCGCCGGCCGGGGGCGTAACCACCGATTGAGGCGGTGTCACCTCTTCTCCGTGTGCTTTGCGTCGTTGTGGTCAGCCACTTTTGACAAAGATCTTAGAACCACGACGACACGACGAGCACAGAGGGCGGGAATTCTTGTGCGTGAATCTGAATCCCCTCCAGCCTCCAGCCCCCAGCC
>JANNQN010000116.1:0-6670 GCA_031400775.1 Planctomycetia bacterium | reverse complement strand
TGCGAAAGGTTCGGAAAGTCGTCGTTGAGGGCCTTGCGCAGTGCCGCGTCCAGCGCGTTGACCGGGCCGTCGCCCTCGGCCACCTCATGGCGCACATGGCCGTCGACGCGCAGCTTGACCGTGGCTTCGGTAATGACGTTGCCGGCCGAATCCGCCTCGACGTTGACCCGAAAGTTCATCCGCTCGAAGTGCGGTCGATAGGTGCCCACGCACTTTCGCACCAGCAGGTCGAACGAGCCCTGGGCCGCCTCGAACTGGTAGCCCTGATTTTCCAATTCGACGACCCGCGCCAGGATCTTGTCCATCTGCTTGGGGTCGTTGCCGATATCCTGCCCGCCGACCGCGGCCTTGATGTTCGACCGGCCCGACAGTTCGCTGACGAGAATGCGGCGCTCGTTGCCGACCTGTTCGGGGGCGATGTGCTCGTAGCTGGCCGAGGCGCGGGCGACGGCGTGTACGTGCATTCCGCCCTTGTGGGCAAAGGCGCTTTGGCCGACGAAGGGCTGGTTGGGTGGCATTCGCAGGTTGGCCGTTTCATAGACGAACCGCGACAGCTCGGTCAGGTGCGCGATCGCGCCTTCGTCCAGCGCCGAGTAGCCCTGTTTCTTGACAGCCAGGTTCGCGATCACCGAGATCAGGTCGGCATTGCCGCAGCGCTCGCCCAGTCCGTTGATCGTGCCCTGCACCTGCACGGCGCCGGCGTCGATCGACGCGAGGCTGTTGGCCACGGCCAACTCGCAGTCGTTGTGGGTGTGAATGCCGACCGGCACGCTCAACTTCGACAGACATTCGCGCGTCAATTCGGCGATCTCCTCGGGCATCGTTCCGCCGTTGGTGTCGCACATCACGATCAGGCTTGCGCCGGCTTCGGCCGCGGCGCGGACTGTCGACAGGGCATACTCAGGGTTGAGCTTCCAGCCGTCGAAAAAATGCTCGGCGTCGTAGATGACTTCGCGGCCCGATTCGCAAAGATGTCGGACGCTGTCGGCGATCATGGCCAGGTTTTCGTCCAGCGTGGCCCGCAACACCTCGGTGACGTGAAACGCCGAGGTTTTTCCGACCAGCGTGATCACCTTGGTGTTCGCTTCGAGCAAGGCCCGGATGCCTGGATCTTCTTCGGCGCGAATGCCGCGGCGGCGCGTCATGCCGAAGGCGCACACCTTGATATTCCGCAGATTCAGGCCCGCCACGCGCTGAAAGTATTGGGCGTCCTTTTCGTTCGAAGCGGGGAAGCCGCCCTCGATATAGTCGAAGCCCAAGCTGTCGAGACGTTCGGTGATCAGCAGCTTGTCCTGGAGCGAGAAATTGACTCCCTCGCCCTGACTGCCGTCTCGCAGGGTCGTGTCGTAGATTTGGATGCGACGCATGGGCGTGTGTCCGAATTCGAGAAACGGGGTTTGTATTAAAAAGGGGTTGTATAAAAAAATAAGCCCTGGGGCCTGGCGGCCTCAGGGCTGAAAGTGAGCGGTCGAAACCGGCTCGCCCTTAGGGCCGCCCTTCGCGAATAATAATCACGCCAACCGCAACAGGTGCGGTGGAGATTTCGCGATTCTGGCGGCCTGGGACGAACATCGTTCTTCTCGTTTTTATACTATCGGCGTATGCCGCCAGCATATGCGGCGGCAAAATGCCTGTCAACTCGCGGCCCCGGCCTGCTAGCGGCGATTGAGCCGCTCAAATTCGGCGGCCGCAGTGGCGATTGGCGCGACCGGTTCGGTTTTCCCTTGCTTAAGCTTATCGATGTAGGCCGCCACGGCGTTGAATTCAGCGGCCATGTCGTGCCAGAAGTCTCCATCGCGGAAAACGACCGGCTGCACGTGCTCGCCGGCCGCCAAGGCCCGCATCGAACGCCGCAAGCGATACAGCGGCCCGGCAAAACGGTTGGTGATGATCAGCACGTCCAAGAGCAGAATTGGCAAGAGCACGACCGACGCCAACACGACGGCGCCGTGCTGTTGCACGAGCTCGTGCAAGCTGAAATACGAAAGGAATGGGCGGTGCGGACCGGTGGCGACCGTCCAACACAACAGCACCATGCCGGTGGCCAGGACGCAAAAACACCAATAGCCAAAGGTGCGCATCAGCAGCGCTCCCTGCAGCTTCGAATCGACCAGATAGCGTTTGCGTGGAGTCAATCGCAAAGTCGGGCCCTCCTTCAAGGGGACGCCGCGCGGGCGAATCGGTTGCAAGCCCCTGCCCGGGCGGAAAAATGGACGCGAGTTTTTCGGATCGCAGGCAACGTTTTACAAGTCAGCTTCGCGGGCCCTGCACCTAACTGGCGATTGAGTTCGCGGCCCGGGACGAAAGTCCCGCCTTTTCGGCCGCAAGTCCGCGTGCATCGAAAACATAGAATACGAAGCCACGGATAAGCCAAAAGCGGGCGTCAAATTCCGATCGGATACACGGGACCGGCGAAAGAGACCGCGCGACCGATAGATTGCGACTAGATTGCGAACCCGCCGCCGTCACAATCCGCACGATCGCCGCAGGCTGCTAGAACCGGTCGATGCGCAGAGGTTGGTCGCGCATGAATTGCCGGGCTTCGTCGCGGGTAAATACGCTCTCGGTGGCGCTGATGGATCGCACGCAACTGGCGCCGATCGCGCTACCCCAGCGAATGCACCCGGCGAGCTCCTCGCCCATCAGCAGGCCGGTGATAAAGCCGGCGTCGAAGGCATCGCCGGCACCGGTGCCGCCCCGATACTCGACCTCGTGTACGGCCGCCCGCAATCGCTCGCGTCCGGCGACGACCACGGTTCCCTGGCCTCCGCAGGTGATCACAGCGGCGCCGGCCACGGCCTGGGAAAGTCGCTCGGCCTGAGCCAGCGGATCGTCCAAGCCGGTCAGCACGGCCGCCTCGTCCGAATTGGGAAGGAAGACGTCGGTCTCGGCCAGCACGCCGGCCAGTTGTTCCCAATCGCCGCCGGCCGGCGGCATCACGATATCCAACACCGTCTTGACGCCCCAAGCGCGGGCCTGGCGAAATAGCGCGGCCAGCGGCTCCCCCTCGAGCGAAGGCATCAAGTGGTAGCCGCCCACGTATAGAACTTTCGCGCACTTCACGCGCGCAAGTGGAATATCGGCGGCTTGCAGATGCGCGTTGGCGCCCGGAGAGTGGATAAAGCGACGATCTTCTCCGCGCACGTTAATGATTAGCGTGCCGGAGGTTTCGGCATCGGGCAATTGGCGAATGTCCTGGGCGCCGATTCCGGCGGCCGCAAGAGTGTCGAGGATGAACCGCCCGAAGTAATCCTGGCCCACGCAGCCGACGACGCCCACGCTTACTCCCAGGCGCGCCAGATCGATCGCCACGTTGGCCGCGCATCCGCCGATCGATAGCGATAGCCGCGGACAAAGAACCAGTTCGCCGGCCGCCGGAGCGCGCTCGATGGGATCGCAGAGATGATCGGCCACGAGGATTCCCACACTCAGGCAATCGACGCTTTCGACGGGTATTGGCAGCATGGTAGCATCGCCTGGCAGGCAGCAGAGCGGGATTGACCCGTCGCCGGGGTTTTCGTACGGTTCGAGCGTTTTGGCGCTCAATCGGTTCCTTCGTGCCAAGATACACACGGCGTGGGTGCTTGCCCATGCCTTGTCCCGCGGGCCCAGGCAGGAAGCCATTTTTCCGCGCGTTCACGCGTGTATTCCGCCGGAGACAGGTCCATGGATTGGATTGCTCTCGGGGTCTGCCGGTCGGTCGGCATGCCAAGTGTGATGCTAATGACGTTGATGGCCAGCTTCGCAGTCGCGGCCGAGCCAGGTGAACGCGGCGAGGTTCGCGTGGCTCGTTTGATCCGCGAACTGGGAGCCGGCGAATTCAGCAAGCGGCAGGCGGCCGACGAGCAGCTTTCGAAGATCGGCGCCGAAAGCCGCGCGCAGCTCGAAGCCGCGCTCACCAGCGATGACCTCGAAGTTCGGCTGCGTGCGAAGCGGCTGCTCGAACGCCTTAAGATCGAAGATCTTTGGGCGCCCGGTCGGGTGCAGGTTCGCACCCAGCAGGAATCGGCCTCCAAAATCCTGCAGGCTTTGGCGACGCAGTCGGGCAACCACGTGCATATCGGCGATCCTTACGGAAGTTTCGCCGACAAGAAGCTGGACGTCGACTACACGTCCTCCAGCTATTGGCAGGCCGTCGACGACGTCTGCCGCCAGACTCAAAATCGCGTCCGCCCGCACTACGACATGCACACTCCGGGCATCGTGGTCAGCGCCGGGCCGCCGGGCAACTTTCCGCGCGCGTACGCCGGGCCGGTGCGGGCCCAGATTACCGGCGCTCGGCGGATGTTCATCGAAGAATTGAATTACGAGGATCAGAAGGCCGAATTGAATCACAGCTTTCAATTCAATCTGCAATTCTGCTGGGAAGATCGATTCCGCATCGTGGGCTATGCCACGCACCCGGAACTGGTCGAGGCCGTGACCGACAACCAGATCGTGGTGTCGGCCGCCCAACCGGCCGGCGGCGGATGGAACGCGACCAGCCGCGGATTGCGTCAGGTGACGGCCAGCTTGAAGCTAAACCCGGTCAGCGTCACCGCCCGGTCGCTCGAAAAGTTCACGATCAAGTGGGAGCTGATCGCGGTGGGCGAGCCGGCCGTTCTGGAAATGCCCGAGCCGGCCGCGGCGAAGCTTTATTCGCAAGACGATCTGGCCGTGAAGATTGAATCGCTGGAGTGGCAATCCGGCGCCAAGTACATCCTGACAATCAACATCGTCCGCGACATGGCCATGCCCGATCCGCTCGAGGTCTTGTTTCAGGAATACGAAATCGAGCTGATCGACGCCCTGGGCCGGCCGTTCCGTCTGCAAGGGCAGGCCCACGCGCTCACCGAGCGGGGCGTTCAATTCAAGGTGACCTACGTAGGCGAGTCGCCCGACAGCAAGCCCACCGGCGCCAGGCTGCACTATCCGCGGCTGCGGGCCCGCCGCAATCTGGAGCTCGTGTTTCGCGACGTACCGCTGCCGGTGAGCAAGCCGGAGTGATGGCCTTGCGGCGGTCTCGTGCTCTGCTGGTGAAATTCAATGCCGTGGCAAACGTCCTGGACAATGAGTTCCTGAACGGGCGACTGAGCGCTGTGAAATAGCCAATACTGCCACGAAGCGCAACCCCTATCCGCACGCGAGCGACCTTCTTCGTCATTCTTCTGGCGAAACGGTTGTCGACTTGCCGCGTCGGTTTGATTACTCTCTTGTGATAGCCCGCAATGGTTTCGGAGGACCACAAGGAGTAGTCTGTTTGAGCCGCCGAACATCACGCCGTCGCTCACCGAAAATCGTCACTAGCCGGGCTGGGCCTGGTCGCTTGCACGGCAATGGCCATTCGCCGTGTTCGTCGCGGTCGCTAGACGCCTTCGACAGTTATCTTCTTTTTCAATCATGCCCCGCTGGATTCAGTCCGAATCCGGCGGGGCATTTCTTGGCAACGGGTGCTGGCGGCGGAAGCGGTGACGATACTCCAAAGCGGTCTCGCGGCTTGGTCGGTTGTCTAGCAAGGGGACGAGCGGGCCCCCTTTTCTTGGATCGACTCTTTTCGAGCCACGTCCAACGCCTGCGTCAGCGAGCCAGGCTGGACGTTTTTTTGTCTATTTGCGAAAACCGCTGATTTTGACCGTCGGGTTCGCCTTGTCTTGGCATCTTAGGGGACAGGAGATGGCCTGCGCATGCCATTTCTCACGCGAGCTTGGTTATCCTTCCAGGCAGAAGCGGTCTCCCGGGGGCTTTCTCGGTTTTCCCAAGGGACGGTTGACGACAGTCATGCCCGACGGTAGAAGACACCGGTGCCTTTTTTGTTTGGAAGCGGTGACTATTGCAAGTCTGGATCGGTCCAGGCTCAGCCCATTTGGAAAATGTCGGTCTGGGGACACCTGATGAAATCCACGCTTGTTCCGTTATTCCTCGCGCCATTGTCTGCCTTCGCAACCCGTCTTCGCTTGTGGCTTAGTCACAACGGCCAACTCACGCCAAGGGCACTGCGAGCCTTCTCAATTGATGCAAAACGATTCGGACGTGGGATGCCGTTGTTTTGTGAACCGCTCGAGTCTCGTGAATTGCTGTCTGTTAGTGTTTCGTGGGGGGTCGAGGCGTCGGCTCTCGGAAATGTCGCGTGGTCGGGAATCGGGAATGAGAACACCGGCAACTTACCAACGAGTTACGGATTGGACACTGTAAACCAGCTGGATGCCGCGGGCGCTGATTTCC
This sequence comes from Planctomycetia bacterium, assembly GCA_031400775.1. Lineage (GTDB taxonomy): Bacteria > Planctomycetota > Planctomycetia > Pirellulales > PALSA-1355 > PALSA-1355. Next base: position 469 of record JANNQN010000116.1, on the reverse strand, counting down.
CCGCACCGGAGAACAAAAGCTTCGCGCCTTTCTCCAGCCAGGGATCTGTCGCATACGACGGTGCATTGGCTGAGGGATCCGTCACTGGTCAGTACGCAGCATCTTCTCAACCCGACACGTACTACGACGGCAACGATGTCTACACGATCGAAACCTCGGGCGATTTCTCGGCTCACTCGGCCTACTCGGGTCGGCCGCGGGACGCCAGCGTCAATGCTTATTACCAAGTGGTGATGAGCATTTTTATTACGGTTACCGACACTCCCGTCACGGTGCGCGTTTCTGGATCGCCCAGGCTCGTCGGGGTTCCTCCCGGAGAGGGCTACTTCCAGGGCTAGCGCGCACTTTGAGTAGTTTAGGCTGGCGCGGTAGTTGTTGATTTGGTACACCAGACTCCGTGAGGATCGGCGACGCGTTCCCGATTGCAATCGATTCACGGAGGTCGATCATGGCTGTGCAAGTAAGACCG
>JANNQN010000115.1:0-9785 GCA_031400775.1 Planctomycetia bacterium | reverse complement strand
TGGGAGATTCCGTTGCGTCGCCGGGCCGGCACATTGTCGGTCGGCGAATTGCAGAAACTGGCCATCGTGCTGGCGCTGGGGCACGAGCCCGACTTGCTGTTGCTCGACGAGCCGGTGGCAAGCCTCGATCCTTCGGCGCGGCGCGAGTTCCTCAAGGTGGTGCTCGACATCGCGGCCGGCGGCGGGCGCAGCATTGTTTTTTCGACGCACATCACTTCGGACCTGGAACGGGTGGCCGATCGCGTGGCCATTCTGCAAAAAGGGCAAATCAGCTTCTTCGGCGAGTTGGGCGAGCTCAAGGATCAGATCAAGCGGCTCAGCCTGAGCTCGCTGAACCTGTTTCCCGACCGCTTCGAAATGCCCGGCATCTTGCGGCAGCGGGTGGAAGGCAACCGGGCGATGGTCACGACCCGCGCTCACACGAGCGAGCTGGTCGAACAGATTGAAACCGAGTGGCATGCGACGGTCGAGGTGCAGGATCTCAACCTGGAAGAGATTTTCCTGGAGCTGCACGATGAATAAATACCTGCACGTTGTGCATTCGTATCTGCGCCGCCCAAGGTTTTGGATCTTTGGGCTTTGTTACGTGGCAATTGTCGGGCTGTTCAGTCTCGACCCGCCAGAGGCTCGTATCTGCTTCTCCGTATTGTTCGCGTGCATCGTCACTGGGCTAGGAGCCCTTCATTTGCGGCGACAATTCGCGACTCCCCAATCGCACCTGATGCCCGACTTCTTCCTGCCGCATTTTCTGGTCGCAGTGGCGGCTAGCTCGCTTGTGTGGATTGTCGTTCCCTGGTGGGAGGCCGCGCAAATCCATATCAGCCCGCTTGCGGTGATTAGCATCCACGCGATGGCGCCGCTCGTGATGGCTGCGGTGGTACTGTTTCCAAAGGCCATTGTTTTGACTCCTCTGGCGCCAATACTGGTGGTATGGATGATCAATACACGCAAGGGCTTTCCGTTCGCAGCGTCGTTTTTGGCCGGTAACGAACTGCTGGTTTCCTGGGGGCTGATCGGGCTGGCCGTGGTCGGCTATGGGCTGGCGGCGTGGCGACTGTCGCGGTTGTCGGATGTAACGGTGGCCACGAGTGATGACTTCTCGCTCGAAGCGCCACGAAGCGATTTGCAGAGCAATCGCTGGACGGAGCAACTGCTCGGGTGGCGCGACGCGGCGATCGATCGACGCTTGATGCGCGCCGCCGGCAGCGGTGCGCTATTGGCCACGCGTCGCATTCCTGGCACCATCTCGTTGGCGGAATTGGCCCTGTTTTCGTTCGCGATCTTGGCGCTCATGCCTTTGGCCTGGTTCGCAATTCGCGACGCAGCCGGGGCCTGGCTCGTGATGACGGTTGGCACCGGCTTGATGCTCTTCGCTCCTTTCAGCACTTGGAGATTTCGCTGCAATGCGCTGGCGATGGAGTTCATGCGGCCCGCGGCGCGAGATGTTTTCTTGCGGCAGATCCTGGCGGCCATGGCGCTGGATTTTTGTCTGTGGACGGGCGTAGCCACGGCGGTTGTCGCCGTTGGCTACCTGTTCCTAGTCGGCCAGCCTGGCTTTCCGTTTGCACACGCTCTGTCGGTCCACGCCGCCGCGATGTGCAGTCTGTCTGTCTTGCTGTTCGGCATCGGTCTGGCCACGCTCCGGTTTCGGGCCTGGATGCCGCTGTTTATCGGTCTGCTGCTGGTTTCCGTGTTCGCCGCCGGATTTGCCATGAGGCTAGTCGTGGAATTGAACCACCGTTGGAAGGTCACTCCGAATATCACAGGCTACGCCGTCGTCGGCACTTTCGCCGTGGTCTGGGTGACGATCGGGCTGGTTCTGACTTGGATCTCCTATCGCCGTTGGCTGAAGATGGATTTGAGCTAGATCTAAACTTGGCCGATCTCTCCCTCGCTGCGCCCCTGCCAGCGAGCTAGAATTGCCCAGTCGGCTTCACTAGGCAGCGGCTCAGGCAGGGAACGATTGCGATGACCAATTCCGATTCGCGGATCGCCGTCTACACCGGCTCGTTCGACCCGATCACGCTCGGGCATTTGAACGTCATCGAGCGGGCCAGCCGACTGGTGGACAGGCTCATCGTGGGCATCGGCGTCAACATCGAAAAGCAATCGCTGTTCTCGCCCGACGAGCGCGTCGACCTGGTGCGGCGGAGCATGGCGCATTTGCACAACGTCGAAGTGCAATCGTTTTCCGGCCTGGCCGTCAAATTTGTCCGCCAGTCGGGCGCCCGCGTGCTGATCCGCGGCGTGCGATCGCTGGGCGACACCGAGACCGAATTCACGATGACCCTGGCCAACCGCAAGCTCGATCCGGGCATCGAGACGGTCTTCCTGATGGCCGACGAGCAATACTCGCACGTTTCCAGCTCGCTCATCAAGCAGATCGCGGCCCTGGCCGGCGACGAGGAGCTGGCGCGTTTCGTTCCGCGCGAGGTCGTCACCGCGATTCGCGCGAAGATGACGGCCGGCTGAGCGGTGTGAAGCCCTTGCGAAACAGCAGGGCCACTTTGTTCACGCGGCGCCAGTTTGCTTCACTCGGCGCCATGGATTCGGTTTGAGATTCTGTCCCAATCCCAACGGGATTGCGTCTTCCAGCCCAGGGTTGCCCCCTGCGGCTACCCTGGGTCCTTGAATGCCGCACGAGCGCAGCCAACCCTGAAGGGGTTGAATCCGTCCCGTGGCAGAAAACACCGTGTGGACGGCTATCCCGACCAGGGGCCGCTGACTTCGTGGAAGTCCAATGAGATTTGACGGATGCAACCCTTTCAGGGTTGACCCGGCGCGCAATTTTGAACCCCAGGGTAGCTCGAAGACTCGCAACCCTGGGCTGAATGATGGCAATCCCGTTGGGATTGGCATCAGGACGGAGCAAGCAGAAAGAGCAATCGTCAGTTCTTGCCTGAGTTGTCGCCGTCTTCCTTGTTAAGGTGGCGACGCAGATAGCGGGCCCGTTCGATGTTGCGATCGGCCGTGTCGAGCTCGACGCCGCGCAGCTTTTGCAGATGGGCCGGCTGGGTGTGAATGAACAGCTCGTTGAGCGTGGGAATTTGCAGGTCGTTGATCAGCCCCAGGTTGACGCCCATCCGCACGCTGGAGAGCAGGTGCATCGTCTCTTCGGAGCTGATCGTCTGCGCGGTTCGCAAGATGCCATACGCCCGGCTGACCTTGTCGTGCAGGTTCTCGTGGCTTTCCTTGACCAGGAAGTCGCGAGCCTGGCGTTCGTAGTCGATCAGCACCGGCACGATGTCGCCGACCTGCTTGACCAGGTCGGTCTCGCTTTTGCCCAGCGTGATCTGGTTGCTGATCTGGTAGAAGTCGCCCATGGCCTGCGAGCCTTCGCCGTACAGGCCGCGCACGGCGAGGCTGATCTTCTGCAAGCTGCGGAATACCTTGTCGATCTGCCGCGTGATGACCAGGGCCGGCAAGTGCAGCATTACGCTGACGCGCACGCCGGTGCCGACGTTGGTGGGACAGGCGGTTAAATAACCCAGCTTGGGATGGAAGGCGAACGTGACCTGGTCGGAGATCAGCGAGTCGATGCGGTCGATCTGCTGCCAGGCGGCGTCGAGATCCAGTCCGCTGTGCATCACCTGGATCCGCAGGTGGTCTTCCTCGTTGATCATCAGGCTGACCTGTTCGCGACGGTCGATCGCGACGCCGCGGGCCCCCTCGCTTTCGGCGTGCTCGCGGCTGATCAACTGGCGTTCGACCAGAAACTGGCGATCGATGACCTTGAGCTCGTTGACGTTGACGTATTCCAGCTCGCCCGACTCCTGGATGTGCATGACTCGATCGCGGAGGATGGCCTCGATCTCGCCGCGGTCGGACTGGCTGGCCCGGCTGATGAAGGGAAACTCGGCCAGGTTGCGGGCCAGGCGAATGCGGCTGCTGATGACGATATCGGACTCGGGTCCGGAGCCCCGAAGCCATTCGCCGCTGGTGCGTACTAGTTGATTAAGATCCACCACAAGATTTCCAATCCGGCCCGCGGCTTTCATTCGCTCGACGGGTCAGCGCCGTCATTGCCGCTCCGGCGGCCCTTCTTCACTGCCGCTCGGGCGGCCCTTCTTCACTGCCGCCCGGGCGGCCCTTCTTCACTGCCGCGAATTTCGTCGCGCAACTGGGACGCCCGCTCATAGTCTTCTTCGCCAATCGCTTCCTTCATCTCGCGGCGCAGGCGGATCAATTGCGTGCGCTTCTCCGTGCCTTCGGGATACTTGGCGGGTCTCTTTCCGACGTGTTCGGTTTCGCCGTGAATGTTCACGATCAACGGCTCGAGCTCGGCCTTGAAGCAAATGTAATCGTACGGACAGCCCAGGCGGCCTTGATTGCGGAACTCGTAAAACGTGATTCCGCAGACCGGGCAGGAACGCTGGTCGAGCTTGGCAAGCTCTTCGGCCGTTTGGCCGACGGCCAACTGCTGAGCCAGAACGCCGGCCAGGCTGGGAGCGACCGCCGGCTCGTCCTCGCTCTGGGTCAAGTAGTGCCGCGCGTGCTCCTCGCACAGGTGGAGCTCTTGCGGTTTGCCCTTGGTCAGCTCGGTGATGTGAAAGGTCGCCGTCTTGTTACACTGTTGACACTTCATGGAAGTCCCCAACAACTGTCTGAGGCTGCCGTCCGCATTGGCATACAATCTACTTTGCGAACTGGAGCCAATCAGATCCATTATATCGTGGGGGAGCAAGGCCAGTGGGATTCTAACAGTAGCGCCCTGGGTGTCAAGGCGGATAGCATGCCGCGCGTTTCCGCCGGTATTTCCGCGAGAAACACGGCGGTCCTTCCGCGAGAAACATCGCCGCGCACATCGCCCCTGCTAGCCGCACTCTTCCTAGCTGCGTTGTCGCGCGCGGGCGCGGCTGCTAAGCTGAACGCCGCGAACCTGCGCCCGAGTTGGATGTGTCCGTATCGCATGCGTTCCATTCTTTCCAGCCGCTCCCTCTCTCATTCGCCACAGTTGCGATGAAGTATTCCCCGGATTTTGCCACGTTCTCGAAGCTGGCCGCCGGCGTGCAACTGGTGCCCGTGTATCGGCGCCTGCTCGGCGACACGCTGACGCCGGTCTCAGCGTTTCACAAGATCGATTCCGGTCCCACCGCCTGCCTGTTCGAGAGCGTGATCGGCGGCGAGAAGGTCGGTCGATACAGCTTTCTGGCCGCCCATCCGTTTCTGCAAATCGAAGCTCGCGGCAACCAGGTCACTGTCGTCTCGGCCGCCGGCAGCGTAGCCGAGCGGAAGGAGGAGTTCACCGCCGCCGATCCGCTCGAAGAGCTGCGCTCGCGCGTCGAGGCGATCCGCTCGGCCACGCTCGCCGAGTTGCCGCCATTCACCAGCGGCGCGGTGGGCTATGCCGGCTACGACGTCATCCGCTACTCGGAGCACCTTCCAAACGCGCCGCACAACGATCGGGATCTGCCCGACCTGGCGTTTGCCTTCTACGATCACATGGTGGTCTTCGATCATGTGAACAAGACCAACGTGGTCGTGGCCATGGCCCGGCTCGACCAGTTTGGCTCGGATCTGGAGGCGGCCTACGCCGATGCCAAGCGGCGGATCGACGAGCTGGTCGAACAGCTCGAAAGCCCGGACCGCACCTTGCCGCCGGCCGATATCCGCACGACCGGACAGCCGACGATCGCCTATGAGTCGAATTTTGCGCAGGCCGAGTTCGAGCGGGCCGTCGAGCGGTGCGTCGAGTACATCGTGGCCGGCGATGTTTTCCAGGTCGTGATCAGCCAGCGCTTGCAGCTAGAGATTCATTGCGAGCCGTTCGAAATCTACCGCACGTTGCGGGTCGTGAATCCCAGCCCGTTCATGTTCTACCTGCGCACCCCCAGCGTGACCTTGGTGGGCAGCTCGCCCGAGATCATGGTCCGCGTGGTCGGCGGGCGGGTGACCGTGCGACCGCTGGCCGGCACGCGTCCGCGCGGCGCGACCGAAGAAGACGACCGCCGCCTGGCCGAGGAGCTGTTGGCCGATCCCAAGGAACGGGCCGAACACGTCATGCTGGTCGACTTGGGGCGCAACGACGTCGGCCGGGTCGCTCGCTATCGGTCCGTCGAGCTGACCGACGTGATGACGATCGAGCGCTACAGCCATGTGATGCACATTACCTCGAACGTGAGCGGACAACTGGCCGACGGCCGCGATGCTTTCGACGCCCTGCGGGCTTGCGTGCCGGCGGGAACGGTTTCGGGTGCGCCCAAGGTTCGCGCCATGCAGATCATCGACGAGCTCGAACCCCACCGTCGCGGTCCTTACGCGGGTGCGGTCGGCTACGTCGACTTCAACGGCAACATGGATACCTGCATCGCACTGCGCACGCTGGTCGTGCAGGGCTCCCAGGCTTATGTGCAGGCGGGGGCCGGCATCGTGGCCGACAGCCAGCCGGCCGAAGAGTATCAAGAAACGCTCAACAAGGCACGCGGCTTGCTAAAGGCGATCGAGATTACGGAGAATCGTCTAAAGGGATCTCGCCTCTAGTCAGTTTTTGTCCGGCGACACCGCATGCACATCGAGTCCGTTCAACTCTCCCGCGTCCGCTTAAGCGGCTTGACGTCTTGCTCAGGCGCTCCGCTTGAATCGATCGTGGTCGCGCTGGCCAGTGGCGATCAGCTCGGTTGGGGCGAAGCCACGCTGGGCGTTGGCCCGTCGGACAGCCCCGAATGGGCGGCCGGCGCATTCGCCTGCCTGCGCGACTGGCTGGCGCCGGCGATCGTCGGAAGATCCATCAGTTCGGGAAAGGAACTGCAACAAACCTTGCAGCCTTTTCAGGGAAACGCCCGCGCGAAGTCGGCGCTGGACATCGCCTGGTGGAATCTGGCGGCTCAGGAACAAAAAAAACCGCTCTTCGAGGTGCTGGGGGGCACAGCCATCGCCATTCCGCTGGAGACTAGAGTGAATGCGACTGAGTCGACCGACGGGTTGCTGGCCGAGGTCGGCACGGCGCTAGCGGCCGGCTATGGCACCGTCGCGCTCAAGTTTCGCCCGGGCTGGGACATTCAAATGGTCAAGGCGGTGCGCGAATCGTTTCCCGCCGAGCCGATCGCCATCGACTGCGATGGCTTATGCGCGTTGGGCCAGCAGGAAATGTTCTATCGCTTGGAGGATTTCTTCCTGAAGTACATCGAGCAGCCGTTTGGCGTCGACGACCTGGTCGGGCACGCCATGCTGCAACAAGCGATTCGCACGCCGATTTGTCTGGACCAGAGCATTACCTCGGTCGAACGAGCCGAGCAGGCCATCGACCTGGGCAGTTGCCGGCGGATGCGCATTGACGTCGCTCGCGTCGGCGGTCTGACCCCGGCGCTTGCCATCCGAGAGGCCTGCGAAGATGCGCGCCTCGCCTGGGCCGTGGGAAGCGCACCGCAGGGCGCTCTGGCTTCGCTGTCGACGGTGGCGCTAGCGACTTTGCCCAATCATGCCGCCGCCATGGCCTTCGCGCGCAATCCAGAGCCTTGGCTGTTATGGGACAACGCCGGACCATTGGAATCGCTCAAGGCGGGAAAGCTGACGCTCTCGCTCGCCGATGTGCCGGGGCCCGGTGTGGCGATCGATCTCAATCAGTTGGCCGACGCGGCCGTCGATCAGGCCACGATCTGCTAACCAGCCAAGAAGGTCATGCCTTGGCATGACGAGGCCGTCGCCGGCTTTGCCGAATAGCGTCCCAATAGCAGGGGTCCACCTCTCGATGCCTGTACGACGAGGAACCGCGAATGGACGCGAATGAACGCTAATCAAGAAACCAGCGGGAATGTATTCGCGACTATTCGCGTCCATTCGCGGTCCACAATTCAAAAAGTAACTCGTGGCGCTTACCCTCGCTCGCGCGTCAAGTCAGTGTGCCGATGGCGTTTGCACATGGAAGATGTCCGTGCCAGGGGCGACAAATAAGCGTAGTCAGTCCACTACTTGGCTCGTTGCGGCTGCCATCACCATCGCGATCCGATACCCAACGGCCGGGGTTTAATCCACAGCGGTCTTAGAAGGGGGCCTGCTCGGATCCTACCAAGGGACGAGCGGGCCCCGTTTCATTCGGCTGGAGTGTATAACTAGGGCTGCAGGGGCTGGGCGTTTGGCTGTAATCGAGATGGCTGAGAAACGATCTTCGCCCAATCGGGGCGACAAAATGCGGCGCGTGGCCGAAGTCTACGCTCAACTCTCGTCACTCAGGCATAGAACGCTTTCGGATACTCAGCGGAAAGCCGAATCCGTGAAGCTCAAGCAACAGCTCAGAGAGCTACTGACCCAGGTCTGGAAATAAGAGCGGCTGACCTTCACCGCTTGCCGTCTCGCCCCCGCATGACCGCCCAGCACACCCGCGAAATGCCCGCATTTCGTGCTCTTGTCCGGCGGTTCAGACGCCCATTGGATCCGAGACAAAACGAACAAATTTCCATAGAAAAACTTGACATTCTGGGATCCGCCCCCCTACACTAGGCGTTTAGCGGACTTGCAATTTCACCATTGATGCAGGGGGGTAAGCTCATGAGTCGACGTCCACGTCCCACAGACGCTTGCTCCCCGCGCGAGCGCCGCGCGGTTGGTTCTTTGCGATCCCGCCTGCCGATTTTTTCCCTCTGCGTTTGTCTCCTCGTATCGATCGTCGCGTTGCCCTCCTATGGGGCGATCATTGGCGCGGTAGCCGGCTCGGACTCGGCGACATTTACGTTCAGCTCCGGCGGCCTGCCGTATGCGATCATTGGCCCGGCGCCGATCGGGCACTATCCAACGATAACCGCTTCCGGGTTCACCCCCGATCCGCCGACTGGTTTTGGCGAGATGGATATTGCCTACAACTTCTCGCCGACAAAGGCTACGGTGTTCATTCCCGACAATGGCCCGGTCGCCATCGCCAGCCAAGGCGCGCCCGCGCCCTTCGCCGGCGCGATGGAGAGTAAAGTCGACTTCATTGTGGCCTTCGACGTTGACGGCGCTGGCGCCGCGGCAACCACGATCTCGATCGCATATCCGATCGCCTTCGGTCAAAGCGCGCCGGGCATGCTCGACACGTTTGACGCCGTGGTCGGATACACGAGCGCGGGTCTGGGTTTCCTGGGAACTTCGGAAGTCCATTTCGCGTTCGCCGGCGGTCCGGGTGGTTCTCCCTATTTCATCGTGTCCGGGGCGGACCTGCTACTGCCGGCCCTGCCGGCCTTCGACACGTTGACTCTGGCCGGGACGTTCAAGTTGGTGGCCGACGGATTTACGGGCGGGTCGACCGAGATCGAAGTCTTTGGTGTGCCCGAGCCCTCCGGCTTTTTGCTCGGCGCGCTGGGTCTCGTCGGTCTGCTTCTCTGGCGGCGGAAGCGGTAAGCCGGGCTCTAGCCAAGCCAAGCCAAGTAGGTCATGCCTTGGCATGACGAGGCCGTCGCCGCGCCCCGACTGATGAATGAAGTTGTCATGCCAAGGCATGACCTACTGGACCGACTACGCTTATTTGTCGCCCTGGCACGGACATCTTTCCCGTGCAATCGCCATCGACAAACCAACCCGACGCGCGAGCGAGAGTAATCGCCACGAGTTACTTTCCGAATTGTGGACCGCGAATGCACGCGAATAGTCGCGAATACATTCCCGCTGGTTTCTTGATTAGCGTTCATTCGCGTCCATTCGCGGTTCCTCGTCGTACAGACCTAGAGAAGTAACTCGTGGCGCTTACTTTCGCTCGCGCGTCGGGTTGGTGTGCCGATGGCGCTTGCTCGGGGAATACGTCCGTGCCAGGGCGACAAATAAGCGTAGTCGGTCCACTACTTGGCTCGCCCGCTCAAGCCGGAAGCCCCAGCCCT
>JANNQN010000114.1:0-4068 GCA_031400775.1 Planctomycetia bacterium | reverse complement strand
TACTTTTCGAATTGTGGACCGCGAATGCACGCGAATAGTCGCGAATGCATTCCCGCTGGTTTCTTGATTAGCGTTCATTCGCGTCCATTAGCGGTTCCTCGTCGTACAGGCGGAGAGAAGTGGATCCGTGCCATTGGGAAGCTTTTCAGCAAAGCCGCCGCCGGCCCGGGCGAGGGTCCGGCCAAGCCAGCGGCACCAGACAGATAAGCGTAGTCGGTCCACTACTTGTCTGCTGCCGAACTTCTCTCGCCGCCGTCTGCTAGAATGGCCGCATGGGCGATGAACCGAAGAGAGAGCGAATCCCGCTTCCGCCGATCCTGCTCACTGTTGCGCCGATTTTGTCTGTGCCGTTGGCCGCAGTGTTGGCGGTGGCGCTCTATCGGCCATTCGGGCGCGTCGGGGCGTTTGCCGGGATGGCGGTCGCGTTAATTGTCCCAATTCTCTGGCTGGCAAAACGGGTTCGGGGACGTGATGCCCCGTGACGGGCCATTGCGTTTGTGGGGCGCGTATTTCACAATGCCTGACTTTGCCGCAGCAAGCAATTCAACCTAGCCGAGAACCCGTCATGATCCACGTGGTAGCAGTGATCGAAGTCAAGGAAGGCATGCGAGACGCGTTTCTGGCCGAGCAGCGCAATCTGTTGCCGCTGGTGCGGGCCGAAGTGGGCTGTGTCGAGTACGTGCCGTCGGTGGATGTGCCGCTCTCGAATCCGCCCAAGACGCCGCCGCGGGCCAACGCCATCATCATGCACGAGAAATGGGAGACGCTCCCCAACCTGATGGCCCATGCCGGGGCGCCGCACATGAACGACTTTCGCACGAAGACCAAGCACATGGTCGTGAGCACCAAGGTCGAGGCGTTCGAAACCGTATAGAATCGCCAATTAATCCAACGGCGAAAGCAGCCGTTCAATCCGATAACTACGCGAGAACGACGATGAGCTCGATCATTGACATCCAAGGCCGGCAAATTCTCGACAGCCGCGGCAATCCAACCGTCGAGGTGGACGTCACCCTGGTCGACGGATCCTTCGGCCGCGCCAGCGTGCCCAGCGGCGCCAGCACGGGTGTTCACGAGGCCTGGGAACTGCGCGACACGGACCAGACCAAGGTCTTTCTGGGCAAGGGAGTGATGCAGGCGGTCGATAACGTCAACGAGCGCCTGGCCGATGCCTTGCACGGAATGGACGCGATCGAGCAGGCCGAGATCGATCTGCGGATGATCGAGTTGGACGGGTCCGAGAACAAGAAGAACCTGGGAGCCAACGCGATTCTGGGCGTGTCGCTGGCCGTGGCCCACGCGGCCACCGATCATTGCGGCCTGCCGCTGTACCGCTACCTGGGCGGACCCGGCGCGCGGATGCTGCCCGCGCCGATGATGAACATCATCAACGGCGGCCAGCACGCCGACAACTCGGTCGACGTGCAGGAGTTCATGGTCATGCCCTTGGGCTTCGAGACATTTTCCGAGGCCCTGCGATCGGGCGTGGAAATCTTCCACAGCCTCAAGAGCGTGCTCAAATCCAAGAAGTTGAACACGGCCGTGGGCGACGAAGGCGGCTTTGCGCCCGCCTTGCCCAACAACGGCGCGGCCTTGGACTTAATCCTGGAGGCGATCGACAAGGCCGGCTATCGGGCCGGCGAGGAGGTTTGGATTGCGTTGGATGCCGCCGCCACGGAATTCTACGACTCGAAGTCGAAGACCTACGCGATCGACGGTAAGAAACTGTCGTCGGGCGAGATGGTTGAGTTCCTGGCCGCCTGGGTCGAGAAGTATCCGATTTGCTCGATCGAGGACGGTTGCAGCGAAGACGACTGGGAAGGTTGGAGCCAGTTGACCAATCGCTTGGGCGACAAGGTGCAACTGGTTGGCGACGACTTGTTCGTCACCAACACCAAGCGGCTGCAACGAGGCATCGACGAGCACATCGCCAACAGCATCTTGATCAAGGTCAACCAGATCGGCACGCTGACCGAAACGATCGAGGCCATTCAACTGGCCCAGCGCAACGGATACACGACCATCTCCAGCCACCGCAGCGGTGAAACCGAGGACGCGACCATCGCCGACCTGGCGGTGGGTCTTTCGACCGGCCAGATCAAGACCGGCTCGGCCTCGCGCACCGATCGGATCGCCAAGTACAACGAGTTGCTGCGGATCGAAGAGCAACTGGCCGACACGGCTCAATACGGCGGCCCGATTTTCAAGGCCCGGCTGAAGTAGCTGTCGGCGTGGCAGTTGCACCCGCGCGATGACACTCGCCGGCACTGGCGTGTTAGAATGCGGCTGGCACTTGTCGTCTCGCATTTTTTGCATTTCGCGCGCCCCCTCGCCCCATGTCGAATTCGCCATCCGCGGACAATGAGCGAACTGCTCGAGAGGCCACGGCTCGCGGCCCTGTCGCGGCGTCCAATTCGCCGGCGGCCATTACCGATTCGCCCTGGTTTTGGCTGATGTTGTTCTGCGCGGCCGGGGCCGGAATACTTCTGGTAATGACGCCCCGCTATTCCAAGCGGCAGACACGGCTGGAAATGCAATATTACGCCCGGCAGGAAATCGCTCGCCGGCAGGTTGAGGGCGTCGACGCCGCCAGCCCGCCCGGTGAGGAAGGCGAGGCGCCGCCTCCGGCCGGCGACGAGTTGCTGATTCCCTTGTGGCCGCTGTGGTCGTTGCTCACGATTGCTTTCGTCGTTTCCGCGCTCATGTTGCGGCGAACGCGGCGGCCGCCGCTCGAGCAAGCGCCCGAGCCACACGAGCGGGGCGCGCCATGACCTGGTTCATCGAAAGTCCTTGGCCGTCGCTTGCGCTTGGCCTCTCGCTCGAGGTGATCCTGGCAATCGCGCTGGTGCGCACCGGCCGCACTGCAATCATCGCGGCGATGGTGGTGGTGCTGGCCGCGACAGTGGGAATGCTCGCGCTCGAACGGGTCGTCGTCACTGAGCGCGAAGAAGTCGAGGACGCACTGGACGCGGTTGCCGATGCGCTGGAATCGAACGACATGCCGACCGTGCTGGCCGCGTTCTCGCCCGATTGCCCGCGACTGGGCGAAGTGAAGTCGGCGCTCGCGCGCTTTACCGTGCGCGAGGCACACGTGGGCGGCGACTTGGAGGTCCGCTTCAATCGGCTCACCAGCCCGCCCTCGGCCGCCACCTATTTCACCGGCCGGGTCGATGGCCGGGACGCGCGGGGCGAGTTTCCCTACGAGCACATGATCCGCAAGTTCAAAGTCACGCTGCACCGGCGGGGCGGAAAATGGCTGATCGCTGACTACAGCGATGCCGACTCCCGCACTCGCTAGGGTCGGTGGTTGATCAGTGCCTCCGATTTGACGTCGATGCGGGACTTTGGATTCCGAGATGAGTTTCCAGGCCTCGCTCCCCGAAGATTCGTGGCTCTCACGACTTGTGGCGACGAACGCCGAAGCACGAACCTATTTCACCACTTGGGTTCCCTGCAGTTCGATTCTTTGAAATTAGGCTGTAAGAAACGACGGCAATCGTCACTAATCAGGCAGAAAAAGGACAGGTAGTTGGGCATCGCGAATCACGAATTGCAGTTTCGGCAGTGGCTCGGCGAGCATACAGGCTTGCTGGTCAAGGTCGTGCGCTCGTTCGCCGAAGGGCCGGCCGATCAAGACGATCTGCTTCAGGAGATCTTGCTGCAGGTTTGGCTGTCGCTGCCCAATTTTCGGGACGAATCCAAGCCGACGACGTGGCTGTATCGGGTCGCGTTCAATACGGCGCTGGTATGGAAACGGAGCGAGAAGAAACGGCGGCGAAGGCAGGATTCCCTTTCTATTTCCGATCTTGCCGCACCGAGCGTCACATCGGCGGACGCGGAACGAAACGATCGCGTCGTCGATCAGCTTTATGCCGCGATCCGCGCCCTGCAGCCGGCGAAGCGCGCCCTGGTGGTCCTGTATCTGGATCAGGGCTAGCGCACACTAAGTTGGCACTCCGAAAAGAACTTCCGACAAGAAGGTGGTGCTCCAGCCGGCGAGTCGGCGCTTCATGACGAGGCTTTTCTTGGTGTCGGGATGGTGCTTGAGCAGGCCCAGAGCGAAGCGTC
>JANNQN010000113.1:0-5679 GCA_031400775.1 Planctomycetia bacterium | reverse complement strand
GTCGCGCTCGCGCTGCCGCTCGTTGAGCCGCACGAGGTCCGAGTTCGTCATGTACACCTCGCCACGCACTTCTAGCAGCGGGGGCGGCCGATCGGCCAACACCAAGGGGCAATCGACGACGGTCCGCATGTTGTGCGTAATGTCATCGCCGGTCCGCCCGTCGCCGCGCGTGGCGGCTTGCGTCAGCCGGCCTTCCTCGTAGACGATTGATACCGCCACGCCGTCGATCTTCAATTCGACGACCCATTGGATCTTTTCGTCCGGCAACAACTTGGCGACGCGCTGGCCAAATTTGCGCAGTTCCTCGACGTTGTACGTGTTCTCGATCGATAGCATCGGCAGCCGATGCTCGACGCTCACCAGCGCGGCGACCGGCGCGTCCCCGATCCGCTGCGTGGGACTGTCGGAAGAAATCAGCTCGGGGTGCGCGGCTTCGAGCTTCTTGAGCCGCTCCAGCAACCGGTCGTAGGCGAGATCTGAGATCTCCGGCCGCGCGTCGACGTAGTACTTGCGATCGTGAAGTCGAATTTGATCGCGGAGCCGGGCGATTTCAGCGGCAGCTTCGGGAGTCATCATCGAGACAACGTCACGGCCGTGCTGTTGAGAATTTCTTCGAAGGATGCGCCGTGCAGGTTCAATGGATCCATTATTTGACCGGCCGGCTGCACTCGGCCGCCACGGTAACCGCTTGTCCGACCGACGAGTTGGGCACCATGCACAAGAACTTGAGTGGACTGGAGCCCGTATTGCGAAACTGGTGAACTTCGTTGGGCGTGACGAACACGAAATCGCCGGCCTTGAGCGGATGCTCGTCGTCCCCTTCCAGCACCACGCCGCTCCCCTCGAGCACGAAGACCTCGTGTTCGTAAGGATGACTGTGCTTGGGCGTGTAGCCTCCCGGAGCGACCTCGAACTGCCGCATGGCGAAGTTCGGGGCCCCCTGGCTTTCGTCCACCAGCCAGCGCACATGGCAGCCGTCGGCCCCTTCCATCGTGACGGGCGCCTTGACGATTTGTTCCGAGTGACCGACTTTCATGGCCCGTCCCTTCGATTCGCGGCGGTAGGAAAACCGGCACGGCGGCTCGTGCCTGCTGTCTCTATTCTAGCTGATATTGCGCTCCGGGTCCGCCTCAGTTCCTGCCGCCCGCCGGCCCGTCGTTGTCGCCTCTCGCCGCGAACGGACCTGGTCGAGCCACATGGCCCCCAGCGACGCCGCGCCCAACACGGCCAACTCGATCCCGAGCAACTGCATTCCGTAGCGATCGAGAAAGCCCATCAGCCCCTGGCCGCGGGCCTGAGCGTCGACCGCCGGAGCAATGGCCCGATAAGCCATTGTGCCGTACGCGCAGGCCGTGATGACAAACACCACGCCGAACACCACGACCAGAACGTAGAACGGATTGACCGGCGCTTTGGCTTTAGCCACGCGGAATAGCTCCCCTACCCTTTCCAAGTGAAATCGTAACCAGCGGAGGGTTTCAATTTATCTCAGGCGGTCGGCGGGCCGCAAGGCAAAGGGACATCCCCGCCAAATGCGATCAAAGGGCTTCAACCAGGCGACAAAACGTCTGCCCTCGCGCTTCAAAATCGCGGAACTGATCGTAGCTCGCGCAGGCGGGCGACAGCAAAATCGAATCGCCGGGCTGAGATCGCGTCCAACACCACGCGAGCGCATCGGCAAGCTGCTCCGACGAGTTGACGTCAAAGTCCGCTCGCTGCGCGCGAATGCAGGCCTGAATGGTCTCGCGCGACGCACCAAACAGGCTCGCGCCGCGAGTTCGGCCCACGATCGTTCGCGCCAATTCGTCGAACGAAGCTCCCTTGGCGTGTCCGCCGGCCAACAGCCAGACCGGGCCGGCCAGCGCCGTGAGCGCCGCAAGCGTGGCCGCGGGCGTGGTCGATTTCGAATCGTTGTAAAAGCGCCGGCCGGCCAACTCGCCCACCCATTGCAGTCGATGCTCGAGCCCCTGAAAGTCGGCCAGAGCACTGCAAATCGTGGCTTCATCGACGCCGGCCGCTTCCGTCACGGCCGCGGCGCAAGCGGCATTCTGACGATTGTGCTCGCCCGGCACGCGCAGGGCGGGCACGCGCGCGCTGGCCCAGCCCGCGCGCACATTTCCGGCCGCCAGCGCCCGCCAGCCGCGCACTTCGGCATCGGCCGCATTCAGAACGGCAACCGCGTCGGCCGGAGCCTCGCGCACTAGTCTCTGCTTGGCTTGAAGGTAGTGTGAAAACTCGCCATGCCAGTCGAGGTGATTGGGTGTGCAATTGGTCACGACGGCGAAGCGCGGCAGGGGCGCGTCGTGGCTGAGATGCGCTAGTTGAAAGCTGCTTAGCTCGAGCACGACCCGGTCCTGCGCGTGGATTTCGCTCAGATTCCCGAGCAAGCTGCGGCCGATGTTGCCGCCCAACCAGGTCCTCCGCCCCGCGGCCGAAAGAATATCCGCGATCATCGAGCAGGTGGTCGATTTTCCGTTCGACCCGGTCACGCCGATAATCTCGGCCGGGCAAGCGCGCAGAAAGACTTCGATCTCGGAGGTCAACGTCGCGCCCGCCGCTCGGGCGAGTTGCAACAGAGGGTGATGGAAGCGCACGGCCGGATTGACCACGACGAATTCGGCCCGGGTGAAGTCGTGCGGATCGTGGCCGCCCAGCTTGATCTCCGCAATGGGCACATCGCTCAACAGCTCGAGCGAGTCACTTAGCGTTTCGCGGTCGGCCGCGTCGCTTACAGTGATTTCCGCTCCGCGCTGGGCCAGGTACCTGGCAACCGCCGCCCCGCCGCCGTGCCGACCCAGTCCCATCACGGTCACGCGCCGTCCATTCCAATCGACGGGATGCGGAATAGCTCGCTGCCTGGCCGATTTCCGCGCGACATCGCGGATAGCGGCGGCATCGGCGGGCATGATATGGCCGGTGGAAGCCATGGACATCCTGTCCTTTCGAGCCGATTTGCGATCGGCTAGTTCAACTCGGCGATCATCCGCCGGGCGGCTTGCAGCGAGGGCTTTAGCGCGGCCGCTTGCTGGCTGCCGCACACGCTCATGTAGTGTTCGAGCGCCGGCAGCGCCTTGGTCGGCTCCCCCAACCGCAAATAGACCAGCCCCAGGTCGCGCCGCTCTTGCGGGGTCTGTGGCAACAGAGCGGCCAGTCGTTCTTGCACGCGCAACACGGCAGGCCAACATTCCTGCGCGGCATAGGCGGCCTTGAGATTGCGCAACACGCGTGCCGCGATATCGACCGGTCCGGCGGCGCGAAAATGTTCGTCGGAGATCGAACTCGGTTGGCCCACGGTCTGCTCGATCCGCTGCTTGCAGGCCGTCTGATCCAACACGTCGCCGTTGGTAAACGGATCGACAAACCAGGCCCCGCCGCTGGTGTGGCAGCCGACGACGAAATGGCCCGGCGTATTGACGCCAAACATCTTCAGTCCGGTGCGGCTGGCCACGGCCATGTACAAAATGCCCAGCGAAATCGGAATCCCGCAGCGCCGCGCGAGCACTTCGTTCAGGTAACTGTTCTCGGGCTCGTAGTAGGAATCGCGATTGCCGTGAAAGCCTTCGACCTCGTACAGCAACTGGCTAATCGCCGTCAGTCGGCGGCGAATGCAGCAAGTCGTGCGGCAGTCGGGCTGATCGCCGCAGGCCACGCCCAGGCGATCGATTTCGAGCAGACAACCCACGCGATCCAACTCCGGATAGGCGTCGGCCGCCAATTCCAGCATGAAATGCACGAGATCGATCTCGCCGCACCCCGCCAACAATTTGTCGAACTCGGTACTGCCTTCAAACTGGCTCATAGACGACAGGAATCTGGGGGGATTCGGGGCCCGCTAGCGCGACGCGCTTATCCGCTGAATCAGGCTACGGCGTAACCGCCGCCTGGGTTCGTCTGCAATTCTAGGTCCGGGGCGCTTGTGCGGCAATCAAGGTTTGTCGAGACGGCCGCCGGCCGAGGCGGCCCTAGTCCGCAGGGCCCTGGATGTGTTTATCGGGCTGGAACCAGGGGATTTTACGCCTTTTGAGAGGGTTGCGGCGGTCCTCGTCGGCCTTTGTGAAAAACGGCCAAATGGCTATTATGTGGGCTGTTGCAGACTCTACCGCGGCCGGTACAGGGCAGGCTCGGCCGACGCGTTCCTTTCGCCTTTGTTCCCGGGTCCGGACGGCCGGGCTCGTCGGAAATACTATGACCGAGTTTCGCATCGAACACGATTCCATGGGCGACGTGCGCGTACCGGCACAGGCCTACTTTGGCGCTCAAACCCAGCGAGCCAAGGAGAACTTCCCGATCTCCGACTGGCCGCTGCCCAAGGAATTGGTACACGCCCTGGGCCTGGTGAAATATGCCGCGGCGGTAGTGAACCGCGATCTGGGAAAATTGACCGCATCGGGAAAAAACCGTCTCACGGACGAGCAAGTGACAGCATTGCTGGCTGCCAGTCGCGAAGTCGCCGCCGGAAAATTCGACGCCGAATTTCCGATCGACGTGTTTCAAACGGGCTCGGGCACGTCGAGCAACATGAACGCCAACGAAGTGATCGCGAACCGGGCGATCGAGCTATTGGGGGGCGACCGCTTTGCTTCGGCCAAGCCGATCCATCCCAACGATCATGTGAACATGGGGCAAAGCACCAACGACATGTTCCCCACCGCGATTCACGTCGCCGTTGCCCAATCGATCAAGAACAGCCTGGTCCCCGCGTTGCAACTGTTGCGCGACGTGCTGGCCGACAAGGCCCGGCAATGGGATTCGATCATCAAGATCGGCCGCACACATTTGGCCGATGCCACGCCGATTCGCCTGGGACAGGTTTTTTCTGGACTGGCTCGCCAACTCGAGTTGTCGATCGATCGCGCGCAGTTGGCGATCAACGCCGTTCGCGAGCTGCCGGCCGGCGGCACGGCCGTCGGCACGGGCATTAACACCCATCCCCATTTCGGCGCCAAGGTGGCCGAAGTGCTCAGCCAGGAAACGGGTATCCAGTTTGTCGAGGCGGTCAACCACTTCGAAGGCAACGCCAATCGCGATGCCCTGGTCGAAGCCAGCGGCGATCTGCGCGCCGTCGCGGTCTCGCTGTTCTCGGTCGCCAACAACATTCGCTGGCTGGGAAGCGGTCCACGTTGCGGATTCTATGAGATCAAATTGCCCGATCGTCAGCCCGGTTCGTCGATCATGCCCGGCAAGGTGAATCCGGTGATGTGCGAGAGCATGATGCAGGTTTGCGCTCGCGTGATCGGCAACGATCAGACCGTGGCTTTTTCCGGCGCGGCGGGAGGCAATTTCGAGCTCAACATCATGATGCCGATCATGGGTAGTGCCGCCTTGGAAAGCTGCTACCTGCTGGCCAGCGCCACGCGGGCCTTCGTCGACTTTTGCGCGCTCGAAATGGAAGCCAATGCCGAGGCCTGCGAGGCATCGGTCGAAAAAAGCCTGGCGATGGTCACGAGCTTGAACCCGCACATTGGCTACGAACGGGCCGCGGCCCTGGCGAAGGAAGCCTTCAAGTCCGGCAAGACGATTCGGCAGCTTTGTTTGGAACAAAAGATACTGCCCGAGAACGTGCTCAACGAAGCCCTCGATCCGTGGCGCATGACGGAGCCACATTAAATGTCTATCCGAAAACTGTCGGGGACTGTCCCAATTTTGCGAGGCCTTGCGAGTAAAATGGGACTGTCCCCC
>JANNQN010000112.1:0-4125 GCA_031400775.1 Planctomycetia bacterium | reverse complement strand
CAGGCGATCCTGCGAACGCTTGAGCGACTGTTGATCTCCAACGGCCCGATACGCCATGACCGCCACAACCGCGGTTGCCGCGACTACGCCGCAGTACAATGCTCCGCGAACGATCGCCATTCCCGGGTGTGCGACACCTGCGTTAGCGCCCGACAGCGTCACTTTGTCCGTCGAGCGAGGCGGTTCATTCATCGCAACACTTCCGTCTTATTGGGATTAAGATCGCCCTAAACCGGGAATTATGCGGGTGAAATGTTTTGATTTCGTTCGTGGCGGATGTGAATTCCGTGCGTCGTGCGGACAGAAAGAACCTCTTCCTGAGTTTGTGCTGGCGGACTTTCATTTGCTTTGTGTTAGAGAATTGCCCGCCCGCGTGCTCTGGATTAGAACAACGGCTCAGCTTTTCCCCCTAATCGCGAGAGCCAGCAAGATGGACGCACGTGGATTGACCCCATTTGTTCTGGGAGTAATTTTATGTATGCGCGGCGTTTCGGTTGCAGCTCCGCCGGAGTTGGCTGGGGCCTTGAAGAGCGGCGCCCCTAAGGTCGCCGCGCGGCGCCTGCCGGGCCAGCAGTCCAGTGGCGAGGTCCTGTTGCCCACGCAATGGTCGCTTATGCCGGCGGGGGAGCAGATCGCATTGGGGGATTTCCCCGTCAACGTCGCTCTGCATCCAACAGAGCCCTGGGCGGCCATTCTTCATGCCGGCTATGGTGATCACGAGGTCGTTATCGTCGATCTCAAGAAGAGCACGGTCGTTTCCCGGGTCGTGCTGCCCCAGTGCTTCTACGGCTTATGCTTCGATCGTGAGGGAAAACAGTTATTTGTCAGCGGTGGCGAGTTTTCGGTCGTCCACCAGTTCCGGTTTGCCGACGGCCTGTTGTCGGACCATCGGAAAATTCAAGTAGCTGATCCCGCCAGGAACTTCATTCCAGCGGGATTGGCGTGCACCGTGGACGGCGATTCGCTGTTTGTGGCCAGCGCATGGGGGGACACGCTCTCGCGGATTCGGCTGAGCGAGCCGGCCGAACCTAAACACTTCGCAGCCGGCAAAGACAGCTATCCGTACGCCCCGCTGCCCAGCCCCGACGGCAAGCGGGTATTCGTCAGCTTGTGGAATCAATCGGCCATCGCGGTGTTCGACGCCGTGGCTGACAAGTTCATCGCGCGATGGTCAACGGCCTCGCATCCGACCGAGATGACCCTGTCGCCCGACGGCAAAGCGCTATACGTCGCGTGCGCGAACGGAAACACGGTTGTTGTCCTGGACACGGACACCGGGAGGACCTTGGAAACGATTAACGCTGGTTTGTATCCCCAAGCGCCGCACGGAAGCACGCCTAACAGTCTGGCTTTATCGCCTGATGGCAAAGCTTTGTTCATTGCCAACGCGGACAACAACAATCTCGCTGTGATCGACGTCACCGAGCGCGGCCAAAGCCGGTCGCTGGGTTACATTCCTGTCGGTTGGTATCCGACGTCGGTGCGTTATAGCGCCACTGAAAACCGAATCTACGTGGCCAATGGCAAGGGGCTACTGCCCAAGGCCAATCGTCAAGGGCCAAACCCGTTGACGTCCGAAGGTAGCGTGGGCACGTTGCGCGAGTACATCGGCGGATTACTGCGTGGCACGTTGTCCGTGATCCGAGCGCCTTCGCCAGCCGACATGGTTCGCTACACGAAGCAGACGTACCGATGCAGTCCGCTCAAGAGCGACCAATCCGCCATTTCCAAGGCTCGTGAACGCGACAATCCCATTCCCGCCAAGGTTGGCGATGCCAGCCCGATCAAGCATTGCGTCTACATCATCAAAGAGAACCGCACGTACGATCAGGTTTTTGGGGACCTTCCAAAGGGCAACGGCGATGCGGCCTTGTGTATTTTTCCGGAGCGCGTGACACCCAACCATCACGCCTTGGCTCGGCAATTTGTCACTCTCGACAATTTCTATGTCGAAGGCGAGGTGAGTGCCGACGGACACGAATGGACCATGGCTGCCTATGCGACCGATTTCGTCGAGAAAACCTGGCCTTTGAACTATCGCGACGGCGGGCGCGGTATCTTTCGCTATCCGAGCGAAGGCGCGTTGCCTATCGCCTACTCGGCTGGCGGATACATTTGGGACCGCTGCAAGGAAAGCGGAGTTAGCTATCGCAGTTATGGCGAATTTGTTACCAACGCGGAAAAGGCCGGTGAACCCGGAACGGTCACAATGCCTGCCCTCGAAGGCCATTTCGATCCGCTGTTTCGCAGCTTCGACATGGAGTACACCGATGTGGAACGCGCGAAGCGGTTCACTACAGAGCTTCGACAATTCGAGCAATCAGACGCCTTGCCCAGCCTGATTGTCATGCGGCTACCGAACGATCACACGTCGGGCACGAAGATTGGCGCGCATACGCCAATTGCCGCCGTCGGCGACAACGATCTGGCCTTGGGTATGGTCGTCGAAGCTCTCAGCCACAGTAAATTCTGGAAGGAGACTGCGATTTTTGTGGTCGAAGACGACGCGCAAAACGGCTCGGACCATGTCGATGCCCATCGCACCGTCGCCCTGGTTATCAGCCCCTTTACAAAACGCGAGTATGTTGACTCCAACATGTATTCGACGGCCAGCATGCTGCGCACCATGGAGTTAATCTTAGGGTTAAAACCCATGACCCAGTTCGATGCTGCTGCGCTGCCGATGTACGAATCATTCCAGCCCAAAGCCGATTTGAGTCCGTACGACCACCGTCCCGCGAACGTCGACCTGAACGCCGTGAATGCACCCGACGCGCCTCTAAGCGACGTTTCGGCAACGTTCGATTTTTCGCGCGAAGACGCGGCGGACGACTTGTTACTCAATGAAATCGTCTGGAAAGCCGTCCGCGGCGCTGACGCGGTCATGCCACCTCCAGTGCGAGCGGGCTTCTTCTTCGCGCTGCCGGAAGCAGCCGACGACGACGATGATTGAGGCACTTGGGGGAGGTCGATTGGGTGCGTCACCTCCAATCCAGACTCGCGGTACGTCTAGCGATGCGCTGCTGAATCTCGTGGCCCGCGGGATGATCGCAATGCCGTTTCGGCTGACGGACGAGCTTTCCAGCGTCACGCGGTTGTTGGCCCGCTATCGCAGCGTCCCGATGTCGCTGGCTGACGCCTGCCTGGCGCGGATGGCCGAACAATTCGACACGAGTGCGGTCCTGACACTCGACCGGCATTTCCATATCTACCGGAAAAAAGGACGCATCGTGATCCCCACGCTGACGCCGTAACCAACGAGTGATTTACCTCCTCGCGAAACGCGCACCGGCAGCTCTCACGAATCCAAATCCAGCGTCCTGCGGAAATGCTCGTCGGCGATCGTGCGCCGCAAGATGGCCGTCAGTTGGGGAGCTGGTAGAAACGGCTGGTCGCGAAAGATGCCCGCGTATTGATCGTCGTGCAAGGCCACGATCTCGCGATGCCGGCGCTCGGCCACGTCGCGAATGCGCGTCACGTGTTCCGGCACGAACCGCAACCGGTGCGGGTCGACAAAGCCCGCAGTCATGAAGGCCCGCGTCTTTTTGGCGCAGCGGCAGGGGTTGTCCTCGTTGATCAGCCCGCATTTGTCGTTCATGAAACTGTACAGGTCGCGGCGAGCGCGCGACAAGCACTGGCGGAAATTGTCGGGGCTAAGCTCGAGCAGCTCGCCGCCGATCTGGTCGCTCACGCCGAACATTTCGGCTAGCACGAAGACCAGCCGTTGCCGTCGATCCAAGCAAAGCAGCATGGCCGTCGTGCAGCCGATCTTGGCCTCTTCCACCAGCAAGCGCAGGTCGACCGGCACCGTCCTCGGATCCAGCAGATCGGCATCGGGCGTGCGGTCCAGCTCATCGCCCATGCCGGCGAAATTGTACTCCTCCAGCTCATGGCCGCGACGCTTCATGTTGATGATGTGATTCGCGACGATTCGATACAGCCAGGTGCGAAACTTGCTCTGCCCCTGGAAAGAGCTCAACTTGGTGATGACCTTGATGAGCACTTCCTGCGTGGCGTCTTCGGCGTCGCGCGGCTCCCAAACCATGCGGACGGCGATGTTGTAGATCCAAGCCTGGTGGCGGCGAATCAGCTCATCCAGCGAGTCCTTGTCGCCGCCGTTGGCAC
>JANNQN010000111.1:0-15477 GCA_031400775.1 Planctomycetia bacterium | reverse complement strand
CAGGTTCGGGTCACGACCTGCCGCGGTCGCTTCGCCTTCGGTCTTCAACTCCCAAGCGATCAACAGGATGTTCCCGTTCGGCATGACTTCGAAATCGTGGTGCGACAGTTGCGTCGGACTGTCGTAGGCGAAGTCCCAGTTCTTCGTGCCGTCCCAATCGAATCGCTCCAGCAGACCGCCGGCGCCGGCCGCGTTGATAAAACCATTGCCACCCTGACCATGCGGCGCGGCGTCGCGAATCAAGCTGCCGTCCGGTTGCAAGTAACCCAATAGTCCCGGTGCATAAGCGGACGTCCACTGGTTGACCAGGTTTGCGTTCTTGTCGATCAGATAGGTCGTCGTGGTCGTGTTGGGCGAAAAAAGCACATACCCGTCGGACGCGCCGGGGTCGTTGAAGAAAAGCCCCGTGGTCTGCGCGAGCACCAACCGCGCTTCGAGCAGCTCCCCTACGAGCCTTCGCCGGGGGATAGGTGCGCTATGACGAATGTGTTTGGAGCGTGCGACGCGGGCGAGCGGAGTCCGGCGGGACATGATTTTCCTCCCATTGAAGTTCGAAGTCAGCCAGCCGAATCGGGCAAATTCGCGCCCTGCCCGGATTGGATAGGTGCCGCTCGTGCTTGCGGATTGGGATGCGGCCGGCCCTTAGACTACGGCGGACCGCGCTGCTGACCCAGGGGCGATTGTAGTCGTCGCGGCGGGCGACGCAAGAAAATCCGGCGCGTGCCTGAACCAAATAGGCCGCGATTCGTTCGAAAACGACGCGCTGCAGCGGGGCATCCCACCGCCCCATCCCTTGGTATTGAATCGACCTGAGCCCGTGCGTGGGCCCTATAATGGCGTGGTTCGCGGTGGCCTTGGGAAACGATCTTGAACGTTAGGCTGACGAGGCGGAGGTCGCTACGGATGTGGTTTCAGGTTCTGAGCCTGGTGATCGCCGCGGCGCTGTTGGCCAAAGCGACCATCGCGCTGTCAGCGCGACGATGGTTTTATGCCAAGCGACAGCGCCAATATGCCACGGAAACCTTGCCGACCAAACTTCTGCTCGCTCCGGCCGTGGTGGTCGCCCTCACTCTGGTCGCATGGTACGCGACCATCTTTCACTACCAACCTTGGAGTTGGATCGTGACGGGCTTCCTTACCGCGCTATCGTGCATCGGACTCGATCACGTGTTCCGATGGTCGAGACACCGCCAGGCAATGCTCGCCGTGGTCACGAACCCGAAGGTTTGGCAGGTCGATTGTCTCTTGATGGTAGTGGGCGCGGGCTTCGTTGCATTGGCCCTGCTCGTGTACTGAGCATCTGTGAGCGGGCGGAGCACGCCGAACCAGGCGCACTCGATCCGCTTAGAACTTTTTTTGCCGTGAAGTGACTGCCTGGCCGACTGAGCTTGCCGGCCTTCTCGCCGCCGCGTATTGAGATCGCTTCGGCCGCCCGACTGGTTCGAGTGTGCCGAGAAATGAAGCATTTTCGAGAACGTTTAGATCAATGCCGTGCAGCATCGACTAGCGCACGTCTGTGTGTCGGATAGCAGATCGCAATGTATTGACGGGCCTCTCCCGTCGCCGATCTGTCTGGTCACAAAAAAAGTCCGGCCACGTATTGACGAACGTGCATTGTGTTAGTACATTGCCATATGGCATTGCGTTAGCACCATCGACCCAAGTGTTGACGACCCGTCGTACGAACTAAGGAGTAGTAATTTCCCGTGTCCAAGTCATCTCATCTAGATTTAGGGCGACGCGAGAGGCAGATCATGGACACGATCCATCAGCTCGGTGAGGCATCGGTCAATGACGTGTTGGCGCAACTATCCGATCCACCCAGCTACTCCGCCGTCCGCACGATGATGCGATTGCTGGAAGAGAAGGGATATTTGAAGCATCGCCGCGATGGAATGAAGTACGTCTACCGCTCGACACAGACGCCCGAAAAAGCGCGCCGATCTGCCTTGCAGCACCTGCTGAAAACGTTCTTTGCGGGCTCCGCGGGCGACGCCGTGGCGGCGGTACTCGATCTTTCCGTGGACAACATTTCGCCCGAGGAATTCGATCGGCTTGCGCGCCTTATCGACGAGGCGCGTAAGGAGGGGAGGTAATTTCGAATCATGCTCAATCACTGGCTACCCATCGAAGGTTCTTGGATGTGGATTGCGCTGGATACCAGCGTCAAGGCCACGGTGCTGTTGGCCGTCGCCGCCCTTGTGACACTATTGTCGGGCCAGGGCTCGGCAGCACTGAGGCATCGTGTCTGGGCCTTATCGTTTGTCGCGCTCGCTCTACTGCCCCTTGCGAGCCTCGCACTACCTGGTGCGTCCTGGCAAATAATTCCGAGAGAGTGGCGCGAGTCGCCTGAGGTTGCCCGGTCACCAGTCGCCAATGAAGGCAACGCATACGCCGGTCGACACGCGCTTCGTTCCCAGGAAACTGAGACAAGTAATCGCTCGGCGGTTGTCGTGCCACATCCGGACGAACCAACGCCACTCGACGATGCCGCATTGTCCGCTGCTCACAAGCATCCGGACGTTTCTGACTCGGCCGAATCACCGTCTAGTTCCGCCCCTGGTCGTTTCCATTTGGTCGCCGGTTCGGCCGTTCCACAGGTACGCTCGGTCAGCGATTGGCTGATACTCGTTTGGCTATCCGGAGCACTCGTAGTGCTGCTGCCGCTCGTCAGCGGAATCCTTGGCAACCTGATCCTGAAGTTGCGCAACAAGCGAGTCTCCGATGACTTGCTGCTGGTGTTACTCAGGGACCTTAAGGGCGATCTTGGCATTACGCGCGACGTGAGCTTGCTGCTGGCCGACGAAGGACAGATGCCGATGACGTTCGGTTTTCTGCGGCCCTGTGTCGTGCTGCCGGCCGACGCGATGGCCTGGTCGGCCGAGCGAAGGCGAATCGTGCTGCTCCACGAGTTGGCACACGTCAAGCGGCACGACGTCGCCTGGCAGATCGTCGCCCGGATGGGCTGCGCCGTGTACTGGTTTCATCCGTTAGTCTGGTGGGCGCTCGGGCGGATGCGCATGGATCGCGAGCTCGCCTGCGATGATTGCGTTCTAGCGGCCGGCCACAAGGCTTCGGGTTATGCCACGCACTTGTTGGAAATTGCCCGCGTTCATCGTTCCTGCTCGCCGTTCGCAACCGCGGCACTGTCGATGGCTCGCCGCTCGCAACTTGAAGGGCGATTGCTGGCGGTTCTGGATAGCGGACGGACGCGAACCCCCCTCGGTCCGGCTCGCGCCGCCGGGCTGCTGCTCTCGACGATCGCCGCCGTAACGGCGTTGGGAGTGATACGTCCGGCCCTGCGCGCCGAACCCACGGTCGCGTCCTCGGGCGGCGCAACGCCGGCTGCCGCCGCTGCCAACGCATCGCAGTCAACAAACACCGTCGCGATCACAGGCACCGTCCTGTCGCCGACAGGAAAGCCCATGGCGGGTGCCCAGATCGAACTGGTAGCGATGAATGACAACACCGGTTGGCCCATCTATCGCACGCAGAAACAAGAAGTCCAATATCGTACAACGTCAACCGATTCTTCCGGTCGGTTCGAACTGAGCGTGGCCAAGACGATCACTGGAAAATATCCAGCCCTGTGGACATTCGTGTCCGCCGAAGGGATGGCTACTCATCAGGAATGGCTGGCGCCGCGATTGTCAACGCACAACGTCGAAATCAAGCTGTCCGAGGCGAAGAAGGCCCGCGTGCAGTTGGTCGATGCGATCGGCAATCCTCTGGACGGCGTCACACCCGAGCTGTGGCATGCAAACACTCCTAAGGGAGAAAATACCTTCTGGCTGCCGGATCCCGAAGCCCGAGCCTTGGTGAAATCTTGGCCCAAGTGGACCAAGAGCGACTCGCAGGGATACACCAGCGCCGAGTTGGCGGCCGACATGACCGTCCAATTGCTGGTTGAGGATGAGCGCTTCGGGCGTCAAATCAACCAATTCAAATTGGCCGATGAACCCGTGGCAGTCGCCTTGCGGCCCGGCTTGCACATTACCGGGACGGTAACCGCCGCGAACGACGGCAAGGCGATTGAAGGGGCGGAGGTGCTGCTGCTCGAGCGTCCGTTTCGGCGCGTTCGGTCGGGCGCCGACGGCAAGTTCGCGATTGCCAGCGCTCTGGGCGACAACAACGACCGGACCAGTCGCAACGAAGTGAAGTTGCAGGTATATCCGCCAGCGGATTCTCCTTACATGTTCCTCATGGTCGAGCGCAGCCACCCCGGCGACGGAAGCCAGAATCTAGATATTCCGGTGAAGCTGCGGCGTGGAGTGGTCATTGAAGGCCAGGTCGTCGAGCAGGGCAACGGCCGCCCCGTCGCCGGCGCTAAAGTATTCGCAAGACAGCAAGAGTACGGCAATCTTCTCTACATCAGGGGTTCTCACGCCAATTATTCCGGAACGGATATGAACTATGCGACTGACGCAGAAGGCCGATTCCGAATGCCCGTCGGCCTCGGTCCGGGCTACCTATTGGTCAAGGCGCCTACGATTGACTATGTGCATGTGCTGGTTAGCGCCGGTGACAAATATTACGGCAAGCCCGGCTTACAACGCGAATATCATGACGGCGCGTTGAAGATCAAGCTCAAAGCCGGCGAGACGCCGAGTCCCGTGCGCATCGAATTGCAGCGTGGCGTCACGTTACGACGCAAAGTCGTCTGTCCCGGCGGTCAGCCAGCGACGGGCACGCTCCACTCGCGATCCTATCTGGTCGATGCCACGGACATTTCCGGCTACGCGCCGGCTCTGCGAATTGAAAACGGGGTGCTCGAATTGCCAGGCTTCGACCCGGAGCATTCGAATCCGCTCTTCATTCTCGATCCAAAGCATCATTGCGGACTGGCTGCATCGCCTTCGGAATCGGACTCTGACGCGCCTCTCCAATTACTACCATGCGGGTCGGCAAAACTTCGCGTCGTCGATGACAGCGGAGCTCCCCGAACCGACTACGAACCTCGCTTGCACCTGGTCGTGACACCCGGTGCGCCTGCGACGCATCGCATCGAGGCGAACCAGCCGTTCTGGTCCGACACGATTCTCTGGCAAAACGTTTTCTGGAATACGGTCGACTACGAGAAGGCTCTCAAAACCGATGGCGATGGCCAGGTGGTCATAGACAATCTGATCCCGGGAGCGACGTACACGATCGGCTTCGTCAACAAGAAAGGCAGTTGGGACGAAGGCTTTGAATTCACTGTGCAATCAGGTCAAACGACCGATGTCGGCAATGTGGTGATACCGGATCACAATTGAGCTTGCTGGACGGCAAGAGGTTTCAACTCGAAAGGCCCGACGATGATGGCCGACAGTAGTCCCTGGGCTCCTTATGAGCCGACTTCGAGCGATCCTTGGGATCTCCGCAAAGTGGCCCACCTACATCGCCGAGCCGGCTTCGGCGCCACATTGGAGGAGCTTCACCGCGACCTGAATGCCGGTCCCGCTGCCAGTATCGAGCATTTTCTGCGTCCCGGTCCCGAGCCTGCTGCTTTCCGCCAGGTTTCCGCGGCACTCAAACGAAATGCTGAAGGAACTGGGGGCGATTATTCGACGGAATCGCGCGACATCGCCGCCTGGTGGCTGCATCGCATGACCTACGGCCACGATCCGCTGAGCGAGCGCCTGACGTTATTCTGGCACAACTACTTCGCCACGGGCCTGCACGGCGTGTACCGTCGGCAATTCATGACGGTGCAGAACGAGTTATTCCGCGCGCAAGGTCGCAAGTCGTTCGGCGACTTGCTGCGCGGGATCGAGTCCGACCCGGCGATGCTGGTGTGGCTCAATGGGTCCGAGAATCACAAGAACCACCCCAACGAGAATTTTGCCCGCGAACTGCTGGAGTTGTTCACGCTTGGCATTGGTCATTACACCGAGCAGGACGTGCGCGAAGTGGCGCGCGCCCTGACCGGATGGCGTCGCGGCCGTGACAATATTTTGAACGAGACTGACGAATTCGCTTACGATCAAGGACTTGCTGACGCCAACGCCAAGACGATTCTCGGCCAAAGTGGCTCTTGGCGGCGCGATGACGTGATTCGCATCCTACTTGAACATCCTGCCGCGGCTGGCCATGTATGCCGCCGTTTATACCGCGGTTTTGTCAGCGAAGACGGCGAACCGAGCGACGCGCTCATCGAGCCGCTAGCGACCGAGTTTCGTGCTAGCAATTACGACATTGGCCACGTCGTTGGAATCATTCTGCGTTCGCGGCACTTCTTTTCAGCCGCGGCGTACCGGCGGCGCGTCAAATCGCCCGTCGAGTTTTGTGTCGGCACACTTAGGCAGTTGGCGCCGCCGCGCACGGCAAATCTCTTGAGCCTGGTGGCGATTAGCTGCGAACAACAGGGACAAATCTTGTTCGATCCCCCCAGCGTCAAGGGTTGGGATGGCGGCATCGCCTGGCTCAATAGCGCCACGACGCTCGCGCGCATGAACTGGGTCGTCACGCTCTTGAGTGGAAACGAGCAGATCGGCCTGTCAGGATTCGATCCGACACGTTGGGCAGCTGACAACGCAATCGAACCGGACAAGATCTTCGAAAGCATCTCCTCGCTCTTGCTGCAGAATGACATGAACCCCGCTACGGCCGAACTCGCCAGCTCTCTAGCCGCAACCAATTCCACATCAGCGATTGGAGCGGGGCTGCAGGTGCTGATGCAATCACCCGAATACACTTTGGCATGACACTTCCATTCACGGGAGGGCACTATGCGATACAACCGTCGAGATTTCCTGGGGCTCGCCTCCGCACTGGTCACAACCAGCGGCGCCGTGCCGACGTTTCTCGCGCGAACCGCCAGTGCCGCTGCCCAACAAGGTGCGAAGAACGATAACGTGCTGGTGGTTCTGCAACTGACCGGTGGCAACGACGGCCTCAACACCGTCGTGCCCTTTACCGACGACCACTATCGTCGGCTCCGCCCCACTCTGCACCTGGCCGATGCCAAGCTGCACAAGCTCGATGATCGCGTGGGGCTGCACCCTTCGCTGGGCGGCCTGGCGCGCCTGTGGGAAAAGGAACAACTTGCGATCATACAGGGCGTCGGCTATCGAAACCCAAACCGTTCGCATTTCGAATCCATGGCCATCTGGCACACGGCGCCCGACGATGCGCAGCTCGAGCACGGACGGGCGACCAGTGCCCAGGGCGGCTGGCTCGCGCGAACCATCGACCAGCGTAGTAGTGCGGCCGAACAATCGCGCGCGGCGGCTGCTCTTCGGATCGGAGTCGGCGAGATGCCACAGGCGCTCTTGGGCTCGCGCGTTCAAGTTCCCTCGCTCGCCGATCTGGAACAATTGAAACGCCGCACGGGATTGCTTGATGCCTCGTCCGTTCAAGCGCAGCTGGCGAGTTGGCAATCGTCCGCTGGCGAGCCGGCTAACGCACTCCTGGCGGCCGCTCGTTCGAGCACCATCGCTGTTCAAGCGACTGCCGAGCAGATTGCAAAGATCGGTGTCGACGATTCTGGGAGCCGGAATTATCCCAACACGGACCTGGCGAAACGATTGCGATCGATCGCACAGCTTGTTCAAGCGGGTTTTCCAGCGCCGATCTACTTTACCGAGTTGGGCGGCTTCGATACTCACGGCCGCCAGGCGAATACTCATGCCAGCCTGCTGGAAAAAACCGGCAACTCGCTGCGCGCCTTTCTCGAAGATATGATCGAAAAGGTTTCCAGCAGGCCGGTTTTAGTGTTGGTGTTCTCGGAGTTTGGACGACGGGTGGAAGAAAACGCAAGCTTGGGTACCGATCACGGAACCGCGGCACCGGTATTCTTGGCGGGCAGTCGCGTCGTGAAGGGAGTGCACGGCCCTTATCCCGATCTTGCGAATCTCGTCGACGGTGATCCGATGTTCGCAGTCGACTTCCGGGCGGTTTACGCCACGATCATCGAGAATTGGCTGGGACTGCCGAGTGAGCCGATCCTTGGCAAGAAATTCGATACGCTCAACCTGTTGAAATCGAGAACTGCGTAGCCGTGTAGTGTCGGGCGCACAAAAGCACAAAAAAAGGCCGCGCTTCGTCCTAAAACGAAGCGCGGCCGTGGGGCCTTCCACCGCCCCATCCCTTGGTACGCAATGTGGCCGATAACGGTCGGCGCGGACCCTTTACGCCGCCGGCTGCCGGCTCTCGAACTGCGCCTCTTCGGTCGAGCCGCACAGAGCCGTGGTCGACGAGTAGCCGCAGGCAATCGCCTGCGCCACTTCGTCGAAGTAGCCCGTTCCCACGAATCGCTGGTGCTTGGTGGCCCGATAGCCCGAGTCGGCCTCGCGGGCGAACTCGCGCTCCTGCAGCGCGGCGTAAGCCGTCATGCCGGTTTGCTGGTAGCCGCGAGCCAATTCGAACATCGACAAATTGAGCGCGTGGAATCCGGCCAGCGTGATGAACTGGAATTTGTAGCCCATCGCGCCCAGCTCGCGCAGGAAGCAGGCGATCGTGGCTTCGTCCAGTTTCTTGTTCCAGTTGAACGACGGCGAGCAGTTGTAAGCCAACAGCTTGCCGGGAAATTCGGCGTGGATCGCCTCGGCGAAGCGCCGCGCCTCGGCCAGGTCGGGCTCCGAAGTCTCGCACCACAGCAAATCGGCGTAGGGCGCATACGACAGCCCGCGGTCGATGGCAATCTCTAGCCCACCCTCGATGCGATAGAAGCCCTCGGGCGTGCGCTCGCCGGTGATGAAGCGACGGTCGCGCGGGTCGACGTCGGTGGTGAGCAACTGCGCGCTGTTGGCGTCGGTACGGGCCACGAGCACCGTGGGCACGTCGAGCACGTCGGCCGCCAGGCGAGCGGCGCACAGCGTGCGGACGAACTGGCTGGTAGGCACCAGCACCTTGCCACCCATGTGTCCGCATTTTTTCTCGCTCGCCAACTGGTCTTCGAAGTGTACTCCGGCCGCGCCGGCTTCGATCATGCCCTTCATCAGCTCGAAAGCGTTGAGCGGGCCGCCGAACCCGGCTTCGGCATCGGCCACGATGGGCAGAAAATAATCGCGATTCGCGCGGCCTTCCATGTGCTGCACCTGGTCGGCGCGGCGCAGGGCGTTGTTGATCCGCCGCACGACATTGGGCACGCTATCGGCCGGGTACAGGCTTTGATCGGGGTACATCTGCCCGGCGTTGTTCGCATCGGCGGCCACTTGCCATCCGCTCAGATAGATCGCCGACAAACCGGCCTCGGCCATTTGCACCGCCTGGTTCCCCGTCAGCGCGCCCAGGGCGTTGACGTAGGGCTCGAACGTGACCTGCTTCCACAGTTTCTCCGCGCCGCGGCGGGCCAGCGTATTCTCGACGTGCAGACTGCCGCGCAGGCGAGCGACGTCCTCGGACGAGTAATCGCGGCGGATGCCGTCCCAGCGCGGATGATCGGTCCATTCACTATCGAGCTCTGCGGAGGTGCGATTGCCAGACATGGTGCACACAAGCCTTTCGAAAAAAACATGGAGAGGAAATGGTTGGAAAACGTTTCAAGCCAGACGTTCGTAAGCCGGCAGCGTGAGGAACTCGACGAAATCGGGCGCCACGCTGACCGAAAGAAATAACTCGGCGGCCAGGTCGAAATTGCCGGCCAGGTAAGCTTCCGGACCCAGGCTTTCAAGTATCGCGGCCAGCTCGGCTGCCAACTCGCGCTCGACCAACTCGGCGTCGATCTTGCTGCCATCGGCAAACTGGCCGCGCGGATGGCGGATCCACTGCCAGATCTGGGCCCGCGAGATTTCGGCCGTGGCGGCGTCTTCCATCAGGTTGAAGATCGGCACGCAGCCATTGCCCGACAGCCAACTGGCCAAATAGCGCAGGCCGATGGCCACGTTGGCCCGCAGCCCCTCGGGCGTGATCGGGCCCTCGGGCACCGCGAGCAAGTCTGCCGCCGTGACGCGCAAATCGGGATGGCGGCGATCGAGCTGATTCGGGCCCGGCATATGGGCGTCGAAAACCTCGAGCGCCGTTTTCACCAGACCCGGATGCGCCACCCAGGTACCGTCGTGTCCGTCGGTGGCTTCGCGCTCCTTGTCGGCCCGCACTTTGGCCAGGGCCAGCTCGTTGGCCGCCGGGTCGTTCTTGATCGGAATTTGCGCGGCCATGCCCCCCATGGCGTGCGCTCCGCGGCGATGGCAGGTTTCGATCAACAGCCGCGAGTAGGCGCGCAAGAATGGCGTCGTCATGGTGACCGTGGCGCGATCGGGCAACACGCGGTTGGGATCGTTGCGGAATTTCTTGATGAAGCTGAAGATGTAATCCCAACGTCCGCAGTTGAGACCCGCGGCGTGCTCGCCCAGCTCGAACAGAATCTCGTCCATTTCGAAGGCCGCCAGGATGGTCTCGATCAAGACCGTGGCTTTGATCGTGCCCGGCGGCAGGTCGAGGTCCTCCTGGGCCGCCAGGAACACGTCGTTCCACAGCCTGGCTTCCAAGTGGCTCTCCAACTTGGGCAGATAGAAGTAGGGTCCCGTGCCTTTGTCCACCAGCGCCTGCGCGTTGTGGAAGAAGTACAAACCAAAATCGAAGATGCTGGCCGAGATCGGCTGGCCGTCGACTAGCACGTGCTTTTCATCCAGATGCCAGCCGCGCGGTCGCACGATCAACGTGGCGGTTTGCTTGCCCAGCGCGTATCGCTTGCCCTCGGCGCTGGTGAACTCGATCGTGCCGGCTACGGCGTCGCGCAAATTGACCTGACCTTCGAGCGTGGACTCCCAAACGGGCGAGTGCGAATCCTCGAAATCGGCCATGTAGGTCTTCGCGCCCGAATTGAGCGCGTTGATCACCATTTTGCGATCCACCGGTCCGGTGATCTCGACCCGGCGGTCTTGCAGATCGTGCGGCGCGGGCGAGACCCGCCACTCGGCGCGGCGGACGTCGGCCGTCTCGGCCAGGAAGTCGGGCATGTGGCCGGCATCGAGTTGCTTCTGCCGCTCGACCCGCGCGGCCAGCAGTTCCCGGCGACGGTCCCGCGAGTAGCGCTCCAGCTCGGCTACGAACTCGAGGGCCTCGGGCGAAAGGATATGGGCGGCTTCCGCGGGCACGGGCGCCAGTAGTTCGATCTGGTGCGTCGCGTGGCGGGTCGACGTGGCGTACATGCATGGCTCCTGGCGAAAAAGGCCGCGTAGTCCGTGATTATTCGATGATTCAGGCCGATCGCACCCTCGCCGCGGCGGTTTCGACCGTGCGCGGCGGATGCGGTAAAGGAAAATCTAGTCACGCGACCGATGATTGAATACAATAATCTTTTCAATACCGATCATTGCCTGAATAAATGATATGATGATTATTGGTTGGCGCTATAAATAATAAGCAACGTTCGTCCTCAGGAGTCGCACCGTGAAGTCTTCAGCCCGCGCGCATTCGTACAAGCAAAATCGCCTGCAACAACTGCGCGGCTTTTGTTACGCCGCGCAGGGGCTGAGCATCTCCAAGGCCGCCGAGCGGCTGTACCTGAGCCAGCCCAGCGTCTCGTTGCAGATCCAGGCCCTGGAGCGCGAGCTCAAGACTACGCTCTTCGAACGGCGCGGTCCGCGCATCAGCCTGACGCCCGACGGCAAGACGCTGTACGACGTGGCCTTTCCGCTCGTGCAGGCGATCGACACGTTGGACGAAACGTTCGCGGCGCGGCGCGGCGGCATCGAACGAGGCCGGCTCGACATCGCGGCCGGAGAATCGACGACGCTGTATCTCTTGCCGCGATTCGTCAAAGCGTTCTCCGAAGCCCATCCCGGCATCGAGCTCAAGCTGCACAACGTCACCGGCCGCGACGGGTTGGCGATGGTGCGGGCCGACGAAGTCGATTTCGCCGTCGGCTCGATGCTGGAGATCCGCGAAGACATCGACTATCAGCCGATGTTCACGTACGACCCGGTGTTGATCGTATCGCTCGATCACCCGCTGGCCCGGCGGCGCACCGTGAAGCTGGCGGACGTGGCCGCCTATCCGTTGATTCTGCCTCCCAGCCACCTGACCACCTGGCGCGTGGTCGACTACGCGTTCGGCCAGCACAAGCTGAGCTACCAGGTGAAGATGGAGGCCGGCGGCTGGGAAGTCATCAAGAAGTACGTCTCGCTGGGCATGGGCATCTCGATCGTGACCAGCATCTGCTTAAGCGGCGACGAGAAGCTCAAAGCGATTCCGCTCTCTCGCTACTTTCCCAAGCGAACCTACGGTCTGGTGATTCGCAAAGGCAAGTTCCTCTCGCCCGCCGCGCAGCGATTCGCGGACCTGATGCGCGAGGAAACCAAGGGCAAGCGCCCCATCAAGGCCACCGGCGGTGCCAATCAACTCTTCGGCTTCTACGGGCCGATCGACGGCCGCGGCAAATAGTGTCGACGTTGTCAGTTTGTGTTCGTTACCTTACGCTGTGCGCCGGGACAATTGCCCACTAGCCCATTTCAACTGATGGAATCTGAACGATGTCTAATTCATCCGCGCGATTGCGCTCGTTCGTCGGTGTGGCTATTTTTTGCGGCGTAGCGCTCATCTGCATGACAGCGTATGGCGACCCGGAAGAAACACGAGCAGCAGCATTAAAATCACTTGAGACGTTTGCCAAAGAGCAGGGCTGGACAAAGCGGTATTCTGCCAACGTCGTTGCCGACATTACCGGCGTGGAACATGGACGCGAGCCGGAACATGAAATTGAAACCTTTTCGATTTCCCGGGACGGTGATTTGCTCAACATCTCGGGCAGTTGTGATTTCTTTGGTGTCCACGATCCATATAGCTTTCGCATGACAGTCGGTCATGATCTTGCTATCCGCTATCAGGCTACCTTGACTTCACTTCCCCAAAGCGCGACTGTCTACGACCTAGACGCTCTGCGCGCACAGTACTACTCATGGCCGTATGCGGCAGCTTTGGAGGGCTATTTTCCCAGTGTCAACTGCCGTCGCATAAACGAGGCAATGGAAGGCGCTGTCGATTTACGCATGGAGGCACCTGAGGAAGTGAATGGCGCACTTTGTGAAGTTATTGCGGCAACAACACCCTACGGAAGGGTTCAAATCTGGCTTGATCCCAATAAGTCACACGTAATTCGGAAGGCCAGAATCAGCAAAGGGGCAGATGACATTTACATCAACGGCAAGCCACTATCGCAGACGCCCGAATACCGAGGTGAAACATGGCGAGGGTGGTCAGCGGAGATCGACGACGTGGAAGTCAAACAGTTCGGAGATATTCACATCCCGGTCAAGGGTCGGATGGTCGTTGAGTATGAATTATCAGGGGGACGTAATCGCTATGAACTAGCTTATGATCGTACGTCCATAGAGTTGTCGCCGGATTTTGCTCACAGCAATCCGTTCCTAATTGATCTTCCAGATGGAACGCAACTGACTTACTTCGGACGGCCTGAACCTAGCAATGATATTTGGAAGGACAACAAGGTCGCAAAACGAGAGAAGCCTAGCAACAAAAGTCCGCAGCAAATCCAATCAATAAAACTGGATGCAGCCAAGCTGGCGTCGCTCGAAGGTCAGCCGGCACCGGAAATACTGGGAGTCGTTGCCTGGAAGAACGGGGAGCCGGTGACCTTAGCAGCGTTGCGCGGACAATGTGTGCTGCTGGAGTTTTGGGGTTACTGGTGCGGCCCCTGTGTTTCTCGAATGCCAAAGTTGTTTGAATTGCATGATAAATACCACGATCAGGGCTTGGTCATCATCGGAGTTCATGTTGACAGCGGAGAAGACGAAGAAGACCGAGTGAACACTGCGACGAAAGCCGACGACCGAGTAAACACGGCGCTGAAACTCGACGACCGATTGTCTAATGTTCGCAAGAAGTTGTGGGGTGGCCGCGACATTCCGTTTCTGGTTGCGCTCACTTCGGGTGATCGAACCGACCTTGAAAACGGCCAGCAGCGCACTGCCCGCAGTCCCGCAGCTGCAACCTATGGCATTCGATCCTACCCCACGCAAGTGCTCGTTGATCGTGGCGGAAAAGTGGTGCGAACGGACTTCTTGCCCGATGACGAAGGAATAAAACTGTTGGAAAAGAGCCTGCAAGCGAAGTAGTCCAACTGTTCGGCTTCTACGGGCCCATTGATGGCCGCAGCAAAAGCCCCTGATCGATCGGCCCTCGGCCGCTCGCGCCCTCCCCTGCCGTGTTTTGAAGGGGTATCATGGCCTCTATGGCAGCGTCCGAATACGAATACGACGTGGTGGTGATCGGCGCCGGGCATGCCGGCACCGAGGCGGCTTTGGCGGCCGCGCGGATGGGCGCGCGGACGGCGCTGCTGACCACCAACTGCGACACCGTGGGGCAAATGAGCTGCAACCCGGCCATCGGCGGCGTCGCCAAGGGGCAGATCGTCCGCGAAATCGACGCGTTGGGCGGCGCCATGGGCCGGGCCATCGATGCCACCGGCATCCAGTTTCGCATGCTCAACCGCCGCAAAGGCCCGGCCATGCACAGCCCCCGGGCGCAGGCCGACAAAAAAGCCTATCAACTCGAAATCAAGCGGATCGTCGAAGAGCAGCCGAATCTCACGCTGCGCCAAGAGACCGTCGAAGACTTTCTGGTCGAACCGGCCGACGACAATCCTGCCGGAGAGCGGGCCTGCCCGCGCATCGTCGGCGTGCGCGTGCGCGGCGATGCCACGTATCGCGCTCGTGCGGTCATTCTTACCACCGGCACATTTCTGCAAGCGCTGATGCACACGGGCGAGGCCCAAACGCCCGGCGGCCGCGCCGGCGAGGGCACCACTGCCGGCATCAGCGGCGCGCTCACACGACTCGGCTTTGCGCTGGCCCGCTTCAAGACCGGCACGCCGCCGCGTCTGAACGGCCGCACGATCGACTACTCCAAAACCGAAGTTCAGCCGGGCGACGACGATCCTCAGCCATTCTCGTTCCTCACTGACAAGATCGAGTGCCAGCAGTTGCCCTGCTGGATCACGTATACCAACGACGAGGTACACGAGCTGATCCGTGCCAACCTGAGCCGCGCGCCGATGTACAGCGGCCAGATTCGCTCGAGCGGTCCTCGCTATTGCCCGTCGATTGAAGACAAGGTGGTGCGCTTCGCCGACAAGGATCGGCATCAGTTGTTTCTCGAGCCCGAGGGTCGCTCGACGCGCGAAGTCTACGTCAACGGCATCTCGACCAGCTTGCCGCGCGACGTGCAAGAAGGCATCATGCGGTTGATTCCCGGCTTGGAGCGGGCCGAGATCATGCGCTACGGTTACGCCGTGGAGTATGACTACTCTCCCCCGGAGCAACTGCGGCCGTCGCTGGAGACCAAGCGCGTCACCGGGCTGTACTTCGCCGGCCAGATCAATGGCACCACCGGATATGAAGAGGCCGGCGCGCAGGGACTGATGGCCGGCATCAATGCGGCGCTGGCGCTATCGGGCGCCGAACCGTTCGTGCTGGAGCGTAACCAGGCCTATATCGGCGTGTTGATCGACGACCTCGTGACTCGCGGCGTCGACGAACCTTATCGCATGTTCACCAGCCGGGCGGAATACCGGCTGCTGTTGCGGCAGGACAATGC
>JANNQN010000110.1:0-3901 GCA_031400775.1 Planctomycetia bacterium | reverse complement strand
CGGTCTTATGGATCACTTGGGTGGTGATAGCCTGAAGGATTCGTTGCGATTCGAGCCGGTCGAGATTCGCGGCGCTGCCGAATATCTGCTGGGCAAGAGCCAGCCGTTCGAGTTCACCGCGCCGCCCAAGAGTGTCTCGGCAAAGGCCTCGGCCGAGCGCGGCAAGATGGCATTCGAAGTGCGCTGCCTGGCCTGCCATCAGCACGGCGATTTTCCGGCCGGCAAGATGACACAGGGTCCCGACTTGTCGCGAATCGGGGCGAAGCTCAATCGCCCCGGCGATCCCGACGGCCCCAAATGGCTGTACACCTGGCTAAAGAATCCGAACTTGTACCATCCGCGCACGCTGATGCCCAACATGCTGCTCGATCCGGTCAAGAGCAGCGACGGGCAATTGACCGATCCGGCGGCCGACATCGCGGCGTTCCTGCTGGCCTCGCGGCAAGGCTGGTCGCCGACCGACGTACCGAGTCGCGAAATGGACAAGCCGGAAACCGACGCGCTGGACGCCCTGGCTCTGAACTATCTGCAAACGGCGCTCAGCTCGCGCCGTCAGGCTGAAATTTATCTGAAGACCGGAATTCCCGAGAGCCGTCGCGCGGAGCTCAAGGGGGATGAAGTCGAGTTGCTCGGCGAGGAACCCGACGCGGCCAAGATGACCGAAAAGAAGCTGCGCTACGTGGGCCGCCGCACGATCAGCAAGTTTGGCTGCGCCGGCTGCCACGACGTGCCGGGCTTCGAGGATGCCAAGCCGATCGGAACCGGTCTGGCCGATTGGGCCCGCAAGACGCCCGACAAATTGGCGTTCGAGCAGATCGTCGAATACATGAAGCACGGCCACGGCCCGCCGGGGGCGCTCGTGCACAGCGACAGTCCGGCCCCGGCCGACGTGAGCGACAAGACCATCGAAGAGGCCGACGAAGGCGCCTACGGTCACACGCATATCAATTTCCTGAACCTGCCGTCGGACGTCGGCTATTTCATGGAGAGGCTGTTCGGCCATCAGCGCGAGGGATTCATCTGGCAGAAGCTTCGCGAGCCGCGCAGCTTTGACTTTCAGAAGACGCAAAACAAGGGTTACAACGAGCGGCTGCGGATGCCGCAGTTCACGGCGCTCGACGATGCCCAGCGCGAGAGCATCATCACCTTCGTGCTGGGCCTGGTCGCCGAGCCGCCTCCGGTTCAGTACGTGTTTCGGGCCGAGCCTCGCCGCAAGGCGATCGTCGAAGGCGCGCAAGTCATCGAGAAATTCAACTGCACGGGCTGCCATACGCTGAGCCTCGACCGATGGGACGTAGCCTACGCGCCGGACAGTCTGGGCAAGCCCGACGTGGTGGCCGACTTCCCGTTCCTCGAGCCGCACTTCTCGCCGCAGCAGGTCAAGGCTTCGCTGGCCGTCGACACGCGCGGTCTGCGACATGCGACGCTGAGCGGCATGCCGGTGGCGGACACGCAGGGCAACCCGATCCCGCATAGCGAAGAGGGCGTTCCGTTGGGACCCGACGACGCCGATGCCAAGCCCTATTATTTCTTCATGCCGTGGGAAAACGCGCTGATCGACGGCCAGCCCTGGCAAGCCGGTTTGCAGCGGTTGCTGGTGCCGGCCTCGAGTGTCGAGCGTCGCTTTCCGCCGCAGGGCGGTTTTTTGGGCCGCATCGTACATCCGGTGGTGGTGGCCGAAGAGATCAAGCTCAACCCGAACCAGAATCCCGATGAAGCCTGGGGCTGGCTGCCGCCGCCGCTGGTGGGCGAGGGCAAGAAGGTGCAGAGCGAATGGCTGCACAGCTTCCTGCTCGACCCGCACGAGATTCGTCCGGCGGTGGTCTTGCGGATGCCGAAGTTCAATATGTCGCCGGACGAAGCAACGCGGCTGGTCAACTACTTCGCGGCGGTGGATCGCGTCGACTATCCCTACAATTTCGATCCGCGCACGCGCGAGTCGTATCTGGCCAAACAAGATGCCGAGCACCCGAACCGGCTGGGAGACGCGCTCAAGATCGTGACGCAGACCGAGTGCATCAAGTGCCATCTGGTGGGCGACTATGTACCGGTTGGCAGCGAGCGGAACAACGCGCCCCGTTTGGACGCTGTCTACAACCGCTTGCGGCCCGATTTTCTCTTGCCCTGGCTTGCCAATCCCAAGCGGCTGCTGCCGTATACGCGCATGCAGGCCAATATTCCGCTGGATAAGCCGGTCAGCGAATCGCTCTACAAGGGCGACAGCCTGCAGCAGCTCAACGCGCTGGTGGATTTGCTGCTGAACTACAACCGGTTCATGGAGAGCAAGACGTCGATCAAACCGATGATCAAGGTGCCCGTGACCGAGGAGAGCAAGCAGGCTGGCGTCGGGCAAACTGGCCAAACTGGCACGGCCGAATAAGCCGAGTAAACGGAGGTGGAACATGGTCAATTCGTGGCGTGCTCTTAATGCGAGTCTCGTGATGGCGGCACTCATGGCGGTGGCGCTATTGCCGGCGGCCGGGTGCGGCAAGCCCGCTCCTCCCCCCCAAGGCTCTGCGCAAAGCGCGGATGCTCCCACCGTGGATTTAGGCACCGAGTCCGGTCCGGGACAACCCGCGGCCGGTTCTAACGACTCGAGCCCCGGCGCAGGGTCGCCGCAGGCCGAGCAAGGAGACAAAAAGTAGATGTTTCACTTCATCAAGTGCGGCGCGCCGTTGGCGATTGCATTGCTCGTGACTGTGTCGGCGCAGGCTGCCGAATGGGGCACCCTTACCGGCCGCTTCGTGTACGAGGGCAAGGCGCCCACGCCGGCCACGATCGACACCTCAAAAGATCCGCTCTGCAAGGTCAAGCTTACTGACGAAGATCTGCTGGTCGACGGCAAGGGCGGTCTGGCCAACGGGGTCATCATGCT
This sequence comes from Planctomycetia bacterium, assembly GCA_031400775.1. Lineage (GTDB taxonomy): Bacteria > Planctomycetota > Planctomycetia > Pirellulales > PALSA-1355 > PALSA-1355. Next base: position 1,026 of record JANNQN010000110.1, on the reverse strand, counting down.
CAAGACCAAGGGCGCCCCAGTGAACCCGGCCTACGAGTCGAGCGCCAAGGAAAACGTCGAGTTGGACAATAAGACCTGCCGCTTCGAGCCGCACGTGCTGGTGGTTCGCACCTCGCAAACGCTGCTGTTGAAGAACTCGGATCCCACGGGCCACAACACCAACGTTCAATCGATCAGCAACGACGGCATCAACCCGATCCTGGCTGCCGGTTCCGATCCGCTCAAGCACAAGTTCGCCAAGGCGGAAGTCCGTCCGGTCAAGGTGGGCTGCAACATCCACACCTGGATGGGCGCCTGGCTGATCGTGCGGACCGATCCTTACGCCGCGGTGTCGGACACGACCGGCACGTTCACGATCAAGGACCTGCCGGCCGGCAAGGAGCTGGAGTTCGGCCTGTGGCACGAGAAGGCCGGCTACCTGCGGAATGCCAAATTCACGGGCGGCACGTCCGACTCCAAGGGCAATTTCAAAATCAAGATCAAGCCCGGCGAAAACAACCTGGGCGATGTCAAGGTCAGCAGCTCGATCTTCAAATAGGCGATGAGTCGCTGGCGGATTTCACAAGGAACACAACCATGGCGAAGAGTTGGGCTGCGCTGGCAATCGTGGCCGGAGCGTCGATTGCGACGTTTGCCGGATGCGGCCGTCCGGCCACGGCTGGTCCCCGCGCGGACAAGCTGGTGGCGCTGGACATTCGTGACAAGCTCAAAACGGGTGGCGGCGATACGAGCGCGCCGGGAGCCGCCGATGCCGTCGCGACTGGAACCGGCTGGGGTACGCTGCGTGGCACGTTCAAATACGTGGGCACGGCGCCAACGCCCGGCAAACTGAATGTCGACAAGGACACCGAGGTCTGCGGCAAAGGAATGGGCATTCTCGACAATTCACTGGTGATCGGTTCCGACGGCGGAATCGCCAACATCGTGCTTTTCGTACCCAAGGCCAAGCGGGTTCATGAATCGGCGGCGCCGATCGCCAAGGACGCCAAGCCGGAGCCGCTAGTGTTCGATCAAAAAGGTTGCATG
>JANNQN010000109.1:0-8694 GCA_031400775.1 Planctomycetia bacterium | reverse complement strand
CTTCATCGGCACCGACATCAACATCGGCCAAAATGTGTTTACGGTCAGTCCGGCGCAAGTGGATGAAGGTGACAGCGGCCCAACGAACATGGTCTTCACCGTCACGCGATTCTTGCCGGATGATGATTCCGTCGCCACGGTTGTCTATACGACGTCGCCCGGCACCGCGACCGCCGGCGTCGACTACCTTCCCCAAACCGGCACGCTGACATTCGCTGGCGGTACCACCTCTTCGCAAACCGTTACGATACCGGTCCTCGGCGATACCACCGACGAACCGAACGAAACATTCCAATTGGTGCTAAGCAACGCGGTCAATGCCACGAGCTCTCAATCGCCCGGCACGGGCACGATCCTCGACGACGACGATCCGGTAAGCGTCTCGATCGCCGATGCCATCGGCAGCGAAGGCCAGGATCTCACCTTCGTCGTGACCCTCTCGGCCCCCAGTGGAAAGACCGTCACGGTGCCGTTCAGCACGGCAGCCGCGCTGTCCGGAAATCTGGCCACCGCCGGAGTCGACTATGAGACTACCACCGGCACGTTGACCTTCCTCCCGGGTGTGACGCAGCAAAGCGTCACCGTGGAGGCGATTGGCGATATCGCGCTCGAATCGAGCGAAGTGTTCCGCGTGCTGCTAAACGCGCCCACCAACGCTGTGATCGATGACGGACAAGCCCAGGGCACTATCCTGGATGTGCCGCCCGCCTTGATCTCGGGCTTTGTCTACACAGATCTCGACAAAGATGGCGTCAAAGACAGCAATGAAACCGGAATCCTCGGCGTCAGGATCACGGCCACTCGCGATGGAGGCGGCTACACGCAGAGCACAATAACCCACGCCGACGGCGGATACACCCTGCTCGGTCTGATCCCCGGCACCTACACGCTGACCGAAACGCAGCCTGGTTTCTACGCGGACGGTCGCGACAAGCACCTGGGAGTCGAAACGCCCACCAACGACAAGTACACGGGCATCGTTCTCGGCCCCAGCCAGGCCGCCACGGACTACAACTTCGGCGAAAACGGAATCCGCCCAGAGTTCGTCGCGGCGTTCATCAATCGCCGCGCGTTCTTTGCCTCCGCGATCGTCACGGGCCAGTGGGGTATACAAGTCGCCGCTGGCGGCACGGTCAATCCCAAGGCTGGCGATGTGTGGGTTTCATTCGACGGCGGATGGGACGGACAACGTGTCATCGAAGCTACCTTCGATGCCGCGCAAGGCAACGCGACGATGACGCTCTACAACACTAACCTGGTAAAGATCGCCGATTCTTTCCCCACGGCTACCGGCGCCCAGCTCACTTATAACGGCGTATCCGGAGCCCCGTACTTCCTGAAGATCTCGGGCACGAACCCCAGCGTGGCCCTGAACTTCCGCAATTTCACATTTGATCCGCTGGCGGCCACGAGTGGCTCGACAGGCGGATCAACCGACGGCGGCAGCAGCAGTCTCCAATCGGGCAGGTTTGCTTCCGCGGCCGATGCCGAGCCCTCGGTCACACCCGCTACGGCGCCCAGCGCCAACGACCTGGTGTGGCAGGAAGACGACGATTGGGTGGCCGACTCGCTGCTCTCTTAGTAATGGCAAATCGCTGAAAAGTCGCCAAAGGCCGCCCTGCGTGGTGGCTGCGGCGCGCGATTGCCTCGCCGCTCAGTTCGGGCGATAATCGTCGCTCGGGTATCCGGGCTGGCCCTCTGCTGTCCATAACGCCCAAAGAGTGGCCTTCGTGTCCGACATTGAGCGGGAGAGCTCGACCATGACGAAATGGATCGTGAGTTGCCTTGCGCTGGGGCTCGTCGTATTGGGCGATATGCTGCCAGGCGATACACTTCCCGGCGACGTGAAGCAAGTGCCTGGCGTAGCGACTCCCGCAGACGATCGGGCGGACCCCGACCGATCGCCCGTGGACGTGGTCGCCACCCCGGACGAAAGCTGGCTCCTCTCGGTCAATCAGACGTCGGATACCGTTTCGCTGGTTCGCGCGAACGACGGCGTTGTGGTTTCGGAAGTGCCGTGCGGTCGGCATCCCGCGGCGATCGCCTTGACGCCCGACGGGCGGAGGGCGCTGGTGACCGCGACGTACTCGGGCGAGCTGACCATTTTCGAGATTGACTCCGGGCGCCTGCGCCCCGCGGGCTCGATTCACTTGGGTTTCGAGCCGCGCGGCATCGCGGTTGCGCCGGATGCGGCGCTGGCCTACGTGGCGCTAACGGCATCGAACGAGGTGGCCGTGGTCGATCTGGCGGGGCTCAAGGAGCTGCCGCGGATCGCGGTCGGCCGTTGGCCGCGCTATTTGGCCCTCACTCCCGACGGTACGCGACTGGCCGTGGGTTGCAGCGGCGACGGCGGAGTATCAGTCGTGGACACCCAAACTCGGGTGAGATTATACGATTCGAAATTCCAGGGGCTTAATATCGGCCACGTGCAAACCTCGGCCGATGGCGCGTACGCATACGCTCCCTGGATGGTCTATGCCGATCGCCCGATCACGCCAGGCAATATTCGCGAAGGCTGGGTGCTGGGAAACCGTGTGGCCCGCGCGCGGCTCGATGGTCCGGCGCGGCGCGAGGCGATGGCTCTCGATCCGCGCGGGCAGGCTGTCGGCGATCCGCACGGACTGGCGATCAGTCCCGACGGCCAATGGCTGGCGATGTCGGCTTCCGGCACGCACGAGCTGGTCGTGTTTCGCCTTACGGATCTGCCATTGCGCAGCGACGGGCCGGGCGATCATCTCAAGCCCGAGATCGCGCGCGACTCAGAGCGATTTTTTCGCGTGCCCCTGGGGGGGCGGCCGATGGGCATTCGCTTCGATCGCTCAGGCGCCCGCGTTTTCGTCGCCAACTATCTGGCCAATTCGTTGCAGGTGGTGAATCTGGAAAAGCGGCAAATCGAGCGCACGATCGACTTGGGCGGCGCGGCCAATCCCTCGTTGGCCCGGCGCGGCGAGGCGATTTTTCACGACGCCCATCGCAGCACCGACGGTTGGTACAGTTGCCACAGTTGTCACTACGAAGGCGATACCAATGCCGTTACGATGGATACCAAGAACGACGGGTCGGTCGGCACATACAAGATGGTGCTGAGCTTGCGAAACATCAGCCACACGGGCCCATGGTTCTGGCACGGCTGGCAAAAGGATTTGCGTGAAGCGCTGGGCAAGAGTTTGTCCGAGACGATGCAGGGCCCGGCGCCCACCGACGAGGACGTGCAGGCCGTCGAGGCCTATTTGGCCGCGCTGCCGCAGCCACCCAACTCGCGCCGCTCGAGCGATGGCGAGATCTCCGCGGAGGCGCAGCGAGGCAAGCGCGTCTTCGAGAGCGCGGCCGCCGGCTGCGCGACTTGCCACGGCGGCCCTTACTTCACCGATGGCGAAGTACACGACGTGGGACTGGCCTCGGAGTACGACAAGTATGAAGGCTACAACACGCCGTCGCTCGTGGGCGTTGCCAATCGGGCCGGCTATCTGCATCATGGCCGCGCGCTGTCGCTCGAAGACTTGCTGACCGACCTGCACCGACCGACCAAGGTTTCCGGCACGCGCGATTTAGAGCCGCAGGAACTAGCCGACCTGGTGGCTTACTTGCAGACGCTGTAAAGCCAGGCTCAAGCCAAGCGCGACAACCGCACGCGGTCGCGTGACACGAGCTTTAGCGGCAAATCTCAGTTGCCGGGCGGGTTGGGGTTTTCACGCAAGCGGCCCAACGTGGCTTCGACCAGCTCCACGCCGCCGGGGCCCATCCCGTGGTACAGTTGCTTTAGGAACAACAGCGTGCGCTCGGCGCCGTCTTCGAACTGCCATTGGCAATTCTGGAAATGGCATTTGCCGATGGTTGGAATCACGCCTCCACGATACACCAGGGTGCAGTTCTCGAACCGGCATTCCTCATAGCAGTTGCCGTCGATTGTGATCGTTTGTTCGGTTAGAGTTTCGCCTACATGCTCCATCGAGCGCTCCTTGTGACAGCAACACGCGGCAGGCGCCCGGGCAAAGTGCCCTGCGATCAGGTTCGCGGCCCGCAAGCGGTCTAGCCTAGCGAGCCGCGAACGCGGGGAAAAGGGGGCGCGGCTGCCCGAGGAAGTCTCGCGATGCCGTCGGTTGCCAAGGCGACAGGGCCCTCGAGCTAGTAAAATCGACGCGGACGGGCCGCGGGCCTGGCTCGCGCGACACACACTTTTTGTTCTTCTGGTTTCGAGGTCAAGTTGATGCTCAATCGAGTACGAGTCGCCGCGGCCGTCGCGGACACCAGGCCAGGTGAAATTGCCGCGAACCTCGAAAAAATCAATCTCTGGACGTCGCGGGCCGTTGCCGCGGGAGCCCAATTGATCCTGTTTCCCGAGTTATCGCTGAGCGGCTTCATTCCCAACCATCCGCCGCACGATCATGCCGCGTGGCTGCGAGTGGCGCTGGCCGAGGCCCGCCGTCTGGCGATCGGATTGAACTCGCCGGAAGTCGCCGCCTTGCGGGCGATCGCCGCCCAGCATCGCGTGCTATTGAGCGCCGGCATGTTGGAAGACGCGGGCAACGTGCTCTACAACACTCAGCTACTGGTTGGCCCGGACGGCACGCTAGGATGGTGGCGAAAAATGCACGTGCCGATGTTCGAGATGCCCTTCTACAACGGCGGGCCGGGGCCCGTCGTGGTCGATACGCCATTAGGGCGCATCGGGGCCAATATCTGCTTCGACGCGTTGCTGCCGGAATCGACGCGCTTGCTGGCCGTGCAGAATGTCGAGATTGTCCTGTTCCCTTTTGCGGCCGATCCACCTCCGCCGACTCCGGCCGGCTGGGCCCAATGGGCGGCCCCGCCGCTGCGCGCCCGCTCGGTCGAGAACGGAGTGTTCGCAGTGGCCTGCAACTACGTGGGAAAAGTTGCTTGCGCCGGCGTCGAACAAGAATTTCCCGGCGGCGGGGTGATCATTTCGCCGCGGGGCGCGTTGTTAGCAGAGTGGACCGCCGAGCCGGGACAAAGCGGGTTGATTGTCGCTGATCTCGAAGCCCGCGAGTTGGAAGCGGCCCGAGCGGAACCCGAGTACCTGTATCGCTTCCGGCGTCCGGAACTCTACGGACCGCTGGCTGATCCTCAGTCGCGTTGACGATTTATCGCCAGAAATGCCGGCGCGGCGGTTGCCGCCGAAGAATGGAGCGGTTTCAGGATTGCCGGATGTCTGCGATAATTGAGATGTATGATTGTGTGGATACCCTTTCGTGGAGCGTGTGGCATGTTGTGGTTACCGAGTGTGTGCGCCGGTCGGATCTTGCTGGTTTCGGTTGTGCTAGTGATGTGTGCGGTCGAGGCCCGGGGCGATGCGACGCCCAGTGCGATAGGCGGCGCGTCGCTGGAGGAAAAGCTCAGCGAAAGCGAGGCCCTAGAGGCTGCTCGGCTGGCACGCGGTGTCACGATCTATCGCGACGCCTACGGCGTGCCCCACATTCACGGCAAGACCGACGAGCATGTCATTTTTGGCAACGCCTATGCCCAGGCCGAGGACAATTTCTGGCAGATTGAAGACACCTATATTCTCAGCCTGGGTCGCTACAGCGAGGTGCATGGTTTTCGCGGCTTGAACTCGGACACGCTGAATCGGGCCTTCGAGGTAGTGCCGCAGTCGCGGGCCGCGTTTGACCGGCTCGAGCCTCGGCTGCAACGCATCTGCGCGGCCTATACCCTGGGTTTGAACTACTACCTGGCGACACACCCGGGCACGAAGCCCCGCTTGATCACGCATTTCGAACCCTGGCATGTGGCGGCTTATGGCCGGCATATCTTGCTCGAGCTGTGCTACCGGTATACGCGGTTGACGCGCAGCTTTCTGCCTCGTTCGCACGAAACGATCTGGTCGAACGCCGGCTCGAACGGCTGGGCCATCGCCCCAACCAAGACGAAGTCGGGCCACGCCATGCTGTTCGTCAATCCGCACTTGCCCTGGTTCGGTTTCTCGCAGATGCACGAGGCGCACCTGGTGAGCGACGAGGGTTGGGCTTTTTCGGGCGCCACGATGTTCGGCAACTGCGTGCCGACGCTGGGGCACAACGAGCATTTGGGCTGGACGTTCACGGTCAACGAGCCGGACATCGCCGACGTGTGGCGCGTGACGTTCGACGATCCGGCGAATCCGCTGCGCTACCGCTATGGCGACGGCTACCGCGAGGCCACGGAGTGGACTTCCACGATCAAGGTCCGTTCGGGTAAGGACTCCTGGAACCGCGAGGTAAAGCTGCGCAAGACGCACTTCGGGCCGATCGTGGCCAAGGAAGACAATCAACATTTCCTGGCGGCGAGAATTTCCGGCCTCGACAGCATGATGCTGCGGCAGCAACTGGAGCTGGTAAAGGCCAAAAACTTCGACCAGTTCAAGCAAGGATTGAGCCAACAGCAGTTCCCGATCATGAACGTGATTTACGCGGATCAGACGGGAAATATTTTTCATCTCTACAACGGGTTGGTGCCGCGTCGCGATCCGCAATTCGATTGGTCGAAGCCCGTCGACGGCTCCGATCCGCGCACCGAGTGGAACGGCATCCACTCGCTCGACGAAATGCCCCAGTTGCTGAATCCGCAGGATGGCTATGTGCAGAACTGCAATTCGAGCCCCTTTACCACCTGCGCCACGGGCAACCTCGACGCCGCGAAATACCCGCCGTACATGGTCGAGGATCGCGACGACGACAAGCGCCGGGCCAAGATCTCGCGCCAATTGCTGGGCGAAATGAAATCGGTGACGTTCGAGCAGGTCGAGCAAGCGGCTTTCGACACGACCGTCTATTGGGCCCAGGATCAGCTTCCAACGTACGGCCGGCGATTTGAGGAATTGCGCAAGACCAACGTGGAGTTGGCCGCGCAGGTCGAACCGTATATGCGGCACCTGCTGGATTGGGACTGCCGAATTTCGGCCGGCTCGACGCAAGCCACGCTGTGCGAAGCCTGGTACGAAGAGCTTTATGGAATGGATTATCCAGCCGAAACGCTGCTGCCACGCTTCGTGAAGGACCCCAAGCAGGAATTTCAAGCGCTCATTACCGCCGCGCGCAAGCTCAAGTCGAGTCACGGCGACTGGCGGGTTGCATGGGGCGATTTGTTCCGCATTCAGCGGCGGCCGAACATGGTCGATTTGCACGAGCTTTCGTTTGACGACAAGCTGCCGAGCCTGCCCAGCCTGGGTGGCCCAGGACCGTTGGGCATCGTGTTCACGCAATACTCCTCGCCGACGATCAAGATTCCTTTCGTGATGACAATCAACAAGCGCTATGGCCTGGTTGGCGCCAGCTACATCGCGGTCTACGAATTCGGCCCTAAGGTTCGAGGCGCATCGGCCTTGAATTACGGTGAAAGTGGCGATCCCAACTCGCCCCACTACTTCGACCAGGCTCGCCTGTTGTCCGAGCGCAAGCTGAAGGTGGAGCTGTTCGATTGGGCCGACGTGCTGGCCGGGGCGAAGACGGTTTATCATCCGGGCGAACCGCCGGTGGAGCGCGTCGCGAAATAGGCGGCCGGCGAAGTCTACTGCCCACGAGTGCGGCGCGCTAGCGAACGCCGAGATTGCGTTCGATTTCCTTGGCTCGTGCGTCGAGGCCGGAGAATTGCTTTTCGTCCGCCGGCGGCCGCATCTTGTCGGTCCAGCCAGTTGAGTTGTCGCCAAAACCCTTGCCGCGCCAATTCCAGCGCGAGCAGCCAAAGCAGGACGCCGACACGCCAAAAGCAACGAGCACGAGCAGCCAGCATCGCGCCCAGTGCGCGATCCGTTCCCGCTGCGATCTTCGGATGCCTTGGCGATTGCTCATGGCGCGGAAGCTTCGCAAATTGCCGCGAATCGATCCAGAGCAGTTGCCGCCCTGGCGGCCGGTCCGCGATCGCGCGAAATCCCGCGTGCTAGCATGCCCCCAGCAGCATGGCGTCCCTGGGAGTTCGCTCGCTTAGTGATAGGCCGGGCTTGAGCACAATTTGCGCAACTGGTCCGCCGAAGTGCCGCCCGAGAAGCGGTGGACCTCGGACCCGTTCTGGACGAACACAAAAGTCGGAATTCCGCTGATTCCATACTTTTGAGCCAGGCTGCGATTCTTGTCGACGTCGATGTCTCTAATTCGAAAACCCTGGCGGCGCAACTGACTCACGATCGGCTTCATTTGCCGACAAGGTCCGCACCATGAAGCATTGAAGAACAACACCTCGCCGGGCTTGCGCGCCACTCCGTCGACCGCCTGGTCCTCATTCTGCACGGCCCGATACTCTTCGAACACCTTGACAGCAATCAGCACGGCCGTGGGAGCGAGCAACAGAAAAATGCAGGCGATTAACACGCGCATGGATCGAGATCCTGGATTGAAGTATCGACTGGCCCACCGAATACCAAACGGCAATCGCGGCCAACCTCGGCGCCGGCGTACGCTCAGGACAACGCTAGCTCAAAGTGCGAAGGTAGGCAAAAGCCGGGAGAATTCTCGCGGAAAACAACGGTTTCCCGGGGACATCTGGGCCACAGTCGTCCGAGGTGACAGTCGAACAATCGGCGGGCGAAGACCTACACGTTTTCGCTAGTTGCTTCGTCGAGCGCGGCCGTCGGGCTGGCGCCCGGCAGACTTATGACGAACATGCGATTCACGATCACGGTGCCTGGCCACAACTGGCCCAGACCGTCGCCGATATAGGCCCGCAACGTGTGCTGGCCGGCTCCAACGTTGAAAATTCCGCCGT
>JANNQN010000108.1:0-3489 GCA_031400775.1 Planctomycetia bacterium | reverse complement strand
CCTCTGGGTGCCCATCGCCCTGCTCCCGAGAAACGCGGGAATTCTGCAGCCGCCCCATGGCCAAATTGTACCACCACCCAATCGGCTTTCCAACAATCTTCATCCGAGGGAGCTTTTCTTTTGCAATTTGATATTGCCGGAGTTCTAATCGGCTTTACGGAACAAATCTGGGTGTGCCCGGCCTAGCGCTGGGCTGGAGCGGAGGTCCTCTGTGCTTTCTCTCGCACTCAATCTCAGCCTCTGCCGATTGCGCGGACTGCGCTCGGCGTTTTCGATTACTTGCCTGGCTGTCGCAATGCTGGCGGCGGTTGCTCATGAAGTGTCGGTCGCACAGGTGATTCTCAACGGGAGATTTGTGGCGCACACCGCGGCATCGGATGCCCCCAAGCTCCCCCCGGGCTTCACGCTGCCGACGCAGACCGCCGGCGTGAAGGAATCGCTCGAAGAGTTCCAGCGATTCGCCGAGCACGAGCAATGGGAGAAGGCCTTCAAATCGTTGGATGCCATCGCCGGCAAGGCTTCCGCCGGTTTCGTCGATCGGGGCGACGGCGTGCTGGTCCCCAGCGGACTGCTGGTGCGCGGTCTGATGGCCGCCCTTCCGGCGAGCGGCAAAAGCGCGTATCGCTTGTTCTATGACTCCCAGGCCGCCGCGCTGTGGGACAAAGCGGTCGATTCCGCCGAGGCCAACAACCTGGCTTCGATCGTGTCGAACCACTTGATCAGTTCGGTCGGCGATCGGGCGGCCGATCGCTTGGGCGATTTGCACTTCGAGCAAGGAGACATGGACCAGGCCGTCGCCGCCTGGCGCTCGCTCGTCGATTATTGCCCCGAGAGCAAGCTGCCCCAAGCTCAGACGCTCAGCAAGATCGCCACGGCGTTGGCTCGCGCCGGGCGCTGGAACGAGTTCCGCGAGATCGACCAGATGGTGCGCGAGAAGTTTGCGGCCGAAAATGTCCAAGTCGGCGGTCGTGGCATGCCGGCCGGCGAATACCTGGCCAGCCTGGCCGCCACGGCCGAGAGCAGCCCCAGCGCCAGCGCGCAGGATTTACCGGACGATTTCGAACTCCCAGCCGAGACCGGCGAGAGTTGGCAATTCCGTTTTCAGCGCAAGGTCGATCCGGCGACCGCGAACCAGCCGTTTGCCCTGCAGGATGTGTTCGGCCGTTCGGTGGCTAATAATTTCGAGGTTCCGACCGCCGTGGACGACGCACGCGCGTACGTCAATCTGTTCGGCGTGCAAATGGCGTTCGACCTGGAGACCGGCAAGCTGCTGTGGCGCAGCGGCAAGTTGCATCAATTGCAGTTTCAGCAGGCCCGGCAAGGCGCCGCGCCCGAGCGTTACTCGTTGATGGTGCACAACGGTCAGACCTGGAGCGTCGAGCGCGACGCGGCGCAGGCCAATCAAAATGGACCGTTTGCCCTGGTTGTGCGCGAAGCGGCCACGGGCAAGGAAGTTTTCACCACGCGGCGTTCGCTGAGCACCTGGAGCATCTTGGGCAAGCCGTATCCGCTGGGCGACATGGTTTATGTGGGCGCCAGCCGCACGAATCAAGGTCGCGAGCTGGCTGTGCTCATGTTGAATGCCAAGGACGGCAAGATGCTCAAGACCGTCACGGTGGGCAACTACGCGGTCGATCAGTCGCAGCTCTACAGTGACCGGATATCGTCTCCCAGCTTCCTGTTTCATCGCGACCGGTTATACATCGACACCCACGGAGGCGCGCTAGTCGCCATGCAGCCGCAGACGGGCCAGCTCGATTGGGGACTGCTGTACGATTCGCCAACGCCGAATGCGGGGCACTATTACGACTATCAACCGCCGCGTTACAGCGTGAGCGGGCCCTTGCGCGCCGGAGGGCTGCTGTTTACCAAGGGAATGCGCGCCTCGCGTTTGCTGGGTGTGCAGACCGAAGGACCCGCGCTGGCGTGGAACCGGCCGGTCGGCACGGGCGCGGTCATCGTGGCCGCCGACGACGAGCGGATTTATCTGGGCGGCGACGAGTTGGCCGCCTACAGCCTCAAGACGCAGGAACTATTGTGGGTCAGCCGATTGCCGCAATCGGCCGACTGGAGCACTCCACTGGTGACCAAGAATCGGGTGTATCGGTTCACGTCGCGCGGCGTGTGCGAAGTCGACAAAACGACGGGCGACGTGTTGCAGATCTTTCGGGGAATCGATCGCGATGGTTTGGGCGGGGCCCTGTTCTTCACCCCGCGGGCCATGGTGACCGTGTCCAACGTGGCGATTACGGCCTACCCGCGCACCAGCACTCTGCAAGCCCAAGCCAACTAATTCGCTCTTTTGCGGGATGGAAGTTTTACTCCTAGAGCGTTAATCGTCCACCAACAACCAGACAACCAACTCGCGATTGCAAGGACTCGTGCCATGAGCTTCCGGACTGCTGTTTCCGCGGCGCTGATCGGACTGGTGGCGGCAATGGCCACAAGCGCGAAGACCAGCGCGCAAACCTCGCTGGCCACTGCCACCGGCGGCAGCGACGGCATTACCGTATTTGGCACGGGCGACTTGTCGACGCGACCCAACTGGGTCGAGATCGATTTGAACCTGTCTGGCAAGGCCGAGCTGACAGCCGACGCCCTGGTGAAGTACCGCGACGCGAAGAAGCGCGTGATCGAAGCGCTCGAGAAGTTGAACGTCAAGAACTTGTCCATGGACGAGCGGGGACTCACGGTCTCCGCCGGCACTCCGCTAGAACAGCAGCAACGGGCCATGAACGGCATGCCGCAAGTGCCCACCAAGACGCAGATCGAGGTGGCCAGCGTGCTGCGCGTGCGCGTCAAGGATGTCCGCGATCTGCCGCCCGAGGAGTTGATCAAGACCGTGGGCCGGCTGTTGGACGCGGCGCAAGACACGGGTGTGTCGATTGGTCCCAGCGCGGCCGAGGTGATGCGCAACATGCGATATGGAAACTACACGAACAATACGTCCGCGGTGCGGTTTGTCGTGGCCGATCTGGCGGCGATTCGCGAGAAGGCGTACGAGCAGGCTGTGGCCGACGCGCGCAGCCGGGCCGCTCGACTTGCCAAGCTGAATCAGCTCAAGCTCGGCGCGGCGCTGTCGGTTCAGGAGGTCCAGGTGGCCGGCGATCAGCAGGCACCGGTGAATACCAACGTTCAGTACGGAGTGTCCCCGCCGACGCCACCCGCCGAGGATGCCGGCGAGCCGCGGCTGACTTCGAATAATTTGTCGGGCATCAACGTGCAGGTCAAACTGTTGGTCCGCTTTGCCATTCAATCGCCCGATCCGGCCACGGCCCAGAAATAGCAAGGGGTGGCACGATGCAAACTTCGCCGCGACCACGTGCATGGACGTGCTGGCTCGTTGTGTTGACCGTAGGGAGCTTGCCGGCAGCAGTCTCGGCCGAGGAGGTGATGCCCAAGCACATCACGGCCAGCACGCTCAAGGCGGTTCGCAGCGGCCTGGACTACCTGGCTCGCAGCCAGGCCGCCGACGGCAGTTGGACCAAC
>JANNQN010000107.1:0-1687 GCA_031400775.1 Planctomycetia bacterium | reverse complement strand
GGCGGCCTTGTCGAGCGCGGCACGGGTACCGGCGAGTGTCTTGGCGCGTTCGACCCGCGTCAGCTTGTCCGATTTCGACAGCAACACCAGACGCCGGGCGGGGACTGGGCGCAACCATTCCAGGAACTGACGGTCGTTGGCGGTTAGGGGACGACGCGCGTCCATCAGTACGACGACAGCGACAAGATTGGGCCGTTCTGTCAGGTACCCGCTGATCAGGGCGTCCCAGCTGCCGCGCATGGACTTCGGCACCTTGGCGTAGCCATACCCCGGCAGATCCGCGAGCCGCGCCTGGTCGCCGAGGTCAAAGAAGTTGATCGTCTGGGTACGGCCGGGGGTCTTGCTGAAAAAGGCCAACCGCTTGCGGCCGGCAAGGGCATTTAGCGCACTTGATTTGCCGACGTTGGAACGCCCGGCGAAGGCGAGTTCGGGCCCGGCCTCTGCCGGGAAATCATGAGGGTTGGCGGCCGAAGTGAGGAAACGCGCTTGAAGGAAGGCGGACAAGGGCAGGATGGTATGCGCTAAACGGGGGAGGGCCCTGTTTTCCCTCCTGGGCGGAAATTCTAATAAAATCGTGGCTTTCCACCGCTGTATTCAGGGAGCTGCCGCATGATTCGACCGTTGGCTTGCGTCGCGAGCGTCGCCGCGTTGTTGTGCGCTGGAACCGTCGCCGCCCAGGCCCCCGCCAAGCCCGACGCGGCGAAGGGTCAGGCCATCGCTTCCCAAGCCTGCGCGGCGTGCCATGCCGCAGATGGCAACAGCCCCCTCGCCGCAAACCCTAAGGTCGCGGGCCAGTTCTATGAATACCTGCACAAGCAACTCGTCAATTTCAAGCCGCAGGACGGCAAGAAGGCGGCACGCGACAATGCCGTGATGGCGGGCATGGTGGCGACTCTTTCCCCGGCCGACATGCAGAACGTCGCGGCCTACTACGCCGCCCAGAAGCTCAAGCCTGCCGCGGCAAAGGACAAGGAGCTCGCCGCCCTCGGCCAGAAGATCTATCGCGGTGGCAATTCGGCCACCACGGTGGCGGCCTGTGCCGGCTGCCACGGCCCGACCGGGGCCGGGATGCCGGCGCAGTACCCGCGGATTTCCGGACAGTTCGCCGAATACGTGGAGGTGCAGCTGAAGGCATTCCGCTCGGGGGCGCGCGCGAACGATCCGAACGGCATGATGCGGGGCGTCGCGGCGCGCATGACCGACCGGGAAATCCAGGCAGTCGCCGAGTACGTCGCCGGGCTGCGGTAGCGGGCGCAGCGGAATAAACCTCCGCCGCGGCTGTTAGGAGAAGATGCATGCAGTCCGGGGAGGCTCAAGTCAAGGTCTGGGATGTGCCGGTGAGGCTTTTCCACTGGTTGCTGGTTCTGCTGTTCGCCTTCATGATCCTGAGCGGCAAGTTGAAGGGCGACTGGATGGAGTGGCACATGCGCTCCGGCTACGCGATCCTCGCTCTGGTCCTGTTCCGCATCATGTGGGGGTTCGCCGGCAGCACCTACGCGCGTTTTTCGAACTTCCTTGCCGGTCCCTCCGCGGGCATCGCTTTTGTGCGGAAACTTCTGGCGCGCGCTCCCGCGCACTCGGCCGGCCACAACCCCCTCGGCGGCTGGATGGTGCTAGTGCTGCTCCTCGCCCTGCTGTTTCAGGTTGGTACCGGGCTGTTCGCCAACGACGATATCCTGATCGAAGG
>JANNQN010000106.1:0-9292 GCA_031400775.1 Planctomycetia bacterium | reverse complement strand
TCTCCGCGGCGCCTTGACGTCGCACGAGCCGACGCCATCCACGTAGCCCGAGGCTTCGATCCGCTCGGCCTGCAGCAGATCCTCGATCACGTAGTCGCGGGCCTCGTCGACGTCGGGATCGATGCGATGCGTTGTCAGGTTCCAGACCTTGGTCGTGAACCGCACGCCAATGTCGCGGCTCACCTGGCCCACCCATACCGGGTGGCTTTGAAAGCGCAGCGGGCTCAGCCACAGCCGCAAGTGCAATCGCTCGTTGATCGATAGCCGCGAGCGCTGCAGCGCCACGTCCTGGCTGCGGCCGAACAGGTATAGCGGGCTGACGGGCGAATAGCGGTATTCCGAACCCAGCAAAAAGGCGCGGGCCGTCTTCCAACAGGTCTTCAACGAAATCGTTTCGCTTTCGTCCCACCGCGCGGCAAAGGCGGCCAGGATGGTCTCGAACTCCCCGATCACCACCAGGTTGACGGGATCGCCGGAGCGCGTGCCCTTTTCGTTGCCCGTCGCGGGGGGCATCGCGCCCAGTCGCGAAACGAGCGTCGGCAGGTCGCACTCCACTAGCGTGGCGCTATTTTCGAGAGCCTGGAAGTCGCGGTGCAGATAATCGGCGGCGATGCCCGGCACGGAAACCGAAAAGGTGAACTCCACGGCCGGGGGCGAAGCCTCGCCGGCTGCGAACTTGCCGGTGCTGCTATCCAGCAAGTCGCCGGTGGCATGCAGGCTGACGTGAACCACCTTGGTGCCGGAGTCGAGCGGAGTGAACACGAATCCCTCGGCCGTGCCGCCGGGCGGAATGGGGCGCAGACGAAAGGCGCTCTCGCGAAAGCAATCGTCCATCCGCCGATTAGCCCGCCAGGCCGTGATCAGCTTGAACGGAACCAAGATCAGCATTGGCAGAATGAGCCAAAAGAACCAGGCGATGAAACCGAACGCCGAGAGCCGCCTGACGATCGAGAAGTGGTTAACTCCGGCCGCTTCGAGCGCCGTGTAGTATTTGGGGTCGACTCGCACCAACTGTAGTCGCAGCAGCTTGTCGGAGCGATTGTCGATCTTCAGGTACACCGGCTGAATTCCGCGGCGGGCCAGTGGAACGCCGAAGGTATGCTCGCTCTCGATCGCGTCGAGCACCGCCACCGTGGCCTTGGCCCGCGGATCTTCCTGTGTCTGGGCGCGCGATAGAAAGGTGCGCAACTCGGGATGGGGCACATACCGTGTGGTAAACACTCGCAGAAACGTATTCTGGATCGAGGCGAGCAGGGACATGGCATTCCCGAAGGAAACAGCGTTCACGACGACTTGATCGACACGTGCGAATTCTCGTTGGTCGGCGCGGCGGCGTCTAGACGTCTTGGCCGCTAGATGCGACCCGGTTACTTCGTCGCTGGCGCAACGCCCGCGGACTGCCCCGGCTTGAGGGCTTCGGGTTGCTTGAGCACGACCACCTGACTTTCTTCGATACCCGAGAGGATTTCGATTTCACTGCCGCTACGGAGTCCAAGTTCCACCGGACAGCGCACGATCTTGCCATCGTCGACCACCATGCAGGCGGTCCCGGCTGCGTCGCGCACGATCGCGTTCTCACGTTCCGCCAGTTTGATCGTGGCCATGGCATACATGCCGGGCCGCATGATTCCGTGGAGATTTGGGACATCGATTTCCGCGCGGAGCGAACGATTGGATTCCTGCAGCGACCAACTGGAGCGAACGACCGCGGCGTCGAACTCGCTCGTCGTGAGGCGCGTGCTATGTACGACCAGAAGCGATTCGATCAGATGCGCGTGATGAATGAAGTCGCGCGGGAGATCGTGCAGGCACACGCCCAGGTTCAAGCCCGACACCGACAGATTGCAATTTCCCAGCAAGCGGTCGAGCGTGCCACCGCTTCCTTTGAACGAAATCTACTCCGCGTGCGCGATCTGAAAGGGCTTCCGATCGAAACACTGCAATCCATTCAGGCCCTCGACCAGGCTCGCCGCGAATACCTACGGGCACTTGTCGATTACAACACGGCGCAATTCCGCTTGCAGCGAGCGCTAGGCTGGCCAGTTCAACTTTCGGACGTCGCACCTGCCCAAACCAATTCGTCCGGTCACGCCAAAGAATAATCCTGTCGCGAGATTTATCATCCGCCGTCAAGGCCCAGATCTGGCGGCGCCCGTTCTTGCCATTTCCCACACGGTCCGGCCACCGAACTGGATTTGGAGCCGGGTCAGTACCAGGTTCGCTGGTACGACCCGCGCCGCGGCGGGTCGCTGCGCAGCGGCACGGTCGAGCAGGTGGCCGGCTCCGGCAATGTCTCGCTTGGCGCGCCCCCGCGTGACGCGGACCGCGATTGGGTGTGCCTGATCACGCGAATCGCAGCGGAATGAATCGATCCGTTGCGGACAAGATGCACGCCGCAAGAAGCGATGGCGTGTGGAGAGCGGAACCTATCCGACCCGAAAGGCCGGCTTCTCGAAGACATCGAACTCGACTGCGCCCAGTGCCGCATCGGTGACGAAGGTCTTCAGTTGCAGGATCGAATCCGGGTTGCCGATCACCGAGACGGTGCATGAGAAATCGTTGGCCTGCATTACACGAAGGCCGGCCACGTTCGAGAGGATCGCGTCGATGCCGTGCGCCAGCTTTTGTTGTCGCACCGCCTCGTCTGAAGGTTCGTTTGCTTCCCTGTGCGAGAAGAAAACAATGGCCGATCGGGGTCCGTTCATCTCGGTATCCTAAATTGCAGCCGCCGGATTTCAACTAAAAACCCTGACGACCGCTGGGAGTTCGTTCAGGAAGATAATCCGCCGAACTGCCTTACGCATCGTCAAGTCGCCGGGCGGCGGATGACCCTTTCGGGTTAGAAACGCCGCAGACTGCGTGCAGTCGCCTCGGACCGCACCGCGACGACTGATCGTAAGCTGTTAGCGTCCCAGATCTTGAATAGTTTAGTGCCTCTGAACGCGGCTCGCCAGTCGAGTCTGTAGGCCGGCGGAATTGTCTCCTTCCTAGACGCGCGGATCGAATACGGTTCCGAGCGTGCAAGCTCAAGTACCACGTCCGGGAATCGTTTCCAGTAACTCCGCTCCGCCCTTGCGGTTGGACTGAGTTGACACCCGCCGCGCGAAGCCTCGCTGGGTTGATGCTTGCAATATACGTTGATGCTTGCAATATACATAGTTGTTCGCGTTGGGGGGCGGAATATCTTCCCGACGCCGCGAATGTTTCACACCGGGCGCGCTGCTATCGCAGAGCACCGTCGATCCACAGGCGCCCGTCCTTGGCGTTTTCGAGCAGCTTCTCCATCGCGGCCGGCGCGGAAATCCTCTTTTCGCTAGCCACTAGCGCTACCGCGCCGGCGACGATCGCGGCCGCCAGCGAGCTGCCCTGATGTCGTCCGAACAATCGGTGCTTGAGCCGCGGCGATGCGGGTTGGCCGCAGTAGACGTCGCCTGGGGCCAATAGGTCGACGCGTTTTCCGTTCTTGCTGCTGGGCTTCCCCTGGGAGTCGAGCGCGCCGATGTAATAGCCGTTCGTCCCCAGCGGACAAGTGTCGTCGCCGTGATTGCCGGCCGCAAGAATTGGGACAATGCCGTTGTGTTTTATATCGGTGAGGAATCCGTCTATATTGCGAATGATGTCGGCGGACTTCGGAGTGTCGAACGCCATGCTGATGTTCACGGTCTGGTGGTGATACCGGTGCTTCAGCGTCACGGCGTGCTTCAAACCAGCCAATAGCTGGTCCCAGGTGCCGCTCTCTCGCAACAAGTCGCCGCCCATTGAGCTAAGGACCAGCAACCGGGCATGTGGAGCGATGCCCAGCCGAATGGTGCCCCGACCGCAAAGCTGAGTCAGGTCGAGCGGCTTTCCGCAGATCCAGCCGGCGATCTTGGTGCCGTGGCAGGCGTTGTCCATGCAGGCATAGGCTTCCTTCTCGTACCCGTACAAATCGAAGCGCATATAGTGAGCCACTTGTTGTTGCAAAAGTGGATGGCTCTCGTCGGCGCCCGAGTCGATGACGCACACGATCTGGCCGCGGCCAGGCGAGTTGCTCCACGATTGGGCGTCACCGATTTGCAATTGATTCAAATAGTCCCACTCATTCTTGAAGCTCGATAGAAACTCGATCGGATCCGGATCGGGATCCGGTGAGTCGTCGTCGCCCCCGTCATCGGCCGGCGGCCCGCTATAAAGTGCCGCCAGGAGCGAATCGCTAACCATCGCCCCCAGCCGTCGGCGATCTTTGTCACGGCGTCCCAAATCGAAGCAGTCGCCCGCGAAAGTTTTTAGAGCCGTTTTAGCGCCGTCCGGCATGCCCACCGGGCCAAATTCGGCCTCCGGCGTCGTTAGAAAGCCGCCGTAGAGATACCCGGCCACCGGCCGTGGGGGCGACTCGTGCAGCTTGTTCAACAGCCGCTCCAAATCGACCGTCGGCCCGTGCAGGGTGCAGGCAGCAAGCTCGGGATAGCAATTGATTCGCGACCAGTAAGTCCCGTGGCCGACGATCTCTTGCCATTGCTCGTGGACCAATCGCAGCGATTTCTCGCAGGCCTGGCTGGTCCTGAACGGAATCGCCGGGTCGCCGTCCGGCAGCGCGTCGATTTCCGCTTTGAGCTTCGGTTCGCGCCGTAGAATCACGACCACCGATTCGTGAGACTTGGACTGGCTCAGCCAAGCGAGCATCGCTTGATGTTCTTTGGAAAGCGACTGTTTATCCGGGAGCAGCAGGGTATCTGTGGACACGGAACTAGACTCCTAAATGGGCTGAACTCCTAAGGGAAATGCCTCGCCGTCGAGGTTGATTGGCGACAAAGCCGCTGCGACAACGACAAAATCGACGCCGCAGAGGCGAGACAAGCGGGTGCGAACGAGAAACGCTGGAATGGAAACCGGCGACATCCTGCAAAGTGACATGCCACACCGCCTGTGTGTACCATGCCGCAAGGAGCCCACGATTGGGCTGGCGGCAAGCACGAAATATACCACCGTTGGGGATGCTGTCAACGAAATAAGCGGGGTAGGGTCTCTGGTCGGTTAGAATGGACGTTTCCCGAGTCGTTTCCGGCGCACCTGCGGTTCGGCCGGTGGGATCGTCTTCTCCAAAATGGGCCCGTCAAACATGTGGCAATCGCTTTTGCGAAACTGGCTGATGACGCAGGCGAAGGACCGGCTGCGCGAAGCGGCGTCGCAGGCAGCCGACGGCGCGACAGCATCCTCTCCCACAGGCTCCCGAGCGGAGGGGTCTCCCAAGAGCGCCGCCGAACAAGGCCCGCCCGAAGTAAAGCGCGAAGTCTGCCACGTCGGCGTGGTGTTTGCCCTGGGAATCGAAGCTGGAGGCCTGGCCGACGCGCTGGCCGGTGTGGTGCGGACCCATGCCGCCGGATTCGTGTTCCGCGAGGGAGGGCTAGACGGCCGACGCGTGGTGCTGGTCGAGTCCGGCGTCGGTTGCGAGGCTGCGGCGCGGGCCACGCAGGCGCTCATCCTCGGCCACCAACCGAAATGGATCATCTCGGCCGGATACGCCGGAGGACTTAGCGACCGGGTGGCTCAAGGCGACGTGATTCTGGCCGACGAGATTGTCGACCCCGATGGGCATGCGCTGGCGATCGATTTCAAGCTCGCGCCTGATGCCATGCAGCCGATGCGCCACGTACACGTCGGTCGGGTGTTGTCCGTGGATCAGGTTGTCGGGCGAGCAGAGGAAAAGCTATCGCTGGGAGCTCGGCACGCGGCGCTGGCGGTCGATATGGAATCGATGGGCGTGGCCGAGGCGTGTCGCCGCGAGAAGGTTCGATTCCTTTCGGTGCGCATCATCACCGACGCCGTCGGCCGCACGCTGCCCGGCGACATCGATTACCTCGTCAAGAAAAAATCAACGGCCGGCCGACTCGGCGCCGCGGCCGGCGCGATACTGCGGCGCCCCTCGAGCATCAAGGATATGTGGCAGCTCAAGGAAGACGCGTTGGTCGCTTCCGACCGGCTTGGCAGATTCCTGATCGGCATCATCGGGCAGTTACGCTAATTGCCTATCCGAGAACTGTCTCGGAGAAGGGGACAGTCCCTACCATGGGTCGCGCGGCAACGTGCCCCACGGTGCCCTGCTCCCAGGGCACCGCAAAATCGGGACAGTCCCCGACAGTTCTCGGATAGGCGCTAAGGGCGCGCGCAGGCGGCGAAAGCATGCACATCCTTCGCCAAATCTCCCACTTCCGCCCGGCGGCAATTGCTGCATAATTGGTCGTTTGTCCTTTGAGCGGGCCACGGACTGCGACCGGGCCTGCGGCACCCGCAAGCGACTTCATCCATGGTCCGCACACGTTTCGCTCCCAGTCCGACGGGCTATCTGCATATCGGCGGCGTACGAACGGCGCTCTTCAATTGGCTGTTCGCGCGGCGGCACGGCGGACAGTTCTTGCTGCGGATCGACGACACCGACGCCGAGCGAAACGTCGAAGCGGCGCTGGCCCCCATCCTGCATGGCTTTCGCTGGCTGGGCATCGACTGGGACGAGGGACCCGAAGTGGGAGGGCCCTATGCGCCGTATTACCAGTCGCAGCGTCTGGCCGGATATCAGGCGGCGGTCGAGAAGCTGCTGGCCGGCGGATTCGCGTATCGCGACTACGCCACCACCGAGGAAGTTCAAGCCGAGCGCGAGGCGGCCCAGGCCGAGAAGCGCCCCTTCCTGTATAGCCGCCGCTGGATGGCCGAAACGGCCGCCGAGCAGGCGGCGCTGGCGGCTCAGGGTCGCCAGGCCGTGGTGCGGCTCAAAATGCCGCGCGAAGGAAAACTGATCATCGACGACCAGGTGCGCGGCCAAGTCGAATTCGATTGGGCCCGCGAGCAGGACCATGTCATTCAACGGACCGACGGCACGTGCCTGTATCACCTGGCCAGCGTGGTCGATGATTTCGACTACCAGATCACGCACGTCATTCGCGCCGAGGAACATCTGTCGAACACGCCGCGGCAAATCTTCATTGCCCAGTCGCTGGGGTATCCGTTGCCGATTTATGCCCACTTGCCGTATGTGGCCGAGCCGGGCAGCAAGAACAAGCTCAGCAAGCGCAAGCTCGACAAGTATTTGAAGAATCGGGATTTCGCCCTGGTCAACGAGCACGGCGTGGCGATCGCGTCGGCACTGGGCCTGCCGACGGCGGCCGACACGTTCAATCCCGTGATCGTGGATTTCTACGAGCAAGTCGGCTATCTGCCCGACGCCATCATCAATTACCTGGTCCTGCTGGGCTGGTCGCTGGACGACAAGACCGAATTCCTTTCGCGCGAGCAGATGATCGAGAACTTTTCGCTCGAGCGCGTGACCAAGGCGCCAGCCAGTTTCGATCCCAAGAAATTGTGGGCCTTTCAAGACCACTACATGCAGCAGTTGCCGATCAAGCAGCGCGTGGCGCGGATGCTCGAGTATCTTCAGCTTGCCGGACTGGTGCCCAAGCCGGCGCCATGCGAAGTCGGACCGAAGTTGACGCGGATCGTCGAGGCGGCCGGCGACCGGCTCAAGGTGTTCGGCGATATCATCACGTATGCCGATTTCTTTTTTCAGGACCAGATCACTTACGATCCCAAGGCGTTCGAGAAGAATCTGCAAAAACCGGGCGCGGCCGAGTTGCTCTCGAAGTTTCGCGACGTCCTGGCCGCGATCGAACCGTTCGACGTGCCGCATCTGGAACAGGCCCTGCAAAGTTTCGTAGCGGAGCAGGGGATCAAAATCGGCGATATCATCCACGCCGTTCGCGTGGCCACGACCGGAAAATCGGTGGGCGCGGGCCTGTATGACTGCCTGGATATTTTGGGCAAGGCAACGTGCCTCGAGCGGATCGATCGGGCGCTGGCTAAGATCGAAGCGGCGTAGCTCCGCGCGGAAGGACTACTTTTTCCGCCGCCGGGCGACTTGCCAGTATGCCTTTCCGCGCGGCGACAACTCGTAGCCGACTTCGAAGCTCTGTGTGAGGCCCAGTTTCTTGAGCTTGACCACGTTGGCCTTGAACGGGGCTTTTTCCTGCTTGAGCTTGGCGGCGAGTTGCGAGGCTGCCACGCGCGGGTTCTTCTCGATTAGTCGTAGCACGGCGCGCGTCCACGGCTCCTTGCGATCCAGACGGGCCAGTCGATCGTCGATCTGGGCGATGTCGTCGGCCGATAGCTTGTCTTCGAGCGCCAGCGGCACGCGATCGCCGTCGCCCGCATAGTGCAGCTCGATGCGAAACAGCTCGGTTTGAGGTCCAAACGTGTCTCGCGCGGCCGGTTTCAAATAGGCCAGCAACTCGGCGCGATCGTCGAAGCCTGCCCGGCGGGCGTCTTGCTCCGAGATGTCGCGGACGCGAATGCGATCCACGCTCGTCACTTCGACCACGCCGATCGGATGCACCCGATATCGCCCTAGCGGCTTGACGCGGGCTTGTGGCCACTGGCGAAAAGTGAGCGTAACGCGGCCGTCGACCAGACCCGACAGGAATCGCTTTTGAAACAAGAGCATCGCTTAGAATTCGAAGCCCGTAAAGAACTCGGGGCCGGGAGCGCCGGCCGTGTACTTTTCGAGCCAGACGGTCTCGCGCTCCACGCAGGTATGCGAGGGACCTTGCTCCTTGATGCTCACGATGCGCGACACCAGCGGAACGCCGTTCTGCTCGCCGTCGTATGTGAGGGATCCACGATACGTGACGGCGGCGTCGCCCTGTCCGGAGCTGCGCGAAAACTCGCGGACGGCCCAGCCTTCGGCCGGCGAGAGCAGGAACCAGGAGCTCCATTGGGTCGAGCGGTCTTGGCGGCCAGTGATGTCGTTGAAGTTGACCTTCACGAACGATTCGTCATCGCGTTTGATTTTCTTGACCGATAACACCGTGACGGTCGGCTGCCGCAGGTACTCGTAGATCGTGGCGTGGCTGTCAAACGTGTAGGGATATGTCAGCAGGCACGTGCTGTCGATGCGGGTCTTGGTGTCGCCATAGTTTAGTTGCTTGGCGTCGTCGAAGACCTCGGAGCCGGGGTTGCGAACTGTCGAGAGCGATCCGTCGCGGGTGGCCATGAACAAGTCCGACGCGCCCACCTTCACCTTCATGCCTTTGCTTTTCACGGTGGTGACATTCAGGCGGACCTGCGCGCCGGCGGCCCGATAGACGAACGTCTGGTCCACCGATTTCTTGGTTTGCGGGAGCTCTCGCTTGAGCCTGCCGGTCACGGTTACGTGCGTATAGAAGTCGCGCAGCCTGGCGACCGCCGGCGCATAGGCCTGGCTGAAGTCGTTGGGCAGTTCGCCGGCAGCGGCGCGGTCCGAGCGAACGATGGACAAAACCCCCAGCAT
>JANNQN010000105.1:0-7585 GCA_031400775.1 Planctomycetia bacterium | reverse complement strand
CAATCCTCTTTGCGTCTTAGCGCCTTTGCGTGAGGAATTCCTGAATTGCAAATGGCTCACGCA
Organism: Planctomycetia bacterium; assembly: GCA_031400775.1. Classification (GTDB taxonomy): domain Bacteria; phylum Planctomycetota; class Planctomycetia; order Pirellulales; family PALSA-1355; genus PALSA-1355. The sequence goes on along the minus strand of JANNQN010000105.1, from coordinate 7,522 downwards.
AAGGCGCCAAGGCGCTAAGCAGGCAGAATCGAGTCAGGTAGGCGATGCCGCGGCATGAACTTTCTAGCTGCTCGACTTTGTGTCGTCGTGTCGTCGTGGTTGCCCTCCTCCGAAGAAAGTTGACCACGACGACACAACGACACGACGAGCACGAAAAAGGGACATCGGAATTCAGGCAAAGGAACGGCACGCGGGTGCCACTGCTGGCTCGCCCAGCAGTGTTCCTTTCTCGATGCCCTTGCAGCAGGAATCGCCAATCAATGGACGCATCGAGATTATCGAGCCGACGGAGTAATGCGATTGCCAGAGTGTCGCGACGATCGGCTCAATTAGTCCCCCAAGGTCGCTCAACAGGGGAGCACTGCTGGGCAAGCCAGCAGTGGCACACGGACGGACAGGTCCAGCATACGAAGAAGTCAAAAGGAGCCAAAGGGCATGACGAGAGCGGGCGGGCGTTCTTTGTCGCTGGTGTGCGCGCGCGCCTTTCGCCGTGTGCGCGCGAGGGAAAGCAGGACGGCCGGATGGGGCGATTGGCCCGTAAATTCTCGGGCGGGACGCGAAGTGTGCGCGCGACGGGGTTTTTTTAGGCCATTGTGCACTTCGAGCGCCGGCCAGCCGGCCGATAAAGAATTTCAGGCTATAATCCTCGAAACAGACGCCCGGCGCCATCAAGACAGGTGTGATCGAACATGCTCGATCTGAAATGCGACAAGTGTGGGCAGGATTTGGACCAACCAGGGGCGTTGCTCTTCAGCCCGCCGAAGCGCGACCAGTGGATTGTCGAGAAGTATCACCTGTGCGTTGATTGTTGGTCGGTCATTGTCGGCCAGGTGCGCTCGGAGACTAAAAAAACTCAAGTTAAGTAATAGCACGCATCGCGTCGCCGCCGTTGTTCGAACCTACACGGACGGATAGACTTGAATACGTCGTTGGCCAGCGGATTTCGTTGAAATCTCTATCGAATAAACCTGCCAGAAAGTCGGCCCGTGTCGCGCGTCGTGTTAGCCATGTCGGGCGGAGTGGATAGCAGCGTAGCGGCGTGGCTGCTGCGCGAGGCGGGCCACGAAGTCATCGGCGTCTTCATGCGACACGGCGAGCCGGCCGTGACCGCATGTGCCACCGATTCCGCCGAGGCATCGCAAGGTAGCGACTCGCTCCCCGTGGTCAGCGCGCACTCGCGCCACAAGCAGGGCTGCTGCACGGCCAGCGACGCCCAGGATGCCCGCCGCGTCGCCGATCGGCTGGACATTCCCTTTTACGCCATCGACTTTCAGGCCGAGTTCAGCCGCATCATCGACTACTTCATCGACGAATACACGGCGGCCCGCACGCCCAACCCGTGCGTGATGTGCAACAACTGGATCAAGTTCGGCCGGCTGTTCGATTACGCCGACGGCATCGACGCCCAGTACGTGGCCACCGGGCATTACGCCCGACTGGTGCGCGACGACGCGGACAGCGTCCCCCAATTGTGCCGCGGCGTCGATCCGACCAAGGATCAGTCCTACGTGCTGTTTGGCATCGAGCCGGGACTGCTGCCGCGGATGCTGCTGCCGGTGGGCGGCTTTCACAAGTCGGAGATTCGCCGCATGGCCCACGACATTGGCATGCGAGTAGCAGACAAGAAGGACAGCCAGGAGATCTGCTTCGTGCCCGAGGGTGACCACGCGGCGTTCATTCGCCACAAGCGGGGCGCCTCGACCACGGCCGGCGAGGTCGTGACCAGCGATGGCGTAGTGGTCGGCACGCACGATGGGCTCGATCGGTTCACGGTCGGCCAGCGCAAGGGCCTGGGCATCGCCCTGGGCGAGCCGCGCTTCGTGGTCCGACTGGAGAGCGAAACCAATCGGGTCGTGCTGGGAGCGAAGGAGGAGCTGGCCCGCGGCGAGCTCACGGCCAATCGCTCCAATTGGCTCGTCGCTCCGCCCGAGAGCCCGCGCCCTTGCACGATCAAAATCCGTTACAACGCCCCGCCGGTCGCGGGCACCGTGGTGGCGCTGGCCGAGGATCGTCTGGCGGTCTGCTTCGACGAGCCGCAATATGCCGTGGCCCCCGGCCAGGCGGTCGTTTGCTACGACGGCCCGCGGGTTTTAGGGGGCGGCTGGATCGAGTAGCAATCCAGCGAGCGGCACGGGATCTCGGCTGCCGGCGCCGGCCATGGCAAACTACCTGGCGCTATTCCGCCGGACTGCGGTCGGCTATGCTTAGCGTTGCTGAGATCGAGCGTTTTCGGGCTTTCTAGGGATGCGAGGTGTACTCATGGCTCATATTTGGCCCACGCTAATTGCCCAGCCCAATCCGCGCGGCGCCGCGCTGGAATCGGTCCATTGGTCGATTCTGTTGGGCGGCGTGCTCGTCACGATCTTCGTGTTCATGTTCCTGATGGCGGTCCTGGCTTATGGCCGGCTGTGGTTTCAGGCCTACATGTCCAACGCCCGGGTGAGTCTGCTGAGCCTGGTCGGGATGAGCCTGCGGCAGGTCAACACGCGGGTGATTCTGCAAGCCAAGATCATGGCCTTGCAGGCCGGCGTCGGCAGCGATCCGCACACCGGCATCACCACTCGGCGGTTGGAAGCCCATTACCTGGCCGGCGGCAACGTGCCGGGGGTCATCAATGCCATCATCATCGCCCATCGGGCCGATATCGATTTGGATTTCGACCGAGCGGCCGCCATCGACCTGGCTGGCCGCGACGTGCTGGAAGCGGTCCGCACCAGCGTCTATCCCAAGGTCATCGATTGCCCCGACCCGGCGAAATCTCGCAAGTCGCACTTGAGCGCCGTGGCCAAGAATGGCGTCGAGCTGCAAATTCGGGCTCGCGTGACGGTCCGCACGAACCTGGCGCAGCTCATCGGCGGCGCCACCGAGGAAACCATCATCGCCCGAGTCGGCGAAGGCATCATCACGTCGATCGGATCTTCGGAGAGCCATCTGGAAGTGATGGAAAACCCGCATCGCATCTCCAAGGCTGTGCTCGATCGCGGGCTGGACGCGCACACGGCGTTTGAAATTGTATCGATCGACATTGCCGACATCGACGTGGGCGAGAACATCGGCGCGCGGCTGCAGGCCGATCAGGCCGAGGCCGACACCCGCGTCGCCCGTGCCAAGGCCGAGGAGCGACGGGCCAACGCCATCGCCCGCGAGCAGGAGATGAAAGCCCGCGTGGCCGAGAATCGGGCCCGCGTGATCCTGGCCGAAGCCGAAGTGCCGATGGCCATGGCCGACGCATTTCGCGCGGGCAACGTGGTCGACACGGCCGGCCGCGGCGACGTTCCCGGGGCGGGCAACGGCAAGCGGGCGTAAGACGTCGACGAACGTAGTCGCCTCGCGCTTCTCCATCGTGCCGGAGGACATGACTTGCCTAGAATTGCCTTCATTGCGGCATTGCTCGTCTCTGGCTGCACGCTGGCCGTCGCCGCCGAGCCGAGCCCGAGCGAATTACTGGCCACATTTCGCAGCGAGTTCGTCGAGCTGACGCCGGGGCGGGGCCAATATCCGGCCGACTTCGAAATGGGCAGCACCAATGGCGAGCCGGCCGAAGGGCCGCCGCATGGGGTGCGAATGACCCGGCCGTTTGCCATCGCGCGCTATGAAGTGCAGCAGAATCTGTGGCAAGCCGTGATGGGCGACAATCCCAGTCGCTGGAAAGGGCCACGAAACTCGGTCGAGGTGCTGTCGTTCGACGATGCCGAGGCGTTCTGCCGCAAAGCTACCGAGTTGATGCGCGAGGCCAAACTCATCACGCCCGCGCAAGTCGTGCGGCTGCCCACCGAGGCCGAATGGGAATATGCCGCCCGGGCGGGCACGGCGACGCGGTATTCCTTTGGCGACGACGCGACAAAGCTCGACGACTTTGCCTGGTCCACGCACAACGCCGCGGGCAACGATCCGCCGGTCGGCGCCAAGCGGCCCAATGCCTGGAATCTTTACGACATGCACGGCTATCTGTGGGAGTGGTGCGCCGATCCCTGGCACGAAAATTACGCAGGCTCGCCCGCCGATGGCTCCGCCTGGACCGCAGATGGCGACCCGGCACGCCGGGTCTTGCGCGGCGGCAGTTGGAAGGACCAGCACAAGCAGCTCACCAGCACGTTTCGCCGTGCCGCCCCGCGGGAGCTGAAGGACGATGCCGTCGGCTTGCGGTGTGTATTGGCCGAGGAGCGATAGTCGCAGTGTTTTTTGGTGGTGTTTGTTGTAACCACAACGGCACCAAGACCACGAAGGAAGCGGAAGCGTTTGGTTAACACGATTTGTCGCAGCCCGAACGGATCAGTTCTGCTTGTCGTCCTCCAGCCTCCAGCCTCCAGCCTGTCCTCTCACGCCAGCGGCAAATGAATCGTAAACGTGCTGCCTATGCCGAGCGTGCTGTCGACGGTCACGCGGCCATGATGGGCCTGGGCGATGTGCTTGACGATGGCCAGCCCGAGGCCGGTGCCGCCCAGCTTGCGGCTGCGAGCCCGATCCACGCGATAGAATCGTTCAAACACGCGCACCAGGTGCTCGCCCGCGATTCCGCAGCCGCGATCGGCGACGTTGATCGTCACCGCGCCGTCGTCGGCCGCGGTCCAGACGCGGACCTCGCGACTCGGATCGCTGTACTTGACGGCGTTATCCAGCAGGTTGACGATCGCCTGCTCGAGTAGCAGCGGATTAATGCGGGCCATCGGCTGCCCGTCGCACTCGAGCTTGATCTCGATATTCCGTTCAGTCGCCGCCGGCTGGCACGTGTTGACCGCGTTTTCGACGACCGCTCGAACGCTCCCCGGCTCGAGCGCGATATCGTCGGCGTCTTCGCTCTGCTCGATCTTCGACAGGCTCAGCAGGTCTTCGATGATGGCGTGCAGTCGATCCGACTGCTTCGCGACGATCTGCAGAAACCGCTCGCTGTCGACCGGGTCGTGCATCGCGCCGTCGAGCAAGGTTTCGACGAATCCCTTGATCGAAGTGACCGGCGTCTTCAACTCGTGCGACACGTTGGCCACGAAGTCGCGGCGAATGTGCTCCAGGCGGCGAAAATCGGTCACGTCGTTGAGCACGATCACGGCCCCGATGGCGCGACCCTCGAGGTCGTGCAGCGCCGAGCCGTGGGCTTGCATCACCCGTTCGCGATCGCCGTGCAGCAGCACGTCGGCTTGAATCGGATCGGGGCAGGCCAGCGCCCGGCTGATGAACCGGCTGAGGTCGGCGTTGCGGACGACTTCCTGCAAGCGTCGCCCCTGGGCCTGGGTCTGGTCCAAACCCAGCAGCCGAACCGAGGCCGGGTTGACGCTGATAATCCGTTCCTGGCTGTCGACGGCCAGCACGCCCTCGGCCATGCTGGCCAGCACGGCCTTCTGCTCGTTGTTGTTTTGGGTCAGGATCGCGATCTTCGCTTGGAGTTGATCGGCCATGCGGTTGAACGATTCGGCCAGCTCGGCGGCTTCCTCGGCGTCGGGCACGGGCGCCCGCGCGGTCCACTCGCCGGCGCCCAGCCGCGCGGCAGCCTGGCCGACGTCGGCGATCGGTTGCGCTATGCCCCGCGCCACTCGCCAAGCCAGCGGCAGCGCCAGGGCCAGCAGCAGCGCGCCGGCCACCAGCAGCCAAAAGCGCATACGCGTCAGGATCTGGTCCAATTCCGTCAACGGCGCCGACAGATACAACGCGCCGGACTTCTGCCGATCGCGACTAACCGGAACGGCCACGTAGAGCACGCGCTGATCGAGGCCCGGGTTATAGCGAATGGCATCTTGCGCGTCGCCGGCCAGGGCTTGCTCGAGCTCGGGTCGCCCGCGAGGATTCTCCAGTTCCTGGGGTCGATCCTGGCTGTCGAAATCGACACGGCCGCCGCGCTCGACGAGCGACACTCGAATTCCGCTGGCCTGGTGATAGCGCCGCGCCAGGGTCTTCCAGCCGTCGTGCTCCGCGGCGACGTCTCCAAGCTGACCGGCGAGGAAATCGGCCCGGGCGCGCATGTCGGTCCGCGCCGAAGCCAGGTACGAGTTCTCGACAAGCACAAGCGCCATCCAACCGATGGCCAGCACGGCTGCCAGAATCAGCAGCGCGTAAGAAGGAAACAGATACCAAAGCAATCGGCGCTTGGGCATGGCTACTCCTTGAACCGGTAGCCTACCCCTCGCACCGTTTCGATGTAGCTGCCCAGGTCGCCCAGTTTTTTGCGGAGCCCCGCGATTTGCACGTCGACCGATCGCTCGGTGACCGGATAGTCCTCGCCCTTGACCGCATCGACGATCTGGTTTCGCGCGAAAGCCCAGCCTGGCTTGCGCGAGAGAAACTGCAACAGGCGAAATTCGGTGAACGTCAACTCCAGCGGCTTGCCGCGGAGCAGCACCTCGTGCCGGCCGGGATTGATCACCAACTCGTGAATCTTGATGGCCGTCGGGTCGTCGAACGATTGCGTGAGCTTGCGGCGCAGCACGGCGCGAATTCGGGCCAGCAGCACCCGGGGGCTGAAGGGCTTGGTAATGTAGTCGTCGGCCCCCAGCTCCAGGCCGCTGACCACGTCGGCCTCCTCGGTCTTGGCCGTGACCATCATGATCGGGATGTGTTGCGTGCGAGGATTCGCCTTCAAGACCTTGCACACGCCCAAGCCGTCGACGGTCGGCAGCATCAGATCGAGCAGGATCAGATCCGGCAGATACGCGAGGGCCTCTTGAATGGCCGCCTCGCCGCTGACCACGCAGCGGACCTGGTAGCCCTCCTTGCTCAAATTGTAGCGCACCAGTTCGAGCAGATCCTCTTCGTCGTCGACGACGAGGATGCGTTCAGTTGCCATAACGACCTTTTCCACAAAACCCGCTGCTCCCTCGCGACGCGTCATGGATAGCATGGCAGTATTAGGCATGGGTTAAGATCGTGTGTGGATTCTGCGCGGAGTGCCTACGCCGGCTTAACGAGCCTGTGCAGGGGGCCAATTTAATTGCCAGCCGCACGCGGCGCACGGTCGATCCCATCTTAGCGACCGCTAGCAAAACGGGCTAGCGGAGATCGATGGGGCGGTTCAGCGACCGGGACGTCCGCGTCGGAGGAGGCTGGCGGAATCTGGTTGGCCGTCGGCGTGGCTTCATGTTACAAGAGGACAACGCCGCGGCGAACCGGTAGCCCATGCTCACGATTCTGCATATTTCCGATCTTCACTTCGGGCCGCCGTTTGCGCCGGCCGTTGGGCAGGCCCTGCTGCGCATCGCGCCCCAATTGGCGCCCGACGTGGTCGTGGCCAGCGGCGACTTCACGCAACGGGCCAAGGCGACCCAATTTTCCGAAGCCCGCGCGTTTCTCGATCGTTTGCCGGCCGTGCCCCTGGTGACGGTACCGGGCAATCACGACGTGCCGCTCTATCGGGTTTTCGAGCGGCTATTCTCGCCCTACGCTCTCTATCGTCGCTATATTTCCGACGAGATGAATTCCGTGTTGCGGCTCGATGGCGCCGTGTTTGTGTCGCTCATCACGACCTCGCCGCTAGGCGCGATTACCAACGGCCGGATCGCGCGATGGCAGCTCGATTATTGCGAGCGGGCTTTTC
>JANNQN010000104.1:0-20691 GCA_031400775.1 Planctomycetia bacterium | reverse complement strand
GCGCAGATTGTGAGGCATGCGGGCCATGATCTGCTCTTTAGTCAGCCGCTCGGTCAACGAGACCTTGATCGTGCGATCGAACGGCAACGCGCCGCGATGCACTTCGGTCAGGGTGCGAATCGTGGCCTGCATCGTGTAGTTGCAGCCCAGCACGCTGCGGCGGAATCGCTTGCGCGTGACTTCGATCTTCTTGGCCAGAGCGATTTCCTCGGCGCGGGTCAGCAGCGGAATCTCCGCCATCTGAGTCAAATACATCCGCACCGGATCGTCGCTCAACTTCGGCAACTCGCGGGCCGGCAGCGGACTCAGTCCGGGCGCCGTGTCGTCGGCGCCCAGCGGGGCCGCCGCGCGTTCGGTCGAAGCGGCCGCGCCATCCGTCGGCGGCTCGTTGACCAGCTCGATTCCCAGTTCGTCCAGAGCGATGAGCAGACTGTCGAGTTTCTCCGGATTGACTGCTTCATCGGGCAAGTAATCGTTGACCTGATCGTAGGTCAGATAACCCTGGGTTTTGGCCTTGGAGACCAGTTCGTCCAAATCCTTGTTTGAATGGTCCACCTGTCAAATCCTCCCTGGCACGGCGGGTGCCGATTGGCTTCAGATGGATCGTCAAGCGAGTCTGGCATCATGCCCGTCTCGCTTGTCGATCAACCGGTCGAGGCATCCTACCCTTCCGTGGGATCGGAAATACCAAGCCGGGCGCGCTCGTCGTTTTCTTTTTGCCGGGCAAGCTGTTGTCGTTCGAGCTCCAACAGCACGGCCAGCTCATCCTCCTCGGCTAATTGCCGTCCTTTCAAGGCCGCGGTGCGGTTCCGCGTCCAATGTTCCCGTTGCCGGCGCTCGAAGCCGGCCAACACGTCTCGCAGTCGAATTTCCGCGTCGGCGCCGCCCTTGCTGCGCCCATGCACGTCCAACTCGATTAGCAAGTTTTTAACCACTGGGTCGTCAATCTCCAATAACAGTCGCTCGTAGTCCGGCAGAATCTCGGCGGCATGCAATTGGGCACATTGCGAAAACACCGCGCGGCACGAGTCTGAGACAATTTGCGCAGGTTGGATGACGCTTGCAGCCTCGCCAAACAGATGCGGGAACTGCAACACAATCTCCAGCAATTCACGCTCCAAAGGATCCACCGCCGCGCGCACGCTAGCACTCTCGGGCGGGTCGTTTGGAGCGGCTCGGGACGTCGCTTTTCTGCGCAATTGGGTCATCAAACGCCGCACTTCGGCTTCGTCCACGCGAAAATCCGTGGCCAGACGCTGCAAGAATTTCTCCTCGCGAAGCCGATCCTCAACCAGCGTATCTCCGCGCAATCGCGGCGCCTTGGCGATCGTGGCGATCAATTGCTCCAGCGCTTGCGTCGCCGCATGCAGATCTGCTTGCAGGTCGAGCCCGGCGGTGGCGGCATGAAACGCATGCGCCAGCGCGTCGGCCGCGCCGGCTACCAGTTCCTCAAAAGCCGCGGCGCCGCGCTCCAGCAGGAACTCGGCCGGATCCATTTCGTCGGGCAGCGTCAACACCCGCAAATCGACGTTCCCGGCCACGAACAACTCGAGTACTTCCTTGGCGCGGCGGCGCCCAGCCAGGTCACCGTCCAAGACCAGCACCACGCGAATCCGATCGGCAAAACGCCTGAGCAATTGCAAATGGCTCGCGCCCAGCGCCGTGCCCAGCACCGCTACGGTATTTTCGAATCCGAACTGATGCGCCACGATGCAATCGGTGTAGCCCTCCATGACCAACGCCGTGCTTGTCTTGCGAATCGCGTCGCGCGCGACGTTTAGTCCGTACAGCAGGTTGCTCTTGGAGAATAGCGGCGTCTCGGGCGAGTTGACGTACTTGGCCGCGTCGCCCGATGCCAACTCCGGCAACACGCGCCCGCCCAGCCCCACGGCTCGACCCTGCGAGTCAAAAATCGGAAACAGCACGCGTCCCTTGAAGCGGTCGTAGTAGCCCGGTCCCTGCTTGCGTCGGCTGACCAGGCCCACTCGATCCAATATGGCCGATCCGAACGGGGTACCGCGCGAGCGTTCGCTGATCCAGCTCCATTCATCGGGCGCGAAACCCAATTGAAACTTGCGAATGCTCTCGGGCGTGATGCGCCGTTCGTCCAGATACTTTCGGGCTGGGGCGGCTTCGGGCGCTTTGAGCAGGCATTCGTGATACTGGGCGTCGGCCCAGGCCATGGCCTGATACAAGAGGCGCTTTTCGTCCACCGGCGCACGCGCTTCTCCGCGCCCGGGGGGCTGCAGACTGATGTTCGCCCGATCGGCCAGCATCGCCAGCGCCTCGGGAAACTCGACGCCTTCGATCTTCATGATGAAGCTGAAGATGTCGCCGCCGATATCGCACACCCAGCACTTGAACGACTGGCGCTCGGGATTGACTTGCAGACTGGGCCGCGTGTCGTCGTGCCAGGGACAAATGGCCTTATAGCCACGGCCTTCGCGACGCAGCGGCAGGTAGGTATTGACCAGATCGACGATGTCGACGGCCTGCTTGACGCGCTGCTTCGTGTCGTACGAATTATCGAAGGCCACCGGCGAATCCCCGCGAGCAAACCGAAGTCACGGTGGACCAGAAAGGTCGATTCCCAACGTGCGACGATGGAAGGCAATGCACGCACCGAGTATAACAATTCGTCGCGGGGTGTCCTAGCATTCACACAAGCTCGGCGGATGCAGCGATCCGTCACGCGTGGAATTCATCCTTCCCAAATCAAAATTCTTTCCACCGGCGGAGCTCGCCGAGCCCGAAGGCGTCGTGTTGTTCGGCGGGCGTCTGACGCCGGAGTGGCTGTTGGACGCCTATGCTCACGGCATCTTTCCTTGGCCGATCTTCGACGGCACCGACATCGTGGTGTGGTGGTCACCCGACCCCCGTGGGATTTTTGAGCTCGACAGTTTTCACGCCTCGCGCCGCCTGCTGCAAACTTGCCGCCGGGCGCAGTTCGAAGTGACCTGCGACCGGGACTTTGCCGGCGTCATCGACGGTTGTGCCACGGCCGGCGATCGCGTTCGCAATACCTGGCTGACACCCAAGATGATCGAAGCCTACACGAAGTTGCATGCCTTGGGCCACGCGCATAGCGTGGAAGTCTGGCGTGACGGGCAGCTCGTCGGCGGCACCTATGGCGTGACGATGGGTGGGCTTTATGCCGGCGAATCGATGTTTCACCGTGTCACCGACGCATCGAAGGTGGCGCTGGTCCACCTGGTTCATCACCTTCGGGCGCGCGGTTACACGCTGTTCGACATCCAGCAGCGGACCGAGCACACGACCAGCCTGGGAGCGATCGACATTCCCCGTTCGAAATACCTTAAGCGCCTCGCAACGTCGCTTGGGCAGCCAGTGACGTTCGGCTCTCAACTTGAGACGTTACCGCGAGCCGCGGAGTGATTCACACGAATCCGACGCGCGAGCGAGGGAGATCGGACGAAGAGCCCTCACTTGCGCGTCGGGTTGGTATGGACACGAAAACTCCCGCGGTTCAGGTCGCTGGAGGCCCATTTGTGGAATTCTTTTCCTGACAGGGATTTAGCCTCGGCCATACTGTCGAAGTGCACTCGTCGGCCGGCTGATTCGGCACCTCTCCCCGAGGTCGCACGCCGGCTGAGACCTATCTTGCACCCTCGGAAGTCACCATGAGACGGGCGTTTACCCTGGTGGAGCTCTTGGTCGTAATCGCCATCATCGGCGTGCTGGTGGCGCTATTGCTGCCGGCGATTCAGGCGGCCCGCGAGGCGGCCCGCCGCTCGAGTTGCACGAACAACATGAAGCAGTTCGGCCTTGCTCTGCATAATTACCATAGTTCGCTGAAGACGTTTCCACCGGGGGGCTGCAACAACATTTCGAACATCGCGAAGATCATGATGAGCCCGCACGCGATGTTGCTGCCCTACTTCGAAGAGGAGAACCTCAAGAGCATCTACAATTTGAAGGCCGCCTGGTACTTTCAGACACATCTCAAAGACGCCAACGGCTACTCGGTTGTTTTTCAAACCGTGATTCCCGTTTTCGCTTGCCCTTCTTCGGGCGGCGACAATCCGATCGTCGACAGGCTGCTCAACGAGCAGATCTTCGCACCGTTGGGCATCGACGTGCCCCCGGATCAACCGTTCGGTATTACGAACTACGCGGTATGCAAGGGCGTTACCGACGCCTTTTGCTTTCCTCCCTTTTCGAACAATGAACGCGCTCCGTTTCGCACGGAACGGGGAATGTTCGATTTCAACTGGGCCGTTCCGCTGCGCAAGATTACCGACGGCACGTCGAACACGATCGCGGTTGGCGAAGCGGCTCATGGCCCGAACTGGCCGCTGACGATGACCCTCGGACGGAATCCCGATCGGACCAAGCCGGCGGGAACCGATAACTACGGAATGATGCGCACGGCGTATCAGTTCTGGATCGCTTCCGAGCCGTCGTACAAGCTTCTGACCGACATCCTTCCCCCGCTGCAAGTTGGCAGCGTGATGGGCTGCACGCTCGAGCCCTTGAATAAAAGCCCGGTCACGGCGGCTTGGGCGAATACGGACGCGCTGCTGGAAATGACGGCGTATGGCGCATGCCGCAAGAGCCTGCCCGGCGCCCTTGGCACCAGAAGTCCGAGTTCGTGTCTTTCGCCCGGCCCCACGTGCGGCTCCCACACAGTTCCCAATTTCCGCAGCGATCACGCCAGCGGTGGAAATTTCCTCTTTGCCGACGGCTCCGTACACTTCATCAACGAAGACATCAGCATGCTGACCTATCAGCAACTATCGACGATGTTCGGCAACGAGATCGCCGAGATTCCACAGTAGGCGGCCGCCGTTCCGGCCCTTTCTCTGCCGTCGGCTCCACACAATTCGCTTGCCGCGCCTCCTGGCCCAAGCGACGACTGGCCGGATAGCATAAGATGCTAGAGACACATTCGACACTATTTCACGAACGGCCCGCTTCGGGGACAATCGCATGAAAACACATTCCACCACGATCCTGAGCGTCCGACACAAAGGCCAGGTGGCCATCGGCGGCGACGGCCAGGTGACGCTGGCCAATACCGTCATGAAGGCCGACGCCGTCAAGATCCGCGGCCTGCTCGACAACAAGGTGCTGACGGGCTTTGCCGGTTCCAGCGCAGACGCCTTCGCCTTGCTCGAACGATTCGAAGCCAAGCTCAAGGACTTTCCGGGCAATGTTCCCAGGGCCGCCACGGAACTGGCTAAAGATTGGCGCGCCGACCGCGTGCTGCGCCGACTCGAGGCCCTGCTGGCCGTGGTCGACGCACGGCACACGCTGCTGGTCACGGGCAACGGCGACGTCATTCAGCCGACCGACGGCGTGCTGGGAATTGGATCGGGCGGAAACTTTGCCGTGGCAGCCGCGCGGGCCCTGATCGCGCATTCCGAATTGGACGCCGCGTCGATCGTGCGCAAGAGTCTGGAGATTGCCGCCGGCATCGACGTTTTCACCAACTTGAACATCGTGGTCGAGGTGTTGCCATGCGCGACCTGACGCCGCGGCAGATCGTGGCCGAGCTCGATCAGCACATTGTCGGCCAGCACGACGCCAAGCGGGCCGTGGCCATCGCGGTGCGCAATCGCTGGCGGCGGCAACAGCTTCCCCCCGAGATGCGGGCTGAAATCGCCCCCAAGAATATCCTCATGATTGGTCCCACGGGCGTGGGCAAGACTGAAATCGCTCGGCGGCTGGCGCGGCTGACCGGCGCGCCGTTCATCAAGGTCGAAGCGACAAAGTACACCGAGGTCGGGTATTACGGCCGGGACGTGGAGAGCATGATTCGCGAGCTGGTCGAGAATGCAATTGGGCTGGTGCGCGAAAGCGAACGCAAGGACATCGAGGTCGAAGCCGGCGCACGCGTCGACGAGAAATTGCTCGACTTGCTCGTGCCGGCGCCGCTGAGCTACGACGTCGGTGCGGACACCGCGAACACACCCGAGCGCTACGAGCGCACGCGCGACAAAATGCGCGCCAAGCTCGCGGCCGGCGATATGGACGGCAGCAAGATCGAAATCTCGGTCGAACAGAAATCGCCGCCGATGATGCTCAGCGGAATCGGACTGGAGCAGGCCGACATCGACCTGCAGGGCATGTTCGAGAAGCTCTTGCCCAAGCAGGCGTCGCGGCGGCAAATGACCGTGGCCGAAGCGCGGAAAGTGATGTTCGAGCAGGAATGCGACGCGTTGATCAATCAGGAGAACGTGAACGCCAAGGCAATCGAGTTGTCGGAAAACCTGGGCATCGTGTTCATCGACGAAATGGACAAGGTCGTGGCCAGCGAGGGCAAGGGGGCCGACGTTTCGCGACAGGGCGTGCAGCGAGACCTGTTGCCGATCGTCGAAGGCACGACCGTGCAGACGAAATACGGCTATGTGAAGACCGACCACATCCTGTTCGTCGCCGCCGGAGCGTTTCACCGGGCTAAACCCAGCGACTTGATGCCCGAGCTGCAAGGCCGATTTCCGATCCGTGTCGAGCTGGGGGATCTGACCAAGGATGATTTCGTGCGCATCTTGACGGAACCGGCCAGCGCTTTGACGAAACAATACAAGGCCCTATTGGGCACCGAAGGAGTGGAACTCGAATACGAGCCCGACGCCATCGAAGCCCTGGCCGAATACGCCTTTCAGGTGAATCAACGGAGTCAGAACATCGGCGCTCGGCGACTGTACACCATCATGGAGCGATTGGTCGACGAGCTGAGCTTCGAGGCGCCCGACATGCGGATGGGACGGGTCGTGGTCAATCGGGCCTATGTCGAGCAGCGGCTGGAAAAGTTGACCGCCGACGAGGACTTGAGCAAGTTCATCCTCTGACAATCCCCACGGCACTCGGCCGTCCCGTCACTGTCCGGGCACCTTCAGTTTCTCCGGCAGGGCGGCGACTTGCTCGCCCGATCGCACGCCCCGACCGACGACCTCGAATCTTCGCTCGTCGCCGTCGAGCGCCGCAATCGTAATTTCGACCCGATCCGGCGGCAGGCAGCGGATGACCCGTTCGGCCCATTCGATGAAAACCAGGTTGGGAGGCGAAAAATATTCGTCGGCGCCCAACTGCAAGAACTCGTCGTCGTCCGCCAGCCGATAGGCGTCGAGATGATAGATCGGCCGAGTGCCCTGATATTCGTGGACCAGCACGAAAGTCGGGCTGACGACCTCGCGGCGATCGACTCCGGAAGCGGCCGCGATGGCCTGCACCAGCCGGGTTTTGCCGGCGCCCAGCGGTCCGCTCAGGGCGACCACGCTTCCCGCGCTCAGCACCTCGGCGAGCGCGCGGCCCAAGCGCTCGGTATCGGCTTCGCTGGTTGATTGGAAAACAAACGGAGTCATGCTGCCAAGGGGGCTAGTGCGTGAAGCCTTGGGGAACGAGCGGTCGCCGGGCCCCCGACTCATCGACGAGCCACAGCCCCCGCTCGGGAACGAAGCGCCCGATCTCGCATAAGCCGCAGGCGAGCTCTTGCCGCGAAACCAATTCGCTGGCCGCGTCGGGTGGGACGGCCAGGATCAACTCGAAATCTTCGCCATCGCCCAGGGCATGGTCAAGCGCCGTGCGGCCGTCGTTCGCTTGAGCCGCCAACTTGTGAGCGGCTTCGGCCAGCGGAATCTTGCCTGCGTCCAGCTCCGCACCGCAGCCGCTCGCTTCCGCCAGTCGCCACAAGTCGAGCGACAGCCCGTCGCTGCAGTCGATGCCGGCGTGTAGCGGATAGTGGCCGGCCAGCCACAACGCCTCCTCGACCCTGGGTTGAAATTCGAAATGGTGGCCGAGAATGCTGCCGCCGAATTTGCCTGTGACAAGGATTTTGTCTCCGCTGCGTGCGCCGCTGCGTAAAAGTGGCCTGCCGCCCACGACCTCGCCCACGACGGTCACGCTGATCACCAGCGGCCCATCCCAGCAATTCGTGTCGCCGCCGGCAATGGCTACGTTGTACTGTTCGGCCAAGGGAAGCAGCCCCTGGTAGAGCTGCTTGGCAAGCGGCAACGCCTGTTGTCGAGGCAAAGCCAATGCCACCACCGCAGCCAACGGCCGGGCGGCCATCGCGGCCAGATCGCTCAGGTTCACAGCCAGCGCCTTGCGGCCCACGCGCGCCGGGTCGACACGAGCCAGATCGAAGTCCACCTGATCGGTTAGCAGATCCACGGTCAGCACGCACCCGTCGCCTTGCGCCATGCGCAAGATGGCCGCGTCGTCGCCGGGACCCAACGTCAAATTGGGATGCTGCGGCAACTGTTCGCTAAGCCAACGGATGAATTCCAATTCCATGCGAGCACCCAATGAGCCGCGCGAAAATCGCGCAATCGATCCACCTCGATTGTAGCCGCGGCGGAGCCGGCGGTGAGGGGGTAGGCCCGCAAGAAAGGGCAGGGGGGCGCGGTCCCCAGCAGCATCGCGGCCGCAATTTAACGATCGCGAGTTTGCTTGCGCATCGAGACGGTCAGCTCGCCTTCGTAGCGGACTTCATTGCGAAGGATCAGGAACTTGAGCGGCTGCAGCGAGGCCAACTCCGAATTCTTGAGAATGGCGTAGTTCACATTCTCCAGCGAGATCGTTTCCCAGATGTGCATGCCCAGCAGGATGTCGCCGTGATGAATGCCTTCGCGAAATGCCGGGCTGTCGGGCTTTACTTCGGTCACCAGCAACCCGCCGCGGTATTGCTTTTGATAGCCCTTGAGTTGCGAGCTGGAAGCGGGCGCGAGCCGCAGACCGATTGTTTCCCAAATACGATCGGCGTTGTCGATTCGCTTGGGCGCCGCCACCAACGTCAGGTTTACGCTCACAGGACGCTTGTTCCGCTCGACCGCCAGCACAATCTCCTCGCCCGGTTGATGTCCCAACAGGGCCCGTTCGAGGTCCAGCGCGCGGGCCACGGGGCTGTCGCCCACCGAGGCAATGACGTCGCCCGGTTGCAGCCCGCACTTGGCGGCGGGACTATCAGTGTCGACGCGGTTGACAATGCATTGCTTGACGGTCGAAGGGGCGGGTTGCTTGGAAATGATCCCGTGCCAGGTGTTGTGCTGGGCGCTAAGCAATTCGGCCGCGACGCCGATAGCCACGTCCACGGGAATCGCAAAGCCGATTCCCTGTGCCCCGGCTCGCACCGCGACGTTAATGCCGATCAAATCGCCGTCGATATTCAATAGCGGACCGCCGGAGTTGCCAGGATTGATGCTGGCGTCGGTCTGGATCAGATCTTTGTAGTCCTGCGAGTCGCTGACCCGCACCGTGCGGTGCAAGGCGCTGATGACGCCGCGGGTGACCGTGTGCTCGTATCCATAGGCATTGCCGATGGCCACGACCGACTCGCCAATCATCAGGTCGCTGGAGATGCCGATGTTGATGACCGGCAATTTTCGCGGAACGTTGATCTTGATGATCGCCAGATCCGTTTTGGGATCGTGGGCCACGCGCGTGCCGACGTATTCCTGGCGATCGGCCAGCGTGACTTCGATCTTCTTCACGCCATCGACGACGTGGTGATTCGTGAGGATGTAGCCGCGTTCGTCGATGACGACGCCCGTGCCCATGCCGTTGACGTTTTGGGCTTCGCCGCGGCGAAAACCTTCTTCGCCGGGACCGAGCGTCTTCTGGCCGTGGATGTTGACGATCGACGCGCGGGCTTGCTGAACCAGCTTAACCGTCGCCGTGCGGCGCATTTCGGAAGCATGAGCGGCGCCCGATGTCGGCAGGGCCAGCGCCCCTCCGACAATCAATCCGCAGCACAGGCCCCAGGAGAGTCGAACAGAGTTGCGAACCATTCGGTGGGACATGGCGGGGGATGAATGAGGTTGGACGCCCATGCGGCGGACGCCGCCGGGTCGTGATGCCTGGCCGCCGGTGGCGCTTGGGAAGTGCCACTCGGGTGAGTGATCAGCGGTACGAAAGTTATGATCGGCCCGACCGCCGAGGGGCATAAGAAACGATCACTTCAGGCGGAATAGACGGCCCAGCTTGACAACCCCGGAGGCCGCAAGGACGGGGCTCTTTCGCCCAAATTAACCGTTGCCGGTGAGGCAGCGCCGAAACGGGGCCCGTTCAAGCGGAAATGGCCCATTTTTGTCGCGCGGACTCACTCGCCCGGGTGAGGCGGGCCGGCGGCTCCGTCCCGCGACGCGGTGTCATCGCGGCGAAATACCAGCATCAGCAACTGCAAGACGAGGAAGATTCCCAGCACGCCCGCCAGCACATACGGCCACAGGCGCGTATAGGGCACTCCGATCTGCTCGGCAATCGCCACGGCGCCCATCACGAACATGCCCAGCAGTAGCAGACCGCAACCGATCGAGGCCATCGTGCCCTTGAACGTGCTCTCTTCGGTGTATTCCTCGAAATAAAGTTCAATCGTCCGCCCTTTGCGTAAGCTGCGGTCGATCGTTTCGGCCAGTTCCACGCTGCGGGCCGCATCAACCCAGTCCGGCGCGGGCTGCTCACCTGCCAGGGCCCGGGCCAATTCATCGAGCGAGGCCGCGGCCGGATTCCAGGCCGCGAACTGTCTGGTCTGCGGGGGACCATCCGTCGAGACGGTCATCGTCCAGGGTTCGGCGCCCTCGAACGACTCGACCACGGCTTTGCCGTCGGCGCCCAATAGCGTGATCTGAGCGCGCTCTTCGGTCCGGCTGGGAACAACCGACCACCGCGCCACCACGCCGTCGGGCCCCGACATATGCACGCCCAGGCTTCCATAGCCCGCGTCGGGAGCGGCGGACATCGCCCCCAGCCGCGTCATGTCGCCAGCGATGCCGCGCATAAGGTCGACGTCGCGTGTGAACTGCCGAATCACGCTCGACTTGTCGGGCTCGGCCAGCGATCGTGCGACGACCAACTGTTCGATCTTGCCGATCGGCGACGCCGCGCCTTGGCGAACCATCGCGGCCAATTCTTCGAGGGCGGGATGCCGCCGGTGGGGCAGATGGGGCAGAACAATGCAATTCGTCTCGCGACGAATCATGTCCAACTCGTAGTAGACCAGCATCGAGTCGGCCACGGGATGCGACACCAAGAGCGGTACTTCCACCTGAATCAATTTGCGAAGCTGATCGGCGCGGCGATCGTCATCGGCCCCGCGAGCCACGACCACGGCGTCGACAACCGACGAGTCGAGCAGCGATTCCCAGCCGTCATACCGACGCGCCCGGGCAAGAGCCGGGTGCAACGCGGGCTCGTCCGCGGCGGCAAGATCTTCCCACTCGCACACGCCCGCCAACTGGAAGCGGCTATTGCCGGCGATGGCCGCGGCGATTGCGCGGGTCGTCTCGTCGGCGCCAAGCAGGGCGATGCGGATCGTTGCCGCTGGGGAGGAGGAGACTGAGGAGATCGTCATTCACCCAGTATAGCGATTGGGGGTCGCGGGCGTCATTCTTGCGGATGAACGACCTTGGTCAGCGCCTCGACGAAGAAAAAGTCGCCCCACATCACCGATTCGTCGACTCCCAGATTCTTGGCCGTGTGGTACACGCCGTGCTTGAGAATGCCTTCGGCGCCCGGCGATTCGATGGCCAGGTATTCGGGCTCGACCAGGGCGTCGAGCATGGCTAGCGCCGTCTGGCGATAGGCCACGGCCCGAGCCACGTCGGTGGTTTGCCGTTCCAGGTCCAGCAGTCCGCTGGCGGCGATGGCGGCGGCCGAAGAGTCTTTCTGCGGGCCCCACGGCAGCGGCGCCGAAAGGTCGGCCGCAAAATCCCAATACGGCACGTGATCCTTCGGCAGATGGGTGAGCCAGAAATCGGCGTTGCGTTCCGCCACGGCCAGGTGCTCCGGGTCGCCGGTCAGTGCATAGACCTGGCTGAAGCCGTACAGCGACCAGGCCAGCCCCCGCGCCCAATTGCTGTCGGCCCGCAGACCCTGGTGCGTGGATTGGCGAAGGAACTTCCCGGTTTCGACGTCGAAGATACCTTCGTGCGCGGTCGAGCCATCGGGCCGAACCAGAAAGTCGCGCGTCGTGCGACAATGGGCCGTCCCAATCCGTCGCAGTTCGGCGTCGCCGGTCTCGCGGGCGGCATAAAAAATAATCGGCACGTTCATCATGATGTCGATGAACAGCGACTCGGGACCGACGAACGAGCAAAGATACTGGCCCGGCTCGCGAAATCGCATTGCCAGCGTCCGCCCAGCCTGGATCAGAACGTCGTGCAAACGTTCGTCGTGGGTCCATTCATACCAGGGCCGGTAGGTGTTCAAGAAGATAAAGCCCAAGTCGTGGACGTTGCGGTCGTGCTGCCGGTGTTCCAGCAGCCGGCTGTAGTGCTCGGCCCGGCTGCGCCAGGCGGGGTCGGCCGTGCGCTTGAAGAACTGCCACATCAGACCGGCGAAAAAACCGCCGGTCCAGTCGGTCCACAACTCTCCAGGATGATTCCATCGACCGCCCACGGTGTAGATCGGAAAATAGTCGGGCGAGCGCTCGACGGTGGCGGCGACTTGCCGTTGGGAAAACTCCAGGGCCCGGACATATTTGGCGGCGTGAAAGTCGGTCATGGTCGGCGTGAATGTTTTGGTTTCGGCAAGAAGGCGATCCAAAGCGGCGTTTATCGTATCGCCCGCGTGCGTCGTCGAAAAGTGGGCCTCACGTATCTCTGTCTCGTGCGCTCCTCACAATCGACGACCGCGGGGCCAGCCGGGTATGCTTACCGTAGTTAAAGCACCTCTCACGACCGCCGACCATGACCGAGAGACCCCACTATCAGCCGCTGTTGCACGTCGTGTTGCACCAGCCCGAGATCCCGCACAACACGGGCAGCGTAGGGCGGACGTGCGTCGCAGCCGGGGCCAAACTGTGGCTCGTGCGGCCGCTGGGATTCCGGCTGGACGACTATTATCTGCGCCGCGCTGGGCTCGACTATTGGCAGCACCTGGAATGGGAAGCCGTGGACGACTGGAAGGCGCTTGCCGAGCGACTGCTAATTGCGGAGCGATTGCCGGCACGGCGGCCCTGGTTCTTCACGAAGACGGCCGAGCAGAACTATGCCGACGTGCAGTTCGACGAGGGGGACGTGCTGGTTTTCGGCAACGAATCGCAGGGGCTGCCGCCATCGCTGCTGGAACAAAATGCCGAGCGATTGCTGCGGATTCCGATTCGCCCACAAGCGCGGAGCCTGAATCTTTCCAACGCGGTCGGCATCGTGGTCTTCGAGGCGCTGCGCCAATTTGCGCCTCTGCGATAATGGAGTTCTACGAAAGTGGTGCCACAAATGAACTTTCATCGGCTCGATCGTACTTCGTCGTGCCGTTGTGTCGTTGTGGTTTTGTTTTCGGCTTTATCTACATTTACCACGACGACACGACGGCACGACGAAGATGTTAGAGAACGAGGCGTTTAACGCCAGCTTTGAGCCAAGTCGTTTCGACTCTCTTATCGGCACGTAAGTGTTGGATATCTCAATACCTATGGGTTGACCGGGCGAATTCCCGCTGTATTCTCTGTGGCCTGCTCTTCTTATCCGCGACGCTTACTTAGCCGCCGCACTTCCGGCCGTGAAATCACCCGCGTCGACGACGACCAGGCGCGTTGGATCGACGTGCTTCTTGAGTGCCGCTAGCACCGCGGCGGGCGTAAGCCCATCGATACGTTTTTCGAGATCGGCGTAAAACGCCATCGTGCGTTCGACGAACAAGCACTCGGCTAGCGACCTGGCCAAACTCGAGTCGCTGGTGCGGTTCACTTGTTGCTGCTGCAGATAGCCCTGTTTGGCCTGTTGCAACTCGGGCGGCGTCACTCCGTCCTTGAGCAAACGGGCCAACTCCTCGCTGATTGCCGTATTCACCTTCTCGATGTTCTTGGGGTTGCAGATCGCATTTAAGGTGAGGCTAGTTCTCGGATCGAGCGCATCGCTCGACAGGTACGACGCAACTCCGTAAGACAGACCTTCTTTTTGCCGCACACGATCTCCGAGCCGCGAAGAGAGCGATCCGCCGCCGAGGATGAAGTTGCCTATCACGATGGCCGGGTAGTCGGCGTCCGAGTCTTTCATCGGAAACACCAGGCCGGCGACGTAGACGGCATTGGCCTTGTCGGGCGTGAGGATGGTTTGCAGACCGCCGGGCACATCCGGAAACGTCTTCTTCTGGAGTCGGGCATACGACTGCCCCGCCGACCAACCCTGGAACGTGTCGCGAAGAATCTTGAGATTCTCGGTCGCGTCGAAATCGCCCACGATCGCCACTTCGCCGGCCTGCGAGCCGAGGAACTGAGCGTACAACGTCTTGATCTTCTCCAACGAGAGCGAACTGTAGCGCTCGACTTCTTCCTCCAAGGTGGGAATGTAACGGACGTCGCCCTTGGCATACGGCGACACGGTTCGCCGCACGCGAGTGATCGCCAAGGCCGCCGGATCGGTCAGCAACTCCTCGAGATTCGACAACTGCTGCCGCCGCAAAACCTCGAACTCGTCCGCCGGCAGGGTCGGCTCGCGGAGAATCTGTTTCAGCAGGTTGAGAACCGCCGGAAGACTGCCGCGTTTGGCTTGCACGGCGAATACGGCCCGACCTATGTCGCTCTCCGGCGCGCGCAGCGCCACGATCGTGGCGCGGTACTTGTCAAGTTCATCTTGAATTTGTTGACGCGAAAGGCTCTTGGTTCCACGCAGCATGAGCGAGGGCAGCAAATCGGCCGCCGCCTCAAAGCCCTTGAGCGAGTCGACCGTGCCGTAACGCAGCACGAGCCGGACATTGACCGTTTCGCCGCGCGTCTTCTTGGGCAATACGATGGCCTTGACGCCGCCGGCCAGGGTGCTGCGTTGGCTGCGGGCGTCGATATTGGCCGGAGAAACGTCGAACGCTTCACCCACTTCCAGCTCGCCGCGGCCTTTATAACCGTCGAGCAACTTCGCCAGATCGGGAGTCGAAGGGACTTCGGTCTTTTGCGATTTGTCGGTGGGAATGAACAGGCCGAGCGTGCGATTCTCGCGCCGCAGATATTTCTTGGCCACGTCCTGGACTTCCTGGGGCGTGACCTTTTCGATACGGTCGCGGTGCAGGAAGTAGAGCCGCCAATCTCCTTGCGAGGCCCAATCGCTCAATTGCACCGCGATGTGGCTGGTGTCCGACGCGGCCAGCTCGCGTTGCTTGAGCAGTTGCTGCCGGGCCCGCTCGACCTCGGCCTCTGAGATCGGCTCGTCGCCCGACTTTTCAGTGATATCCAAGAGGATATCCTTGGCCGCGTCGAGCGAATCGCCTTTGCGCACCTCGGCGTCGACTTCGAAGATGCCCGGGTCGAACCAGTTCGTGGCACTGGCGGAAACGTTGGTCGCTTTTTTGGTTTCGACCAGCGCCTTGTACAGGCGGCCCGAGGGGGGCGCGGCCAGAATTCTGGCCAGGATATCGAGCGCCGCGACGTCGCCGTGGCCGCCCGCGGGAATGTGATAGGCCGCGGCCACCAGGCCTACGTCGCCCACGCGCCGCAACGTCACCGATCGCTCGCCATCCTGGGGCGGCTCCTCAGTATACGTGCGATCGAGCTTGCGCTCGGGCTTGGGCAACTTGCCAAAGTATTTTTCGGTCAGCTCCAGCGCCTTGGCCGGGTCGAATTTTCCGGCGATGACCAACAGGCAATTATCCGGCTGATAGTACTTCTTGTAGAACGCCTGCAAATTCTTGATCGGCACACGCTCTATATCGGTGCGGTTACCGATTGTCGACTTGCCGTAGTTGTGCCAGTTATAGGCCGCCGACATCATCCGCTCGTTGAGCAGGTTCGACGGAGAATTCTCTCCCTGTTCGAACTCGCTGCGCACGACCGTCATCTCCGACAGCAGATCTTCTTGCTTGACGAAGCTATTGACCAGCCGATCGGCCTCCAGATCGAGCGCGAAGTTGAGATTGTCCTCGGTCGCCGGCAGGGTCTCGTAATAGTTGGTGCGATCGACCCAGGTGCTGCCGTTGAACCGGGCGCCACGCTCTTGCAGGGCCTTGGGAATCAGCGGGTGCAGCGGAGTGCCCTTGAAGACCATGTGCTCGAGCAGATGTGCCATGCCCGTCTCGCCGTAGCCTTCGTGGCGAGATCCGACCATCACCGTCAAATTCACGGTTACCGTCGGCTTCGATGAATCGGGATAGAGCAGGATGCGCAGTCCGTTGTCGAGCTTATGCTCGCTGATTCCCTCGACCGACTGGACCTTCACGGCCGCGGCGCGCGCCTCTCCGATCGGAGCGAACAAACCACCGATGGCCGCCGCGATTAGCACAGTCGGAACGATCAGACCCGTGAAGCGAATGCAAGCCATGATGGATTCCTTACGTATAAGTGCCAGTGCCGGTTCGCGGCAATTCTGGACAGGCCGCCTCTCGTTTGACCGATTATACGCCTCGGCTTCAAGCTGGAAACCCGAGTCCCGGGCGATAAATTTCCGCGGTTACGCAGGGAGAGCGACCAGGACGCGGTGGGACAAGCGTAGCTTTTGCGACGATTTTGGGGCCGACGCAGGCACGCTCGCCCACGGCGAATCGACGGAGCGGGAACCTTTTTTCCTGGACATGAACGTCGAAAACGACGACTCCCGGCAGTTTTCGAAAACCGTCTCGCAAGCCGCATACGAATGCAGCTAAACACGACGGCACGAAGAACACGAAGAGGGCGAAGAGCGAGTGGTCACGAATTCTCGCGCCCGCTGTGGTTCCCACTTGGTGTTTGCATTGACGTGCGTCGGCGGCGGATACGTTTTTCAGCACGAAGAACCAAGTGCCGATGCGCCAAGCTACTGCGGATTCTTCTAAGGTTAATTCTCGGCAGCGGGATTCGGGTTGCTGGATTCTCCGCCGTTCGATTCACCATCAATTGAGTCCGGCTCGCTGGCCGCGGTCGCTTCGTCATCGGATTCGGCCTGGGGCGGTGTAGCTTCGGCTGGCGGCTCAACGCCAAACAGTTCGGCCCGCACACGCTCTTGCTCGCGGTCGATTTGTTCCGGAGTGGCCCCCAACTCACGAAGCACGGCCACCGTAAATCCCAACGCGACTTCACCTTCGCCGGAAAACACTTCGTCGGCCCCCGCCGCCAGAAACTTCCGCATTTCGCTCACATACACCGCCCGCGCGAGCACGCGAACATCGGGATTGATCTCGCGCGCCAAGCGAATAATCTCTTCGCTGCCGACCAGGCCGGACGAGCTGAGAATGAACGTGTCGGCGCGAGCCAGTCCGGCGCCCTTGAGCGTTTCGCGATGGGCGGCGTCGCAGTAGACAGCGCCCAGGCCGCGATTGCGCAGCGCCTGCACGACCTCAAGGTTCAATTCGATGATCGTCGGCTCGACGTCGTTCTCTCGCAACAAGCGCGCGACCGTGCGACCCACCGGTCCATACCCAACCACGACCGCCCGATGGCGCGAGGAGATCTCCTCGTCCTTTTCGACCGATATCCCTGAAACCCGCCTCAAACGCGCTCGCGCGCGAAGCCAGCGAGCCAGGCCCGGGCGTCTCGACAGCCATTTGGCCATCGGATCGACCGTGCGATACAAGAGCGGATTGATCGAGATCGAGACGATCGCGGCCGCGATCAACGTGTCGTTGGCGATCGAGGGCAGCACGCCGAGCTGCTTGCCCAGGGACGCCAGGATGAAAGAGAATTCACCGATTTGAGCGAGCGCCACGGCAACGCCCACGGCGACTTGTGTCGGATAGCCCAAGAGCAGCACAATCCCGAGCGCCGAAAGCGGCTTGCCGATCAGGATGATGGCCAGCGTGGCGGCCAGCATGCCGGGCGATTCCATAATGCTCGCCGGATCGAACAGCAAACCGACCGAGACGAAGAACAACACGGCAAAGGCGTCTCGCATCGGCAACGCTTCCGAGGCCGCGCGCAAGCTGAACTCGGAGCGGCCCACGACCATACCCGCCAGAAAAGCGCCCAGCGCCATCGAGACCCCAAACACCTTGGCCGAACCGACCGACAGGCCCAACGCGACGACCAGCACGGTGAGGGTGAACAACTCGCGGGATCGCGTCAACGCCACGCGCGACAGTAGCCAGGGAATGACGCGCCCGCCGATCACGAACGCAAACGCGACCAGCGTCGCCACTTTGACGACCGCGATTCCCAGCACCATCGGCACGTGTCCGTCCGGCGCATCAGAACTGAACAAGGCGGGGAGGACCACCAGCACGACAACCGTCAACAGGTCTTCGACGACCAGCCAACCCACGGCGATGTGCCCGGCCGGGGTATGCAAATCGCGATTGTCGGCCAGCACGCGAACCAAAACGACCGTGCTGGCCACTGAAACGGCCAACCCAAAAACCACGCCAGCCGACCAGTCCCAGCCAAACGCGTGTGCCACCAAGGCGCCCAACACGGTGGCCACCAGGCTTTGAGTCAGGGCGCCGGGAATTGCCACACGGCGCACGGCCAACAGTTCGTCGATACGAAACTGAAGTCCGACGCCGAACATCAGTAGGATCACGCCCACTTCGGCGAGTTGCTCTGCGAGCGACTGATCGGCGACGAAGCCCGGCGTGTGCGGACCCACGACAATCCCTGCCAACAGATAGCCCACGATGGGAGACAAGCCCACCAGGTGAGTGAGATATCCAAACACCAGCGCGACGGTCAGTCCGCCGGTCAGGGTCAAGATGAGGTCTAATTGATGCATGAGGATTGCGACGAGTTGCGGCTAAGAGCCTATCCGAGAACTGTCGGGGACTGTCCCAATTTTTCGATGGCTTCGAGAAAAATGGGACTGTCCCCCTCTCCTAGACAGTTCTCGGATAGGCACTAAGTCGGCGTCCGCTCGAACCCCGCCGCCTCATGCGCCAAATCGCGGCTTACGCGGAGTCGAGCAACTTCAAATTGGGGGCGATTTCAGCAATCTGCGCCGCCATGAACCGCTGCACGCCGGCCGTGGTCTTGATCTCGAGCGCCCTTCGCAAGATTTTCTCGGCCCGCTTGCGCGTCAGGTGTTTGGCCAGGTCCTTGATCATGGGAATAAACGCGGGACTCATGCTGAAGCTGCGCAGCCCCATTCCGAACAACAGCACGAACGCCCGCGGCGCGCCCGCCATCTCGCCACACAGCGTAACCGGAGTTTCCGCCGCGTTGCAAGCCGCGATGATGTTGGTCAAGACGCGCAGCACCGGCGGGCTGAGCGGCTGGCAAAGATGACTGACTTTTGGATTGTCGCGATCCG
This sequence comes from Planctomycetia bacterium, assembly GCA_031400775.1. GTDB lineage: Bacteria > Planctomycetota > Planctomycetia > Pirellulales > PALSA-1355 > PALSA-1355. The sequence continues at coordinate 1,591 of JANNQN010000104.1, read as the reverse complement.
CCGCCATCAGGTATTGCACCAGGTCGTTCGAGCCGATCGATACGAAATCGACCTCCTCCAACAGCGCGTCGATCGAGACCGCGGCGGCCGGCACCTCGAGCATGAAACCAATCCGCACAGCGCCATACGGCTTGCCCTCGGCCGCTAGCTGCTTGCGCGCCTTGCGCACCATCGTGCGCACCCGGCGGATCTCCTCCAACGTGGTAATCATCGGAAACATCATGCGAATGCGCTTCGGGCAGCCCTTTTCCTTGGCCGCCGCTCGCAGGATGGCGCGGATCTGCTTGGCGAAAAACTCGGGATGCTCGAAGGAAAGCCGAATCGATCGCCAACCGAGAAACGGATTGGCCTCGCGCGTGTGGCCCAGATAAGGAATCGTCTTGTCGCCACCCAAGTCGAGGGTGCGAATCGTGACCTGGTTGTTAGGGCTGGCTCGAATGATTTCGCGATATGCTTCGAGTTGCTGCTCCTCGTCCGGAACGTCGGGGTGCGTGAGAAAGATGTACTCGGTGCGAAACAACCCCACGCCCGAAGCTCCCATGGCCACGGCGGCCTGCGCGTCGAGAAGGCTATTGATGTTGGCCAGTAGTTGAATCTTGTGGCCGTCGGCCGTCACGGCCGGCTGGTCCCGATTTTCGGCTAGCGTGTCCTTCAAATCGAAGAACTCTCTCTGCAACTTCAGATAAGCGCTGACCGTCTCGGCATCGGGATTAACCAACACGTGTCCTTCGCGTCCGTCGACCACGACCGTGTCGCCGGTCTTCACATTCCGCAAAATACCCTTCACGCCCGACACGGCCGGAATGCCGCGGCTGCGGGCCAGAATCGCCGCGTGGCTGGTTTGGCCGCCCGTTTCGGTCACGACGCCGGCCACTTCCCGATTGCCAAGCGTCACCACCTGCGAAGGGAGCAACTCGTGAGCCACCAGGATCAGCGGTCCACGCAGCACGTCGAGCTGCGGCTGGAGCACGTCGGTCAGGTGACCGCTCAGTCGAATCACCACGTCGCGAACGTCGGACAGCCGCTCTTTGATATAGTCGTCGCGCGTGCTGGCAAACAGCGACGTGTATTCCTCGAGCAGGCGATGCAAGGCGCTTTGCGCGCTTTGTCCTTCATCGACGATCCAGGTGCGAATCTTGGCCGTGAAGGACGGGTCGTGAAGAATCGTCTCGTGCGTGCGAAAGATGGCCGCCTCGTCGGGACCGACCTGGCTGGCTACTTTTTGATAGAGAGCGTGCAGATCGGCGGCGGTCTTTTCACGAGCCTCGTCGTATCGGGCTAGCTCGGCTAACGCTTCGTCCTTCTCGAGTTGCCGGGTGTCGGGATTGACATAGATTTCATGAATGCAGTAAGCCGTGCCAACCGTTACACCAGGCGAGACGCCGATCCCCTTTCGCATTTCCAAATCGTAGCAACGAGGCGTCAAAGAAACAACGAACCGCACCACACTGGGTGCGATCATGGATTCTGGCGGTTAGGCGGCGGTGGACCAGTAAGTTTGCCATTGGTCGGCGTATTTGAGGGCACAGAGGCCAGCCATGCGATTGGCACGATCGGTTTGCCAGCGAGCCCCGGTTTGCTTGAGTCGGCG
>JANNQN010000103.1:0-5890 GCA_031400775.1 Planctomycetia bacterium | reverse complement strand
CCCAAGGTGGTCGTCCGGCCGAGCTTCCCCGGCGCTGCGCAAGTTGAGGTTCCGCCCACCAAGCTCAAAAGCCAGGACGGCAAGATCGGCCTGCACGTCGAGCTTGAATTGCCTGCGGGTTACAAGATCAATCCGCAAGCGCCGCTGCGCTACCTGGTCGAGTCGCGCGAAGGCAAAGGCCCGCTCGATCGCAAGTCATTGGGCAAGTTGGTGACGCTCGACAAGCCGGCGGCGGCGTTCGACATCGAGTTGCCGACCACTGCGGTTACCGGCAACGAGAAGCTCAAGGTCTCGCTCGGCTACTATTACTGCCAAGAGGGAGCCGAGGGCGTGTGCAAGGTCGGCAGCGTCGTGTGGTCGATGCCGCTCTTCGTAACGCCGGAGGCCAGCGCCACGACGGCTCCGCTTTCGTTTAAGGTGGAGTAGTCCTCGAATCGCGGTCGCCGACTCGGCGATCCATCGCTTCGCGGCAATTCTTTGTCAGCTCCTTGTCAGCGCCGAGCCTAAGCTGCGCAATTGCTTGGTTGCCAGCTCAAGGCACATGCGGCGTGCTGCCCCAGAGACCGGTATTTTCTGCCGGCGCCGGGGCAAATCAATCGCGCGGCTACTTGCCCTTTTCTGATTCCCAATTCTGCTTTTCGATCGACAGCCGTTCAATCAGTTGATCGACTTGTTCAGGAGTGAACAGGATAATGCTCTTGCCATCCACGGTCCCGGCTTGTGTGAGCCGAAGCGAGCCATCTACGAATTGCATCCGAATGTCTTGATTGTCGATCGTTCTGCCCTCCCGAGCCTAGAACCTAGAAACGTGACCCAACAAGTCTAGGCTGTGGCCGGCTCACCGGTCTTTGGAATCGGGCCGCGGTAGTGGACCTCCTCAATAACGAACTGGAGCGCGCCCGTCGCCATTGTCATGGCCGATTTGGACTCCTTCAAGCATATCAACGATACCCATGGCCACCCAACCGGCGATGAAGTCCTGCGAAACGTTTCTAGCACGATGCGAAATTCGGTTCGACGCTACGATTCTGTAGGACGGTTTGGCGGCGAGGAGTTTCTGGTCCTGCTGCCGGGCTGCGACCGGTCGAACGCGATTGGTCACGCGGAACGAATTCGAGCTGCCATCGCACGGATTGCCGTGGAAACCCCAACCGGGATCGTGCGTCCGACAATGAGCTTGGGGGTCGCCGTTTTCGACAATCATTCCGCTCCGGACGCCTCCGCCTTGATTAGGGCCGCCGACATCGCGCTGTACCGTGCCAAGCATGGCGGACGAAACCGCGTCGAGTTCGCCGCGCCGACCGAACCGGTTGCGATTTAGACAGTTTCAAGAGCGCGTCTAAACCGCATTGGGTGCGCCGCGATTCGCTCGACGGCATGCCCAGCGCAGCCCCTTCCGCGTACAATGGTCGCCAAGCGCGCTTGTCTGTTTTTTCTTCATCCAGCAAGGATCGCACCGTCGACTTCCGCCTCTTCGCTAGCCACTGACCACTAGCCACTGACCACTACTATGTCCCCAACCCCCATCCTCACCCTCCGCTCGCTTCTTGTTGGGCTCGCGCTGTGCCTGGTCTTCGTCGGCATCTTGCATTTCGAGGGCATGCCGCCGTGGTGCAAATACGGCCTGGGATTTTGGAGCCAAGTGAAGACCCATTGCACGTCGCAGCACTTGCTCGATCCCTACTCGCTATCGCACGTCTTGCACGGAGTCATCTTCTATTGGGCTCTGCGGCCGTTTGCCCGACGGGCCGAACTGCACTGGCGACTGATCGCGGCGTTGGTGCTGGAGATCGGCTGGGAAGTGCTGGAAAACTCGCCGTGGGTCATCGAACGTTATCGGGCCAACACGGCGTCCCTCGATTATCGCGGAGACAGCATCCTCAATTCGCTGGGCGACGTCGCCTCAGCGGCGATCGGCTTCGTTTTCGCAGCCCGATTTTCTTGGAAAGCATCGCTCGCACTTTTTGTCGCGTTCGAGTTGCTGCTCTTGTACCTGGCGCGCGATAATCTGACGCTCAACGTGCTGATGCTGATCGTTCCGATCGAGGCGATCAAAGAATGGCAGTTGCAAGCGATGTAAGTCGGCGGATGATTCGTCGATGATCCCGACACGATTCGGCACCGCGGCACTTTTCAAATCCACCGAAGCCCGCGACAATGTACCCATCCGGTACCACAAAAGCGCCTGTAGCTCAGGGGATAGAGCAACGGTTTCCTAAACCGTAGGTCGCAGGTTCGAATCCTGCCAGGCGTACTACTTTGGCGCTGCCGGTTCCGTCGGCGGTTTGCTGATTTTCTCGAGGATTCCGCGACGTCCTGCCACGCACCGGTACGGGCTATCGCGACAATCTTTCTGGCCCGTCTGACTGTGCGCCCTTGCCGCACGATAGCGCGCACTTTTGGTTGCACACGTGTGCTCAATAGCCCGCACTTCCCGCTGGAATGATATCTCGGACAGCGCGTATTCTTGTTGCGTAAGATATTGCCTCAAAATCACTTGCGAGTGACTCACGAACAAAACAGAACACCTGTTCTGTTTTCGGCACACGGAGTGCTAACAGCCTTACCAAGCGCGCTCGTCGGCATTCATCGTGCATGCCGGATCGGAAAGCGGCGCGGCCGTCCTACCTTGGATCGTGAGGCTCGAAGGACATGCGTCATCTCTGCAATTGGACCGCGATTCTCGCGTGTGGTTGGCTGACGCTGGGCGTTTCCGGTTCCCGTTGTCTGGCCGGCGATCCCGAAAAGGCTCCGGCGGTCGATCACGCGATTGCCGAGTTCGCGCTCAGGGATTTACAAGGCGTCTCGCATTCTTTGACCGAGTTGCAAGACGCGCCGCTGGTCGTGGTGGCCTTCATGGGGGTCGAGTGCCCGTTGGCGAAGCTTTACGCTCCCCGGCTCTCGGAACTGGCCGCGGAATTCCGCCAGCGCGGCGTGGCGTTTCTGGCCATCGACTCCAATACACAGGACTCCCTGGCGGAAATGACGCATTTCGCCCGCACCTACCAACTGTCGATTCCCTTTCTAAAAGACCCGGGCAGTGTCGTGGCGAATCAATTCTCCGCCGAGCGCACGCCCGAGGTATTCGTGTTGGATCGCGCGCGAGTGGTGCGATATCGCGGGCGGATCGACGACCAATATGGCTTCCAAACGGGCGTCGGCTACCAGCGTCCGCAGGCTGAGAAGCGCGATCTGGCCCTTGCGATCGATGAGTTGCTTACCGGCACGCCGCTGAGCCAGTCGGTGACCCGCGCGCCGGGCTGCCTGATCGGTCGAGCACGCACCGCCAATGAACAATCGGACGTGACCTACTCGAACCAAATCGTGCGAGTGTTTCAGGCCCGTTGCGTGCAGTGCCACCGCGAGGGTGAGATCGCGCCCTTTAGCCTGTCGAACTACGACGAGATCGTCGGTTGGGCGCCGATGATCGACGAGGTGGTGCGCGAAAATCGCATGCCTCCCTGGCACGCCGACGAAAAGTTCGGCCACTTTTCCAACGACAGCCGACTGAGCCGTGAGGAAAAGCAGATGATCGCCACGTGGGTCGCTAACGGCGCGCCGCAAGGCGATCCTCGCGATATGCCGGCGCCGCGGCAATTCACTTCGGGATGGCAGATCTCGCCGCCGGACCGCATCGTAGCCATGGGCGACAAACCGTTCACCGTCCCGGCCGAGGGCAAGGTTGAGTACCAGTACTTCACAGTCGACCCGGGCTTCACCGAAGATGTCTGGGTCCGCGAGGCCGAAGCCCGGCCGGGCAACACCGCGGTCGTCCATCACATCATCGTGTTCGTCGTGCCGCCGGGGGAGCCCACGAAGCAGATGGGCGAAGGTATGGGTGCGCGAGATCTGCTGGTCGGCACAGCGCCTGGCAATCCGCCGACGCGCTGCCCACCCGGTATGGCTAAGCGGATTCGCGCGGGTTCGAAACTACTTTTCCAAATGCACTACACGGCCAACGGCGCGGAACAGAAGGATCTGAGCTCTGTCGGCCTGGTATACGCCGACCCGGCGACCGTGACTCGCGAAGTTCGCACCGACATGGCGATCGACGGCGCGTTCGAGGTGCCGCCTGGCGCCGACAATTATCCGGTGCATGCGTGGCGCCGATTCAGCACCGACAGCCTGATCGTTTCGTTCATGCCCCACATGCATTTGCGCGGAAAGGCCTTCCGCTACGAGTTGAAATATCCCGACGGCAAGGTCGAGACGTTGCTCGATATTCCCAGGTACGACTTCAACTGGCAAAACACGTATGTGTTGAGCGAGCCGAAGTTCGTGCCCAAGGGCGCGAAATTGCACTGCATCGCCCACTTCGACAATTCCGAGGACAATCTGGCCAATCCGGACCCGAAGAAGACGGTCGGCTGGGGCGAACAAACCTGGGAAGAGATGATGATCGGCTGGTTCGTGCGAACCTCCGTGGAAGAAACACCCAACCTCGTCGCCGTATTGGCCGAGAAGGATCGCGCGGCTGCTCAGGCAAAGAGCGCAGTGCCTGAAGCGACGCCGGCCGCTGAAGCACCGACGACGAAGACTTCCGCGACGGCGCGTTGATACGCGCGACCGTATGGCCAGAATGGCGCGCCATCCCGAAAAACGCGCCATATTGTAATTTGCGCGCGGGCACACAAGGATGCCCGCGACTTGCCCTGCCCCTTGGTCGATCAAACAGATCCGACCTGACAGGCTGCTAACCCGTGGGCAATTCAAATCCCGCCCGGCGCGGGCGGTCCAGCAGGGCGTTGGCTTCTTCGTCGTTGATAAACTGCTCTTGCTGCGGGTTCCAACGCAGCGGCCGGCCCAGCGCCCGGGTGATGTTGGCCAGATGGCACACCGAGACCGAGCGATGTCCGACTTCGACGTCGGCCACGGGCGTTTTTCGAGAGCGAATGCAATCGAGCCAGTCTTGCATGTGCCAGCGCGCCTGCCACAGAGCCAACTCGTCGCTCCACTTGCGCACTTCCTCGGCGACGTCGACTTTCTTGTTCAGCTCTTTGGCGATCTCTGGAGGATTGGAACTGAACTTATTGCGGTTGATCTCGAGCTTGCCCTTCTCGCAGATGAACACGGCGCCCCCCATCGGACCCTTGCCAGTCTCGATCACGAAGTTCACCGGCACGCCGTTGGCATATTTCATCGCCACCTGGCCGTTGGACCCGGCCGAGAGCGGTCGCATCTCGCTGGGGCCGGTGTCGTCCATGCCCAATGCCCACTGGATCTTGTCGATGCCGTGCGCGCCCCAGTTGGTCATCTCTCCGCCCGAGAAATCGCGCCAGCGCATCCAGCCCATCCAGTCCGGATGGAACGGCCGCGCGGCGCCTTGGTTGAGCCAGGTATTCCAGTCGAGTCCGGCGGGCACGGATTGCTCGGGCAGGCCGTCGGGGGGCGACGCTTCGGCCCCGGTGTAGTTGATCGCGCGGACCTCGAGCACTTTGCCCAGGCCACCGCTGCGAATCAGGTCGCAAGCCACGCGATTCATGGCCATCGAGCGCTGTTGCGTGCCGACTTGCAGCACGCGGCCATGCCGCCGCACGGCATCGACCAGGGCACGGCCTTCGCGGACGTAAAGCGTGAGCGGTTTTTCAGCGTACACGTCCTTGCCCGCCTGACAGGCATGAATGCAGGGCACGACGCGCTGGAATTCGCCGGTGGCCACGATAACCGCGTCGATATCTTTTCGATCGAGCAGCTTTCGATAGTCCTGGTAGATCGGCCAGGCGCCGTTCGCCTTGGCCTTGAAGGCTTCGGCCCGCGGCAGGTTGCAATCGCTCAGGGCGACGATCTCGCCACCCTCGGGCAACTGTTGCAACAACAGCGAAGCCCGGCCGCCGACGCCGATCGCCCCCACGCGAATCCGATCGTTTGGCCCCGGCTGGCCCGGCGCCGC
>JANNQN010000102.1:0-7901 GCA_031400775.1 Planctomycetia bacterium | reverse complement strand
AATCGCAGCCCACCATGATAAACTCAGCCATGGCCAGTTCTCCTGTGCTAGCTCGGGAAACGTTCGTTCGAAACACTTGAACTTTCCCAAAAACCAACACAGCTGCAACTGGCCTTTTTTCTTCCCGCTACATAATCACTTAGTGGTTCTAAATTGCTGCTCTGAAGCAGATGAACCACAACGACACAACGGACACGGAGAAGAGAACTAGAAAGCTGGCACACGAGGCACTACGAAATTCCGCGAACGACGATTCAAAGGTGCTTCTTGATCCAAGCCACGGCGTGGCCGATGTATTCGGCGGGCAACTTGTGACCGCCGTCGAGAAAGATCTGCTCCTTCGCGCCACCTGCCAACAGAGCTTGCACTGCGCGGGCGTGTTCGACTGAGCATAGATCGTCGCGGCGCCCGATGATCGTCAAGAATGGGCGTTCGCCGATGCCGCGCACGAAGTTTTGCGGCGCCACGAGCGAGAATTTCGATTTGTCGGCCGGAGTCGCCACGGCGACCGAAGCCCTCACGCGCGGCTCAACGCCGGTGAGCAAAAACGTCTGCGTTCCGCCCATGCTATAGCCGACGACGCCGATCCGTCCCTTATCGATCTCGGGACGCGTGGCCAGGTAATCGATCGCGCGGCGTGCGTCGCGCACCGTTTGCACGTAAATGTCGGCGAGCGCGAAGTAGCCTTTGCGCGGATTGCCGCCGGCCGATTCGTCGACGTAGTGATTGACCGGCGCGAAGTCGTTCTGGGCAACACGGTCGCCGTGGCACTGGGCATCAATCGCCATCACGGCGAAACCGGCCGCCAGCAGCGCCTGCCGCAAGTTGCCGCCGCTAACATAATTGCCGTCGCGCCACCAATCTTCCTTCGATCCGGACCAGCCGTGCATCAGCAGCACGCAAGGAAACGGCCCCGCGCCCGCCGGCGGAAGTTGCAGATAGCCCGGCACGAGAAAGCCTTGCACGCCGCGAAACACGATCTTCTCGCGCATCACGTCGTCTTTCTTCACTTTCTCGACGATGCGGGCTTCCAGCGGCAGACTCGCCTCGTAGTCGTAGACATGCGCGATGGCCCGGCTGGCCTCGTCATCGAGCCGCTCGATCGTAGGCACCGGCCGCGCATTCGCTGGCTGCTGGGCCAAGACATGACCGACGGGCAGCAAACAGAGAATCAACAGCCCGACGCGTTGGCCTGCGAGTTGGAACATGCATCCTCCTCGAGCGGATTCGAGCGGCCTGGGCGTTGTTACACGGTTTGCAGCGTCGGCTGCGCCGGGCTGACGCCCAGGTCGGCCAGGTATTTCTGCACTTGCTCGCGTTGCGGCGATGCGAAGCGCTGGAACGGCTCAGCCATGAAATCGTCGCAGATGCCCAGGCACGACAGCCCGCACTTGAGCCCCTTGATGAAGGCCGAGCGATGCTGTCCAACCGAGTAGATCGTCTCACCCAACTGCATGACCTGGGCGTGGAGCAGGGCGATCCGCTCGAGCTCGGCGGCCGAGGCGGCTTCGTAAAGATCGACATACAGTCGCGGAAACAAATTCGCGCCGCCGCAGACTCCGCCGTGCGCGCCGAGCAAGACCGCTTCGCCCAACAGCTCCTCGGGCCCCACCAGCAGCGAAAAGTCGGGCCGCTCGGCGGTCAGCGAGCGGAGCTTGTGAAAGTAGATCATCTGCGCCGAGCTGTCCTTCATGCCCACGATGTTCGGTATCGCCAGCGCGTGGCGAACCGTGTCGGGCTCGAAGGTGAGCTTGGTATGGCTGGGCATGTTGTAGAGAAACACCGGCAGCGGCAGTTCGCTGGCGATGTCTTCGATGTATTCCAAAAGTTCGGGCTGCCCGGCCGGAAAATAGTAAGGGGCCGACAGCACCACGGCCTGCGCGCCGGCGGTGGCGGCGTGGGTCGCCAGGTTGACGGACTCCACGAACGACGTATCGGTGACTCCGACCAGCACCGGCACTCGGCCGGCAACCTGCTTGCAAACGCGGTTCACGAGCTCGTGACGCAGACAATAACTGAGGCTGGGCGCCTCGCCGGTCGTGCCCAGGATGAACAGGCCGTGGACTCCGCCAGCCAGCAGATGCTCGACCAGCCGCTCCAAGCCTTCGGCATCCAGCGTGTCGCGGTCTAACAGCGGCGTGATCATGGGCGGAATGATGCCGCGCAGCGGCCTCGGTAAGCTCGGCGATTTCACGGTGATAGGTCCCTCGCGTCGGATGGTGAACCGGTGGCGGCTCGAAGTTGTCCACTCACACGAGTATGACGCTCAAATCGGCCGTCGGCCAGTCCCGCAGCGCAGCGGCGAATGGCCTTTAGGGCGCAAGCGGCATGCGATAGGATCTGGGCGGCGAGTTTTGCCAAAACTGGCCGCCTTTTTTGCCGGTATCACTCGCCACCGGGCCGACGAACACCTTGAAACCCAACCCGGTTCTGCCGTATGCCTGGATGTTATGTGGCGCCATGGCCTTTACGGTCATGGCAGCGCTGACGCACGCCCTGGGCGAGACGTGCGATTGGCAGATTATCGCCGCCATCCGCACGGGCCTGGCCCTGGTCTTTGCTACGCTGCTGACGCTCCATGCCGGCGCCCGACTGGTCGTGTGGCGGCCCAAGATGCTGTGGATCCGCAGCATCGCCGGCAGCGTAAGCCTGGTCTGCACGTTCTACGCGCTCACCCGACTGCCGGTGGCCGACGTGCTGACTTTGACGAACGTGTTTCCGATCTGGGTGGCGTTGTTGTCGTGGCCCCTGTTGGGCGAAGTCCCTGCGAAAGAGGCCTGGATCGCGATTGCCGTCGCGCTCACCGGCGTGGTGCTGGTCGAGCAACCGCACTTGGACGACGACAAGCTGCCCGCTTTGCTGGCATTGCTAAGCTCGTTCAGCACGGCGATTTCCATGCTCGGGCTGCATCGGCTACAGGGGGTCGACCCGCGGGCGATCGTGGCTCACTTTTCGGCCGTGGCGCTGATTGTGTGTTTGACGTCGCTGGCGATCTTTCCGAATACGGCCCTGGCGAGCTCGCACTTCGACAACACCAGCCTGGTCATGCTGCTGGGCGTAGGCCTGACGGCGACGATCGGCCAGTTGTTTCTGACCAAGGCATTTGCGGCCGGGCCGCCGGCCAAGGTCTCGGTGGTGGCGCTGACCCAGGTCGGATTTGCCATGTTCTTCGACGCGGTGGTCTGGCGGCACGCCTTTAGCGCGATCACGTTGCTGGGCATGGTGTTGGTGATGGCGCCGACCGCCTGGCTGCTCATCAGTCAGGGGCGGCCGCAGGTCGACGACCTTTGAACTTATGAGCCGCGCACCGTAGGATAAACAGACCAACGCGATCGAAAGCTGCCGGTTCAGTGCGGAAGGCTATTCTCCCGTGACTTCGCTGCAAGCGCACCTCCTGATTGCCACCCCCGAATTGGCCGATCCATTCAATCGTTCCGTCGTGCTGTTGATCCGGCACAACGAGGAGGGGGCCCTGGGGCTGATCCTCAATCGCCGTACCAGCGCCACCCTGCGCGAGGCCTGGTCGCGGCTCAGCGAAGTGCCCTGCCACCGCGAGGAATCGCTGTTTCTGGGCGGACCCTGCGAAGGCCCGCTGGTGGCGCTGCACACGAACGAGTTCCTGCTGGAGACCGAAGTGATGCCGGGGCTGTATTTTTGCGCCGGCAAGGAAAAGCTCGAGCAGCTCGCGGTCCAATCCGACGGCTCGCCGGTCAAGTTCTTCGCCGGATATTCGGGCTGGTCGGCCGGACAACTGGAAGCCGAAATCGCCCGCGGCTCGTGGTCGGTGATGCCAGCCCGACCGGATCACGCCTTCTGGCAGGAGGACGAGTTGTGGACGCGCGCCAGCCGGTTCGTGGCCGATGCCTCTTGGCGGTCGGCGCTGCAGATCAAGCATGCCCCGCCGGATCCGTCGCTGAACTAAAAGTCGTGTTTGATCGTCGACCGCCTGGTTCGGTGACATTACCAAACTAGAGGTTCATCGACGAACGGATGAACCACAACGACACAAAGAACACGGAGGACGATTGAACAGGGGTTGATAGAATCGAGCTTCCCTGCTCCCCATTCTTCTTCGTGCTCTCCGTGTCGTTGTGGTAAGTACCCCCGGCAGCATGGTTGGATGAGGATCGCGAATCGAAGAAGTAGCAGGCATACGCCGTATGCCGTCGCCTTCTTCAGGTTCGGCTGCGGCACACGGGCCTGTGCCGGCTACTTACAGGCAGGCAAGATGTCTGACCCACCAGGATCTAAAGCGTCGGCTTGGGAACCTTACCGTCGCTCGTGTCTTGCACGACCCCTTGTTCGGCCGCGGAGGGCAAAACGGCGGGCAGCTCGATCGTGAACTGGCTGCCTTCGCCGACCTGGCTGTTGACGCGAATCTCGCCGCCGTGCTCCTTGACGATCTTCTGGCTCACGGGCAGCCCCAGGCCCGTGCCGCGGCCGCCCTTGTGCGAAACGAAGAGCGTGAAGATCTTGTCCAGATTCTCCTCGGGAATTCCGCAGCCGTTGTCCTCCACCGTGATTCGCACCAGCGACTCGGCGACGTCGTAGTGCGTGCCGATGGTCACTTTGCTGCCAGGATTCTCGTCGCAGGCGTCGACCGCGTTCGTGGCGATGTTGAGTACGGCCCGATGCAGACCCTCGGGATCGAAGACCAGCATGGGAATCTCTTTGTCCGGTTGCCACACCAGTTCGACGCTCAATTCGTCGGCCCGCGATTGCACCAACTCGACCACTTCGCCCACGACCCGGTTGACGTCGCTGGGCATGGGGTCGGGCTCGCGGTCCTTGCTGAAGGTGAGCATGTCCATCACCAGGGCCGATATCTTGCCCTGGTTGCGATCGACCATCGTCCACCCCTTGCGAACTACGTTCTCGTCGTGCTGCGACAGGCCCGTCTCGATCAGGTAGCTGCCGCCGCGGATACCTTGCAGGATGTTCTTGATGTGATGCGAGAGCATGGCGATGGTCTGGCCCACGGCAGCCAGTCGTTCGGCCTGCATCATCGCCGAGTAATAGCGCGTGTCTTCCACGGCTAGCGCCGCCTGATGGGCGATGGCGATCATCAGCTTCAGATGTTCCTCTGAAAACTTGTTCTGGTGAGTCAACTGCTGGATCATGCGTTGCGGCGTGGTCGAAGTGTCGATATAGATCACGCCCACCACGTCGTAGCGACCCTGCATGGGCACGCAGATCGCCTCGCGAATGCCCATCTGCACGATGCTGGCCGCGTGGTCCCAGCGCTGGTCCTCGCGGGCGTCGCTGGTCAACACTCCCTCGTTGTGCTGCAAGACGTAGTCCAGGATGGTCTTGCTGATCGTAATCTTCTCGCTCGATTTGAAGCCCTGCCGAGTGTGCCGCACCTTGGGCTCAAGTTGCTTGGTCTGCTCGTCGAGCAGCATGATGCAACCGCGGTCGGCCTCGACCCATTCGAAGATCAACTGCATGATGCGATTGAGCAGTTGATCGATGTCGAGCGTGTGGCTGACGGCCAACGCCGTGCGGTACATGATTTGCAAATTGCTGCGGGCCCGCGCCAGCCAGGGGCTGCTACCGTCCTCGCGTTCGAACTGAAACAGCTCGCTGCCTTCCTCCTGGCTCATCGAGCGCACGATGCGCGAGCTCTCGGCGGCCTGGCCCCGAGTGACAATGTCGATCTTGTCCGAGAGATCGTCGGGCACGTTCTCGCCGGGATCGGTGAACAGCATCGTCGTGCCGCCGACTTGCAGCTTGTCGCCCGTGGCCAACTTGCACGCTTCGGCGATCCGCTTGCCGTTGACGTACGTGCCGTTGGAGCTGTTCAGGTCGGTCACCACGCAGGCCATGCCGTCGCAGCTGATTTCTGCGTGGCGGCGCGAGACTTCGGTGTCGTGAACCTGGATGTGGTTCGCGGCGTCGCGCCCCAAGCCCAGCGTGCCCTCTTCGAGATCGAAGAGCGCTCCCTGGTCGTGGCCCTGATAAACAAAAAGCGACGGCACCGCCCGACTCCCATGTACGAGTCCACGCCGGGCGTGTGTCCCGACGGCAAACATTCAATTTAGCGGATGGCGGGGCCACGCGGGAAGGGTTTTGCCACAACCGGGCGATCAAGAATGGATTGCGATGGTCGCCTGGGCGAATCCGCTTGACTGGCATTTGGCTTGACGGGGGCCCCGGCGGAACAAAGAATCACCTGTGAGGCGGCACGACCTGCTCGCCTCGTCACCGGTCACGCCGCCGCTACGACCCGCCTGTCCTCCTCCAACGGAAGAGCTGATTCTCATGAAGTTCGTTCGCATTGATCGTTTCGTCGCAGGTTGCCTGGTTGGGTTGTCGTTCATTTCCGCCGCGCGGGCGGCCGAGGAGGCCGGAGACGTCGAAAGCCGGCTATCGAAAGGCGTCGGCTACCTGGCTTCCGACGAATTGGAAGGCCGCGGCGTCGGCACCAAGGGACTCGACCTGGCGGCCGACTATATTGCCGCCCAGTTCCGCGAGATCGGGCTGAAAACCGAATTGTTCGAGGGCCAGCCGTTTCAAAAATTCAAGATGACGACCGGCGCCAGCCTCGGCCCGAGCAATGAGTTGACGCTGGTCGGTCCCGCGCCGGAAGGGGGCAAGCCGCCACAGCGGATCGCCTGGAAGCTGGGCGAGCAGTTCAATCCGTTGGCCATCGGCGGATCGGGCAAGTTGGATTTGCCGCTGGTGTTTGTCGGTTACGGGATTACGGCGAAGGACGAGAACTACGACGACTACGCCAACGTTGACGTCAAGGGCAAGGCCGTCGTCATCCTGCGGCACGAGCCGCAGCAAGCCAATCCGCATAGCGTGTTCGATGGCGACAAGAATTCGGAACACGCGCCGTTCAAGCGCAAGATCTCGAACGCCTATGAACACGGCGCGGAGGCCGTGATTTTCGTGACCGACAATTTCGACATCCGCAAAACGATCGACGCGACTCGTAAGCGCTGGCAGGCGGCTGTCGACGAGATTGCGGCGGAGAATGCCAAGTTCGAAGCCGTGGACACGCCGAGCGCCGAGGTTCGCGCGAAGCATGAGGAACAGATTGCCGCGCTGGCCGGAGACGTGAAGAAGTTCGCCGAGCAGATGAAAGCTGCCGAAGATCCACTGTTGCCCTTCGACGGCGCCGGGCCGGATGCGGCCGATGGGCGGAACTTTCCGGTGATCTACTGCCGCTCGAGCGCCATGGACGGAATCGTTCGCGCGTCGCTGGGCACATCGCTGGCCGCGCTGGAAGCCGAAATCGACAAAGGGCCCACGCCGCACAGTCGCGAACTGACCGGTTGGCGAATCGTGGGCGAGACCAGCGTCGAGCGGCACGAAGCCGAGGTGAAAAACGTCGTGGGGGTGTTGGAAGGCGAAGGGCCGCTCGCCGAAGAAACGATCGTGATCGGGGCGCACTTCGATCACCTGGGCTATGGCGGCGCCGGTTCGGCCGCGCCGGGAGTCACGGAGATTCACAACGGGGCCGACGACAACGGCTCGGGAACCGCCGTGTTGATCGAGATCGCCCGCAAACTGGCCAGTCGGACGACGAAGCTGCCGCGGCGCGTCGTGTTCGTAGCCTTCACCGGCGAGGAGCGCGGGCTGATCGGCAGCGCGCGTTATGTGCGCAATCCACTCGTGCCGCTCGACAAGACCGTGGCCATGCTCAACCTGGACATGGTCGGCCGGTTGCAGGATGAAAAGCTGATCGTACACGGCACGGGCACTGCCGGCGAATTCGACGCCCTGGTCGATCGCTTTGGCAAGGAATATGGTTTTCAGATCACGAAGAAGCCGGGCGGGTTCGGTCCCAGCGATCACTCGTCGTTCTACGCGTCCAAGATTCCGGTGCTGTTCTTCTTCACCGGAAGCCATAAGGATTATCACCGGCCCACGGACGACGTCGACAAGCTGAACGT
>JANNQN010000101.1:0-22978 GCA_031400775.1 Planctomycetia bacterium | reverse complement strand
AATCGCAGCCCACCATGATAAACTCAGCCATGGCCAGTTCTCCTGTGCTAGCTCGGGAAACGTTCGTTCGAAACACTTGAACTTTCCCAAAAACCAACACAGCTGCAACTGGCCTTTTTTCTTCCCGCTACATAATCACTTTGTGACTTTGTGTTTACTTCCTTTTTTTGGAAAGGAAAGGTGGAACCACAACGACACGAAGAGCACGGAGATCGGAAATACCGAAGGCTTCCGCACTGGCGAGATTGCAGTGACACGTGCCAGCGCGCCAACAGTTAGAATCCAAACCATCCGCCGGGGCGCGTTGTCGGCGGCGGCGAGGCCGGCGGGCCCGGCGGTGCGGCAGCTGGCGGACCGAAGCCCGGCGGCCCGAAACCTGGTGGCGGAGCGAAGCTGCCGGCCGGCGGCGGCTGTAGCGGTGTTTGCGGCGCCGCGGCCGAGTGCCGCAGGTTCTCGGCCCGTCCCAGCAGTTGCGGGCTGGGCACGATCATTTGCGGCTTGAGCTGGAACTCGACGACCCGCTCGTCGCGAATCTCGCCCGGCACCAGATTTTCGCTGACGAAGTCCAGGCCGGGATACTGATACCACGGCGTGGGAATGGGCTGCATCACGGTCAACGTTTCGTACCCGCTCAGCGACAGCCGCACCTTGCGCGTTCCGTAATAGACAAAGTCGGTGGAGCAGGGCGTGGTGCCGATTTGATAGTCGTCGATATAGACCAGGGCGCCCGGCGGATTGCTGCGGATCGTGAGTCGCCGCTGCACGCATCCCAGCGAGCCGGCGCATAGCGCCGCGACCAGCAACCCCATCAGGCGCCGGCGCAGCCGCGACATCGAATAGTTGGCTAGCGGTTTCAGATCCATCGACATGCGAGAGGCATTTTTCGGGCGGACTCGAACGAGATCGGCCGGGCGGGGAGTATAGTTTTCCGCGCACCAGGTGGCTAGGCGGATTCGGCCGGAGGGATTGGCTATTGGGGGGCAACGAGGTGCACCGCGGGGATTCCGTGCGGCCGGGCAATCTGGCGAGCCGCACCCGAGGCCCTGGCTCTATTCCCTGCTCAGCATGTCAGTTAGAATAGGTCTTTGGGGCTAGTCGCGAGGCGGGGTCAGTCTGTTTCCCCCAAATGGCCATGAAAGCGAACATGACCGACGTGGCCGAACCTGCTGTCACACCCCGCGGCGCGCTCGAAAGCGCCGCGCTGAGCGACGTCGGCTTACGGCGCGGAAACAACCAGGATTCTTACGCCGTCGTGCTGGCCGCCGACGATGCCGATTGGCGACGGCGCGGGCATTTGTTCTTGGTGGCCGACGGCATGGGCGCTCACGCCGCTGGCGAGCTTGCCAGCAAGATGGCCTGCGAGAGCATCGGCCACGCATACCGCAAGCTGCTCGACCGCCAGCCCGTCGATGCGCTTTCCGAAGCAGTGGTCGCCGCCAACGCGACCATTCACGACCGCGGCCAGGCGAACACCGAGTTCCAGGGCATGGGCACGACCTGCAGCGTGCTGGTGCTGTTGCCCCGCAAAGCGCTGATCGCGCATGTCGGCGATAGCCGCGTCTATCGGCTGCGCAATTCGCAGCTCGACCAATTGACGTTCGATCACAGCCTGGTTTGGGAAATGATGGCCGCCGGGCAACTCCCGTGCGGCGACGTCGCCAACTTCATTCCCAAGAATATCATCACCCGATCGCTGGGCCCGCACGCCGAAGTGCAGGTCGATTTGGAGGGGCCGCTGGAGCTCGAGGCCGGCGACACGTTTCTGTTGTGCAGCGACGGGTTGAGCGGACAAGTGAAAGACGAGGAGATCGGCGCCGTGCTTTCGGCCCTTTCGCCGCAGGAAGCGGTTCGCGTGCTGGTCGACATCGCGAATCTGCGCGGCGGTCCGGACAACATCACGGCCATCGCCGCCCGCGTGTCGGCGCTACCCACCGACGGCGACGACGAGGTGGAACCGCTGCCGCCGATTCATCCGACCGGTTCGTCGACGCATCCGGCGTTGTGGATCGGCATGGCCGCTTGCCTGGTGGGTGCCTTGGCTTTGGGCGCCGGCGGGTACTACATCGCGGCATTTATCGGTGTCCTGCTGGCGGCCGCCGCCGCGGTTATCGCGCTGCTTCCCAATCTTTCACCCGGCAAGCCCCCGGCCGAACACGCCGACCGCGGCGCGAAACGGGTCGGTCCCTATGCAACGTTCGATTGCACCCCCAACGCCGCCGCCGTGGCCGTGTTGTGCCAGATGGCGCAGCAGTTGCGCGATGCGGCCAAGGACGAGCACTGGACGCTCGATTGGGGGCGATTCAACGCCTACGGCGAGCAAGCCCAGACGGCGCTCGCTTCGCGCGATTTCAAAAACGCGATCCGCCAGTACGCACTGGCGATCAGCTTCATGATGAGCGAAATTCGCGGCCAGTCGGTCCGCAAGGACCAGCGCGACAACTCGGTGCTCGACATTTAGAGCCTATCCGAGAACTGTCGGGGACTGTCCCAATTTTGCGAGGCCTTGCGAGCAAAAAGGGACTGTCCCCCTCTCCCGGGACGTTTTGTCCCCAGGCACTAAGCCGCCAGTGGTCGCTCGAGCGTGCCGGCCGGTTGTGGCGTTTCGTGTCGCGAATGCTGCTCGGTTGCCGTCCGATCGCGCTCGAAGACTACCGTGACCGTGGCCCAGAAAAACCACAGCGTCGTGCCCAACCCCAGCAGGCCCACCCGACCCACGACGTGAATCGCGCAGTAATGCGCAATGACGAGCGTCGCCGGCACGATTGCCGAGCACAGGGCCGCCCGCGTGCGACCTCGCCGCAGCAGCCACAGGCTCACGAAAATCACGGCTGGAAAGACCAACACGAAATAATGGGCCCGCGCCACCGGCGAAATACCCAGCGTGGCGACGCATGCCAACCCAAACCCTGTCGCTCGCCCCAACAAGTCGTCGGCCCGTCCCAAGCGAAAGCCCATCGGCAGTAGCAGGCACCCGGCGGCCAGACGGATCGCCAAGATGATCTGTCGGGCCCAAGGTGCATCCATCAGCAGTCCCTTACCGCCCAAGCGCAACTGTTCTGGGCCTTCGTCGTTGGGACCGCCGCCAAGATAATAATGGGTCCAATTTCCCAAATGGTGGGCCGCATTGGCAAAGCTCTGATTGCGCGGCGACGTGCTGTCGCCCGTGAAACTATCGTCGGTCCGAATCTCGCCGGCATGAGATAGCCATTGGGTCCAGGAATTCAGGTGCCGCAGGTTGGCGCTCCAGCCCACGAGACATGCGGGTACCAGGAACAAAAACAGCGCCAGCCCGCACAGTGTGCCCGCCGAACAGGCGCCCGCGCTTGGCAGTAGTGCGCGGCGCTCACGATCGCGCCAGGCCGCGACCAGTTCCTGAAAAAGCACGATTGCCACCGGCACCAGCGGCGTGAATTTGAGCACGATGGCCAGCGACAGAACGCCGCCGCCCAAGAACGAACGGGCCAGCGAGCGGCTTTCCACCAACAGCCGCAGACCCAGGAGCAGCAAGTACAGCTTGGCAATGCCCACCTGCCCGCGCTGCAAACAATTGAGCGCCGGAAAAAGCGCGGCGGCAATCGCCGCGGCGCCGATCCAGTTGGGAACGGGCCCAAACAGTCCTCGATCGGGATGGTCCGGCAATGCGGCCCGCGCGATGCGCAGGCATTCGACATAACAGCCCCACGCCATCAAGATGCTCAGCCCAAACCACACCAGGACCTGCATCGGCGGTTGCAGTGCGTGGAGCGGTGCCACGAGCATCGCGAACAGGGGCGGGTAGAGATATCCCCAACCGCGCGGATTCGTGACTTTGTAAGGATCGCGGCCATCGAAAAATGCGGCGCCGGCCTCGGTGTAGACCGTGAAATCGGTTTTGTGAATCGACAAGTTCGGATCGACCGTGCCCCGCACCCGCACGTCGAACCAGCCCCATACGGCTAGCACCAGCGCCAGCACAACCAGCACGCGCAGCCGCGTGGGCCGCAACAAATGGCGTGCGGGGGACTGCCGGATCGGTGGATCGAGAGGCGGTCGCTCGGTCAAAACAGGGCGCCTTTCTGCGGCGACGGCGAACCGGAGGGCGAAGGCTAGTGCGGCAATCGACTTGGGACGTTCGAGGGCCGCGCTGGGCGAAGGAACGCTATCGCACCAGCGAATTTAGGTCAAGATCGCTCGCTCACCAGCGCGACTTCCAACCGGGCGCTTTGTGGCGTGTCGGACCGTATTGCCTCGGCCCACGGCTTGCTGCTAGACTTTGCCGCCCTGCGCCGTCGCGGAAAAAGTCCGCGCGTGCGCGTGGCTCAAAGTGCCCGTCCGCGAACAATCGCGACAAGGAGGTCGCCGTTGCTCTCTAAGTGGCCTATTCGCAATAAATTGCTGATCGGCATCGGCTTGCTGCTGGTGATCGTGGCCGCGTTGTCGTGGAGCGGCTTTCACAGCGTGTATGCCTATCGCAGCCTCGTGCGCGGCCTGCGAGGCCGCGCCGACGAACTGCCGCTGGCCGCTTCGCTGAGCGGCCAGGTCAGCAATCTGCGAGTCGCCATCGGCGAGGTGCGCAGCGCCCGAAGTGCCACGTTCGACGGTCATTCGCCGGCCGGAGTTGATATCGCCGAGATCGAGCGGCAGTTTCTCGGGGACCTGCAAACGATCCGTTCCACGCTGTTGGAATATCGCGATCAACTCGAAAACAACAATCCGCGAGACTCGCTGATCAACGACAGTAGCGGCGAGTGGGCGACTGTACCTAAGATCGACGCGGCGCTGGCGCGGATCGCCAAGGCCGCGCAGGCGACTGACTGGATTGACGACGCTGCCAGCTTGGACACAATCCACACCGAGCTCGAGGGGCTGCAGACGCTGGCTCGCGCGCTGCCCGCGTTTCTGCACACCCGCATCCACGACTTCGCCGGCGAGGTGCGGATCCAATACCGCACGCTGATTTTCCTGTCGTCGATCACCACGATCTCGGCCGCGATTTTGCTGGGCTTGTTCATTCGCTTGTTCTATGCCTGGGTGTTTCGGCCGCTGCGCGTGCTGGTCGAGGGCTCGCGCCGCGTGGCCGCCGGCGAGTTCGGCTATCGAATCTCGCTCGATACCGAAGACGAGATGTCCGAGTTGTCCGAGGCCATGAACGATATGACCGCGCGGTTCGAGGCGATCCGCGACGGCTTGGACCGCCAGGTGCAGGAGCGGACCAAGCAAGTGGTGCGCAGCGAGCAGTTGGCCAGCGTCGGCTTCCTGGCGGCCGGCGTGGCCCACGAGATCAACAATCCGCTGGCGTCGATCGCGCTGTGCGCCGAATCGCTGGAGAGCCGCATTCAAGAGGCGCTGGCCGGCAGCCAGGGGGCCTCGGCCGACGATCAGAAAATCATCCACAACTACCTGCGCATGATTCAGAACGAGGCCTTTCGCTGCAAAGGCATCACCGAACGGCTGCTCGACTTCTCGCGGATGGGCGACGTCACCCGTCACAGCGCGGATCTCGGCGAGCTGGTGCAGGGCGTGATCGACATGGTCGGCCACCTGGGGCGCTACCACGATAAACACATCGAGTTTCAGCAGCGCGAACCGATCATCGCTCAGATCAACTCGCAAGAGTGGAAGCAGGTCGTGCTGAATCTGATCACCAACGGGCTCGACAGCCTGTCGCCCGGCGGACATCTGCGGATCGAGCACGCCAAGCGTCGCGGGCAGATCGAGCTGGTCTTTACCGACGACGGCTGCGGCATGACCGACGAAGTGCTCAAGCACTTGTTCGAGCCGTTCTTCACGCGCCGCCGCAATGGCCAGGGAACCGGCCTGGGATTATCGATTACCTATCGCATCGTCGCCGACCACGGCGGACACATCGACGTACACAGCGACGGCCCGGGCAAGGGGTCGCAGTTTCGCGTCTCGCTGCCTTCGGGCGAGAAACAAAAGGAGTCAGAACATCGCTACCAAGCCGCATAGCCGCCTGAAGTTGCTTTTTGCCGACGACGAAAAGTCGCTTCAGGAATTGATGAGCCTTGAGTTGCCGCGGATGGGCCACGAGGTGACGGTCTGCCCCGATGGGCTCACCGCCGTGGCCGCCATCAAGCGCAACTCGTACGATTGCATCCTCGTCGATCTCGACATGCCGGGCATGTCGGGCATCGAGGTGATCGCCAAAGCCCGCGAGCTGTCGCCACAGACCGACGCGGTCGTGCTGACCGGCAAGTCGTCGCTCGAGACGGCCGTGGCCGCGCTGCGCCACGGGGCGTTCGACTACCTGACCAAACCCTGCAAGCTGGTCGAGTTGCAGGCCCTGTTGAATCGGGTGGCCGACAAGCGCGAGCTGACCAACAAATACCTGGCCATCAAGCGGCAATTGGAGCGGCTCGAAGGCAAAAGTCACTTGATCGGCGCAAGCGCGGCCATGGAACGCGTGCGTAAGCTCATCACGCGCGTCGCGCCGACCAATTCCACCGTGCTGATCCTGGGCGAAACGGGCACCGGCAAGGAGCTGGTCGCCCGGGCGCTACACGATCAAAGTCTGCGCGCCGAGATGCCGTTTGTGGCGATCAACTGCGGGGCCCTGCCGGAGAGCTTGATCGAAAGCGAGCTGTTCGGCCATCGCCGCGGCAGCTTTACGGGCGCCGACGAGCATCGCGTCGGACTGTTCGAAGTGGCCAACGGCGGCACCCTGTTTTTGGACGAGATCGGCGAGCTGCCCAAGGGCATGCAAGCCAAGTTGCTGCGCTTTCTGGAAAGCGGCGAGATCCGGCGCGTAGGCGAGAACGAATCGTTCCGCGTCGACGTGCGCGTGGTCTGCGCCACGCACCGCCACGTCGAGCAGATGGTGACCGAAGGCGACTTTCGCGAAGATCTGATGTTCCGAATCAACACCTTCGAAATCCAATTGCCGGCTCTGCGCGAGCGGATCGAAGACATCGTGCCGTTGGCCGCGCACTTGCTGGCGCGGTTCCGTGCGGGCGTGCACTCAGGCGACGAATTGTTCACGCCCGATGCCATCCGGGCCCTGTCCGAGCACAACTGGCCCGGCAACGTGCGCGAGCTGGCCAACGCGATCGAGCACGCCACGATTCTCTGTGACAGCGGCCCGATCGGCAGCGAGCACTTGCCGGCGCGGTTCGATTCGCGACGACCGCGCGCGCTATCCTCAATGTCGCACGCCCCCAAGTCCGCGCCGGCCGGCCCGCAGACGCTCCGCGAGATCGAGATGCAGGTGATCTATCAGACGCTGGATCGCCTGGGTGGCAACAAGCCCAAGGCCGCCGAAGAATTGGGCATCAGCCTGAAAACGCTCTACAACAAGCTCAACCAGTCCAACGGCCCGTTGGAACGTTCGGCGTGAGGCGGCTCGACCATCCGGCTGGCTTGTGTCTTTTCCGTGTGCCACTGCTGCCTCCAGCAGTGTTCCTCTGTTGACTGACCTTGAGGCCTGGCTGATCCTTTGCTCGCGGCAGTCTGGCAATCGTCAATTCGACGACGTCGATGCGACGGTGGATTGACCAATCCTGCTGCAAGGGCGACGAAAAGAAGCACTGCTGACCAATCGCCAGCAGTGGCACCCGCTTGCAATCGACCGATCGTTAGTCGACCTTGCGGACCACGCCGACCACCACGCCCAGGATCTTGGCGTTCTTGACGTAGATCGGCTTCATCATCGAGTTGGCCGGTTCCAGGCGGATGCGATTGCGCTCCAAATAAAAGCGCTTCAGGGTCGCTTCGCCTTCTTCGGTCTGGGCCACGACGATCTGCCCGTCGCGGGCCGTGCGCTGCTTGTGAACCACCACATAGTCGCCATCGGCGATTTGGGCCTCGATCATCGAGTCGCCCGAGACTTGCAGGACAAACAGATTCTTTTGGCTGAACATAGCCGCGAAATCGAACCGCTCATCCTGCTCGATCGCTTCGTGTAGCACGCCGGCAGCGATCCGCCCGGCCAGGGGCAGGCCCTTTTCTTCGATCGGCTCCATGGCCAATTGAATCGCCCGCGACATGTTGGGCTCGCGGGTGATCAGGCCCTTCTTTTCTAGCGCCTTCAAGTGGCACATCACGCCATTCGGCGAGCTGATGTCGAACTTTTCGCCGATTTCCCGCACGGTTGGGCCGTATCCGCGATTGCGAATCTTGTCGCGGATAAAGTCGTACACGTCCCTTTGACGTTCGGTCAACTGGTCGAAGTAGGACATTATTTGAATTTCCTCTCGGATCATTTCGGAATGCCGCGGCTAACCGCTACTATAATATACGCTTGTACATAAGCAATAGCATTTGTACACTCTCCGGCCAAAATTCGAACGGCTGTGCGAACTCGCAGCGTAACCGGCGCTGGAGCAAACGCTTCTCCGCGTCAGAGCGCTTGACGGCTGCGCGAACACCGGTCGACAATGGCGATTGACGCGTTAGCTTTGGCGCGGCTTGCCTGGTTTAACAGTTAATTCCCCACGAGGGCTTAGACAATGCGATTGATGCACCGCTCAGTGGCGGCTTGTTTATTCGGACTGGTGCTCTCCTCTTGGCCCGTCGCGCTACAGGGCGCCGAGCCCGAAAAAACGGCCGAAAAGTCGAAGAAAATCACGCTGGCCAGCATCTCGGTGCGTGACGACTATCCCGAGGGCGCCGCCGCCGAGGGATTGTTCGGCCAATCAAAGCCGAACTTGCGCGAGTTGATCGACCGACTGGACAAGGCCGCCAAGGACGAGAAGATCGGCGGCGTCGTGCTGCGTTTGCGCGATCCCCAGATCGGACTGGCCAAGGTCGACGAAGTGCGAGCCGCGATCCTTCGAGTTCGCAAGGCGGGCAAAAAAGTTTTCGCCGACGTGCACTCTGCTAGCACGCGCGATTACCTGCTTGCCACGGCTTGCGACCAGATCATCATGCCCGAGAGCGGCTCGCTGATGATCAACGGCATCCAGGCCGAAGTCATGTTCTTCAAGGGCCTGTTCGACAAGCTGGGGATCCAGGCCGATTTCATCCAGATCGGCGACTTCAAGGGCGCCTCCGAGCCGCTCACTCGCAACAAGATGAGCCCCGAATTTCGAGCCCAGTTCGAGGCCGTCATCAACGACTACTACGAGCACATTGCCGAGACGATCGCCAAGGACCGCAAGATCGACGCGGCCGAAGTCAAGAAGTTGATCGACCTGGGAATGTTCACCGCCGAGGGCGCCCGCGACGCCAAGCTGATCGATCGCGTGGCCTATGAAGATCAGTGGCGCGAGGAGCTGAAGAAAGATCTTTCCGTCGACGAAGTGGCCATCGAGAAGGATTATGGCAACAAAAAGCCCGAAGATATGTCCGGCATGGCCGGCATGATGAAGCTAATGGAAAGCTTGATGGGGGGCGACTCACAGAAGGCCAAGAACAGCAAGAACAATCGAATTGCGCTCGTGTATATCGTGGGCGCGATCGTGACCGGCGAGAGCACGGCCAGCTTTTTCGGCGGCTCGTCGGTCGGCTCCGACACGATTCTTAGGTCCTTGCGCCAGGCCGAAGCCGATGCCAAAGTGAAGGCGATCGTGCTGCGCGTCGATAGCCCCGGCGGATCGGCCTTGGCCAGTGATCTGATTTGGCGCGAGATTATTAAATCCAAAAAGCCGGTCGTAGTGAGCATGGGCGACACCGCGGCCAGCGGCGGATACTACGTCTCGATGGGCGCGAAAAAAATCTTCGTGGAGCCAGGCACGCTGACTGGCTCGATCGGCGTGGTGGGGGGCAAGCTGGCGCTGCGCGGCCTGTTCGACAAGCTGGGGATCGGAAGCGAAACGATCAGCCGCGGCAAAACCGCCGGCACGCTCTCGATCACCGATCCCTTTTCACTCGAGGAGCGCGAAGGCTGGAAACGGCTGATGCTGACCACCTATCAGCAGTTCACGACCAAAGCCGCCGAGGGCCGGCACATGGATCTGAAGAAGCTCGAAGGTCTGGCCCAAGGCCGGCTGTTCAGCGGACGCATGGCGGTTGCCAACGGCCTGGCCGATCAGCTCGGCACGTTGGAAGACACGATTGCCGATGCCCGCAGCCAGGCTGGAGTTCCCACGGAGGAAAAAATCGACCTTTTGATCCTGCCCAAGCCGCGAGGCCTGCTGGAGCAACTTTTGGGCGGCTCTCCGGTCGAGGCCGAGATTCGCGCCATGGCGCCCGAGCTGGTCGATGCCGCTCGATTCGCCGCCGGACTGCGCAAGCTGTTCGCCGAGCCGGCCGTCACGGTCATGCCCTTCAACGTGCGGTTCAAGTGAGTTTTTGATTTGTGGCCCTGGCTCGGGTGGCATCCTACGCCGTTAACCTTGCTGCAATGGCTTCAACCCTTTCAGGGTTGCCCTGATTCAGCGGCCACACCGGTACCCAGGGTAGCCGCTTTCGCGGCAACCCTGGGCTGAAAGATTCAATCCCCTTGGGATTGGGTGGACCGGTTTATCCAATGCCATCGCACTCCCCGATCCCGATGCGATTGCAGCATGGAGCCCTCTCCATCACGAACGGGATTGCTGTTTCTAGCTCTGCCAATCCCAACGGGATATCAGCGTCCAGCCCAGGGTTGCGAGTCCTCGAGCTACCCTGGGATGTATCGAGCGCCATGCCAGGTCAACCCTGAAAGGGTTGCACCCGTCGTTCATGCACGTGTGCCGCGGATTGTTCGATTTCGCGCGGCGGGTTTGCCAGGTTTTCCCGACGGCTGGTTCGTGGGCTACGAGTTCTGCCTGGTCGAAGCGAGGCACCATTTCTTGAACACATGCAACGGCCGAATCCGCCTCGTAGCGGAAATCAAAGAGGTTGACAGCGTAGTGTGGCACTCGCATCTTGCCAGTAAAGACTCCGGCACAGGTAATCTTCCGGCAGCCATCCGACGAAACTGCCTTAGTTCCGCGCTACTGGAGCAGGCACCACGACGAGACCGAGTCGCTTGTCTAGTTCCCGATAGTGGCTCACGACCAACTCAAGTGATTTACGATCCGTAATTCTGTCGTGGAAACCATCGGGCCGTTGAGCAGGCTCGTCGACTTTGCAAATCGGCATATCCGCGCGATGCAAGTCGGCTTCACGATTTGCCACATATGCCCAAGTGAGATGGAGCAAGCTGAGCCGGCCGTCGAGCTCGCTTTGCGTCACCGCATACATTTCTGGCCTCGAATAGACGTGATCTATGCAGTCAATAAGCCACGTCGTGATCTGTTCCGGTGTTCGCAAGGCGACCTCCTCGAAGACTTTTGGTCGGTTGACCCGCTCGCACACGCCACGTTCTTGCCCTCAAATCGGCACGCCGTTCCAGCGGACGAAGCCTTCCATCGCGAAATACTCGGGCAGGCCGAATTTGTTGTAGATCGCGGCCGTGTGCCGGTTGCGGTCTTCGGCTCGTTGCCAGAATTCGCGCGGGTCGTCAGGGCCCGGAAACAGGGCCGAGTCCTTTTGCGACTCGTGGCGAAAGATCGCGGCCCGCTTGAGCTGCAAGTCGCGAGGACTGAGCGGCACGGCAATCTCGATTTCGTGCGGGGCCCATTCTTGCCACGCGCCGCGATAGAGCAGCACTTCCGGCCGGCTGCCCGTTTCGCGCTCCAATTGATGCACCGCCCGAAAAATCGCCTCGGCGCACACCCGGTGCGTGCCGTGCGGGTCCGACAAATCGCCGGCCACGTAAATCTGCGACGGCCCGACGCGCTCGATCAACGCCCGCACGATGTCGATGTCTTCGTCCGTGAGCGGTTTCTTGGCGATCGTGCCCGTGCGATAAAACGGCAGATCCAGAAAATGCAGGTGCTCCTCGCGACAGCCGGCCACGATCGCGCCGGCCTTGGCTTCGCTCCAGCGAATGAGCGACTTGATCAGCAGCACCTCGGGACTGTCGCTCTGACCTGCCGCCTTGCCGGCCAGCGAGCGGGCCACGCGTTCTTCCAGATCGCGCGACTTCTCTTCGTCGATGCCGAACAGGCGATTGAATTCCGTCACCAGGTCGGCAATCTGCTTGGCATCGTGATCGAACACCGCGATGTTGCCGCTGGTCATGTAGGCCACGTGAACTTCGTGCTTGTCCTGCACCAGTCGGATCAGCGTGCCGCCCATCGAGATCACGTCGTCGTCCGGGTGCGGGCTGAAGCAGATGACGTTCTTCGGCTCGCGGCCGGCGGGGTGATATTCGATCGTGTCCATCATCCAGCGGAACACGCGATGGGCCACGCTCTGGGCCGGGCCATGATGCCGCAAGAGCTGGTGCAGGTTGTGCTCGCGAAAGTCGTCGTCGTCGAGCTTCAGCAGCGCCTTGCCCGACTTCTCGCTCAGCCACAGCATGGCCCGCTTGATAAGCGCGTCGGTCCATTCGACTTTGCCCAGCAACCAAGGGGTGGTCGTGGCGGTGAGCTTGCTGGCCGCAGCCGTGTCCACTAGCAAAGCGGCGTTCGGATGCGCCCGCAGATATGTGGCGGGCACGCGGGGCGTGGTTTCGCCTTCGGCCGTCTCGCGGATGATGCTGGCCTTGTGCTCGCCCAAAGCGATCAGCACGATCCGCCGGGCTTCGAAGATCGTGCCCAGGCCCATGGTGATGGCCTGCATCGGCACGTTCTCTTCGCTGAAAAAATCGCTGGCCGCGTCGCGCCGCGTGACCGGGTCGAGCGTGGCCACGCGCGTGCGGCAGTTGAGCGCGCTGAAAGGCTCGTTGAAGCCTATGTGGCCGTTGCGGCCGATGCCCAAGAGTTGGATATCGACGCCGCCGGCCCGTTCGATGGCCAGTTCGTATTCGCGGCAGTACTCGTCGAGCTTGTCGGGGGGCGTCATTCCGTCGGGAATGAAGATGTTCTCCGTCGGGATGTTGACGAACTTGAAAAAGTGCTCGTGCATCCAGCGGCGATAGCTTTGCAGCCGGTCCGCACCCAGGCCCAGGTATTCGTCGAGGTTGAACGTGACCACGTTCGACAGGTCGAGCCCGTCTTCGGTGTGCAGCCGGATCAGTTCGCGATACACGCCCACCGGCGTGCTGCCGGTCGGCAGTCCCAGCACGGCCTTCTGTCCCTGCGCCGCCCGCTCGCGAACCACCCCGGCGATCATGGCGCCGACGTGGCGGGCCAGATCTTGATGCGAGTCGAAAACAAATGTCGGCAGGGCCGTACCGGGCAGCGGTCGAAGAGGCGTTTGATAGAGCATGGAGTGTGGTGACTTCTCAATGGCGTCGTAGTCGTGCAGCTCGCCACGGACGACGAAAGCAGTTTGCCACCGAGTTCACAGAGGACACAGAGGAGAACTGCTACAAGATCTCGGTGTTCTCGGTGGCCCTAACCTTCCGGCGATGAACCACTCAGTATGGTCGATTTACCGCCCGCTATCCACCGCTGTTTGGCTGCCATCAGCGACAGCTTGAAAGGGCTAGGGCGAGCCCTGACCTACAAAAGAAGATGGCGCCACGCACTCGCGCGCAGCACCGCCTCGTCCGAGATTCAGTCGGGAGAAGTTCGACGCGCGCGACGTGCTCGCGAAGCGGCTGCTCGCTGGACGTTTGAGTTTGTTTGAACCCAAAATCGTGCGGAGCTTGTCTAGTATATTTCAAAGCGAACCATCACAATGGGGCCCAGCAGTGTTCAGTTCGCACTTCACAGGGCTAGCGGCTTTACCTGGAGGGCTGCCGATGACACGCTCACCACTCGTACTCGTTGCCAGTCTCTCTGGCATTACACCAGCGCAAACCGGGAATAGGTTGTGCGTTGGCAAGTTGCTGTTTTCTCCGCGGCTCAGATAATCGCCGCGCCGCCAATCCGAGTTCAAACAAAAGGAGGCCTAGTGATGCTCAATCTCAGCCAATCGCTTTTGTTCGCCCAGCAAGAGCCCGGCGAAGGCAGTCCACTTGGTGGGCTCATCGGACTTGCAATCGTCGTTCTAGTGATCGCCAGCCTGTGGATGACGTTCACCAAGGCGGGCAAACCCGGCTGGGGAGCCATCATCCCCATCTATAACGTCATCCTTCTTCTACAAATCGCCGGGCGGCCCATCTGGTGGATCATTTTGCTGATCATCCCAGTCGTCAATCTAGTGGTCGGCATCATCGTGTCCATCGATGTCGCAAGGAACTTCGGGAAGGGTGTTGGTTTCGGCATTGGCCTCGCCCTGCTCGGATTCATATTCTACCCCATCCTTGGCTTCGGCAGCGCCGAATACCGCCCGCAATCCCACGGATGACCCGTTGACCACTTGGCGTTCCCAATTGGCAACGACCATGCACTGGCAATTGCCGCGCGCTCGCGAACCACTCCGGCGATCGTGGCGCTGACATGCCGCGCCAGATCCTGGTGCGAATCGACAACGAACGTCGGCAGAGCTGTTCCGGCCAGCGGTCGAAGAGGCGTTCGCTGATTTATTTCGCGGCTGTAAGTAGCCGGCTCACGCCGTGAGCCGTAGCTCGAAGTGCGTTTAGGCCACGAATGGCCGACGGATCTGGTCCGCCCGTTGAGAGCGCCATGTCTGAGTTGAGTTCGGCGACGGCATACGGCGTATGCCTGCTACTAGCCACTGACCACCAACCACTAAAATGCCCCTTCCCGCGTCAGCGCCAGATTGTCGCGATGGACAACTTCACCATACGGCGCACGTCCTAGCACCGCTGCGATCTGCTCGGTTTTCAAGCCCTTGATTTTCAGCAAATCGTCGATCGCATAGTTCGTCAGCCCGCGGGCGAACTCGACGCCGCCGGCGTCGACAAGCGCCACGACGTCTCCCTTGCGAAACGTGCCCTTGGCATCGACCACGCCGATGGCCAGCAGGCTCTTGCCTTTTTTTTCCACCGCCTCGCGCGCCCCCGCGTCCAGCACCAGCGTGCCGCGCGGCTGGGCGGTGAAACCGATCCAGCGCTTGAAGGCCGAGATGGCTTGTCCCTGCGCCAAAAACAAAGTGCCCACGCTCTGGCCGGCCGCGATCTTGGCCAGGTTCCCCGGCGTGCGGCCATTGGCGATGATCACGTTCTCGCCGGCCGTGGTGGCAATCCGGGCCGCTTCCAGCTTGCTGGCCATGCCCCCTTTGCTCAGGCCGGTGGCGCTATCGCGCACGAGATCGAAAATCGATTTGTCGAGCCGCGTCACGGTGGGGATCAGCTTCGAGCTGGCATCGTGCGGGTCGCCGTCATACAGACCATCGACGTCGGAGAGCAGCACCAAGAGCGGTGCCCGAATCAGGTTCGTGACCATGGCGGCCAGGCGGTCGTTGTCGCCGAACGTGGTCATCAGCTCGTCGACGCTGACCGTGTCGTTCTCGTTGATGATCGGCACGGCGCCAAACTCGAACAGGGCCCGTAGCGTGTTGCGCACGTTCAAGTAGCCGGTGCGGTCGTCCAGGTCGTGCGCGGTCAACAGGATTTGGGCGGCGTGCCGGCCATGCGCCCGCAAACCGCGATCGTAGGCTTCGATCAGATGGCTCTGACCCACTGCGGCGACGGCCTGCAACTCGGCCAGGTTCGTGGGCCGTTTGGCCAATTTGAGTTGACCAAGGCCCGCGCCGACCGCACCTGAGGTGACCAAAGCCACGTTGCGCCCGGTCGAGGCGAGCTGATGCAACTCCTCGGAAAGTGCCGCCACGCGCTCTTGATTGAGCAGGCCGTCGGAACCGGTCAGCACGCGCGTGCCGACTTTGACGACGACCGTATGGGCCGCGGTGGCAATTTCCTGACGCACAAGATCGGTCATCGATTCGTTCGCCGAAGGAATTGGCCGTGGAAGTTCGGGGCGGAATGTCACTCTAGATGACACCGCCGGGCACTCGCGGGTGCATCATAACCACTTCGACCAGTGGGTAAAAACCCAGCCCGCGCGCCCGCGCAGCGCGCAACGCCAAAGGAAGTGTGCCAAAATCGCGACAGTTGTGGAAGGTTGCCCGGGGTTCTACAATAGGGTTTCGGGGCAAGCGAGACGTAGTCAGAGTGTGGCGGGTACTCAGGTTCGGAAGCTCCGCGAGGGGGATTCTGTGCGCCAGAGGTTGACTCATTCCGCGCCGTGCCGAGTGGTCGCATCACCAACAACTGGGGCCTCGTACCTGCGATGAGCGAACTTCTGCACGAATGTGGCGTGGCCGCGGTCTATCACCTGCCGGGCCGCGTCAAAAGCCCGTTGTGTCCCGAGCAAGGACCGGGCGAGGTCTCGCGGCTCATCCCTCGCATGCTGCTCGATATCCAGAATCGCGGCCAGCTCTCGGCCGGCATGACCACGTACAATCCCGATCGCAATCAGTTGATCGATACGTACAAGGAACTGGGGGGCGTGAGCGAGGTCTTCCGGCTCAGCCATCGCGGCAAGTACGAGAGCCTGATGCGTAAATATGCGGGCCGGGCGGCCATCGGCCAGGTTCGCTATGCCACCTGCGGGGCCGAGGAGCGCAGCTATGCCCAGCCTTTCGAGCGACACCACGTGCAAAAGCACAAGTGGTTCAGCTTCGCCTTCAACGGCCAGTTGGCCAACTACCAGGCTTTGCGCGATGGACTGCTGGCCGACAGCGACAACTATCTGGCGCGCGAAACCGACACCGAAATCATCATGCACGAGATCGGCCGCGAGCTGTCGCAGGGCGACCACCCGCCGTTGATCGACATCATGCGCAATATCAGCCAGCGGTTCGACGGCGCGTACTGCCTGGTGCTGCTCAATGCCTTGGGCGATATGCTCGTGGCCCGCGATCCGCTGGGCCTGCGGCCGCTGTGCTACGCCATCGAAGGCCCGCTGTTCGCCGCCGCCAGCGAGAGCGTGGCGCTGTTGAACTTGGGCTTCGCTCCCGAGAGCATCAAGTCGCTTCTGCCGGGCCAGGCCGTCACGATCACCGACGGGCAATTGGAGATTCAGCGATTTGCCCCCAGTCCGCGGCGGGCCCACTGCTTCTTCGAGTGGATCTATTTTGCCAACGTGGCCAGCACGATGGACGGGCGCAGCGTCTATCTTTCGCGGACGGCCCTGGGCGAGGAATTGGCCCGGTTGGAAGATGTGCCGATCGACGAAGACACGATCGTCGTGCCCGTGCCCGACACCAGCAAGGCGGCCGCCGACGCGATGGCCTTTCGGCTTAAGGTGCCGTCCCGCGAAGGTTTGATTCGCAATCGCTACACCGGCCGCACCTTCATCGAGGGCAGCGGCAACCGCAAACGCAAGGCCGAGAGCAAATACACGCCGCTGCGCGAGGTTTTGGAAGGCAAGCGGGTGATCCTGGTCGAAGACTCGATCGTTCGCTCCACGACCATGAAAGTGCTGCTGAAGCGCATTCGCGAGCTTGGCCACGCTCGCGAGATTCACGTGCGCGTCGCTTGCCCGCCGATCGTCGCGCCCTGCTTCTACGGCATCGACATGTCGACGATTGGCGAGTTGTTTGCGCCCCGATTTCTCAAGGGCGGCCAGCTCACCGAGGAAGCTCAAGCCGAGATGGCCGCCTCGCTGGGAGCCAATTCGCTCCGCTATCTGCCGGTGGAGTCCATCGCCCGCGCTATTACGTTCGATGCCGACCAGCTTTGCCAGGCTTGCATCACCGGCGAGTATCCTTCGCAGGCGGGCCAGGATCTATACCAGATCGCCCTGCAAAACGTCGATGCTCCCAAGCAGGGGCGGACCTACGAGAGCAAACCCGTGGCCGTCGCGGCACGACCGAGCGGATAGAGCGACTACCCTCCGTTGTCTCGCTCAGGTCTTCGCGAATTCCGCGCGATAGACCGGCGCCGCGTGCAGTCGCATGCGGCGCTCGAAGTGCGTGCGATAGTCCAGATCGTGGTCGGCCGGCTTCTCGGCCACCTCATACGGACCGCCGAGGCCCGTCGTGGCCGCCATCAATTCGAGCGACGTGTTGAAATATTCTTCCACGTCGGTCCAGAAGTGCAGCCGGCCGCCGGGCACGAGCGTCCGCTCGACGTCGCGCAAAAACGACTCGTTCATCACGCGGCGCTTCTTGTGCCGGGCTTTCCACCAGGGATCGGGAAAATAAACGTGGATGGCCCGCAGGCTGGCGGCGGGAAGCAAGACTTTGAAAAAGTGCTGAGCGTCGCCATGAATCACCCGCGCGTTGGCCAGTTCGCGCTGCGCCAGCCGGGCGGCGGAAAATCGGGCGTACTTGGCCATGATCTCAATGCCCAGGAAATCGGCCTGGGGGTCGCCGGCGGCAGCCGCGCTCAGGAACAGCCCCTTGCCGCTACCCACTTCGATCTCGAGCGGGGCCGAACGGCCAAACAGTTCCACCGCATCCCAAACCGGCGCGAGCTTCTCCAGCACGAGCAAATGCCGCGAGAGATCGAGCTCGGGATCGATGGGACGCAATGCGCGACGGCCCATGCGGTGGGGTTCCTGTTGTCTTTCGAGCGCCGCCCGCGACTCAGTGACGCTCGGGATGCTCGGGATGCTCGAACGAGAAGTGTTTTTTGATTTCTTCCGGCCAAGTGTCGTCCGGTGGCGGCGAGCGGAACGACAGGATCGGCATCAGGAAGGCCCCGGCGACGAATCCGCCGATGTGCGCCCACACGGCCACGCCCAGGTCTCGATTGAAAAACGCGTCCACCAACTGGCCGCCGAACCAGAATCCCAACCAGAGTAGCGCCGGGATCTCGACGATCGTAATGAAGCCGAAAAAGATCAGCGTGCTCACCGTGGCCTTGGGCCACGTCACCGCGTAGGCGCCCAAAATCGTCGAGACCGCGCCGCTGGCGCCGACCACCGGCATCGTGCTCTGCGGGTCATAGGCCCAGTGGCAAGTCGTGGCCAGCAATCCGCCGACGAAGTAAAAGCCCAAATACAAGAACGGCCCCAAGCGGTCCTCGACGTTGTTGCCGAAAATCCACAGGAACCACATATTTCCCACCAGGTGCATCCAGCCGCCGTGCATGAACATCGTGGTCAGCACACTGCCGAAGATGGCGACCGCCGACGGCGAAAGCGCGATCTTCTTGACGATCTGCCGCCGGGGCGGGAATTGGCCGTTACGCGCCGCCACCTCCATCACCACGGGAACTTCGAGCACTTGTGGATGCGACAATTGCGCAATCCGCGCGGGAATGAACCCGTGTTCCAGCACGGTCTCTTGGCGATCCAGCGGCGACAGCGAGGCCAGCCACACCATTACCGCCGTGTTGATCGCGATCAGAATGAACGTGACGTACGGCGTGCTAAATGTGGGATTGTGGTCTTTAAGCGGGATCATCTCGGTGGACTGACTCGGCTGGGCGACGCATTCTGCTGGTCCACCAGCGCATCGACCGGCAGAGCGACTCCCTTGATCTTTCCGTCGGCGACCATCGTTTGCCCGACGAACGCCTGAAAGCGGCATACGATTAGCGAGCCGGCGCGAACCTTCAGCATTTTGCAGACCACGACCAACCGATCGCCCACCCGCACCGGATCGCGAAACCGCACCTCTTCCAGGCCGCCGAAGCCCACCACCTTGCCGTCGCCCAGCAGGCGATGCTTGTGCGCGTAGTAGCTGCACATCTGGGCGGCCGCCTCGCACATCAGCACGCCGGGCATCAGCGGCATGCCCGGCATGTGGCCGCGGACCCAGAATTCGTTCTCGGTGATGTCCTTATAGCCGGCGCAGATCTTGCGGTCGAAATCGTCGAAGACGATCGCCGTCAATTGCTCCATCTCGAAGCGCTGGGGATTGTGGCGGCGAATCTCGTCCACATCGGCAATGATATGGTTGAAGTCGATTTCGGCGAGATCGATGAGCAGGTCTTTGGCGGTCACGTTGCGAAAACTCTCCGGGCGAGTTGTCGGACTCGGCGATGGATCGGCACGGTGGATTGGGGCCCGCGCATTTTAGCCCTCCGATTGCAGCCGAGCAACTTCCCAGAGGGCGGCAGGCGCGCGATTCGGTTTGCTGGCGTTTTTTTGTGCGCTCGCGAGCGCGTAACGACCGCAGGGCAGGGCAGTAAGGAAGTATTTCGCGGCGGGGCCTCGGTGGCCGCCAGCACAGCGCGGCGAGCCGCCGATTGAGGGGCAGTTTTAGGTGCGAATGTCCTTACGCTTCGCCTTGCGGGCTTTGCTATTGGCGGGTCGCTTGCCGTGATTGGCTTTCTTCAATTTTCGATGGGGCTTGGCCATGATTCTCTCCCGGTTCTCCCAGTATGCTTTCTGAGCGGATCGCGCGAATCCACTAAATTACCATCCCGCGCTGGTGTTGGGAAGGACAGAAGCGAAACTGCCAAACCGACCGGGTCGACCCGTTTGCAGCGATTTTGCGGTCCTGGAAGTGCCTATTTCGGCGGACTAAAGCCAGCAATCTGGCCGAGTTCCCGCAACCTCGCTGACCTATAGTTCACTGCATAGGGTCCATCCGCTTTCGGGGAATGCAAACGATGGTCGACCGGGCAGCAGCTTGGGTCAACGATTTTTTGGATCGTGTCGTCGGCCGCGCCGAGCGCGACGCCGACACCCAGCGCCAGGCCAAACGCGTCGCCGGGTTCGCCATCGCCTACGTGTTCTGGACCTTCTTGTTCGGCGCGGTCTACACGGCCTTCGGCGCGCCGATCTCTGGGATGATCGTGTTCGCCGCCAGTCTGCCGATTTTAGGCAGTCTGGTTGCC
Source organism: Planctomycetia bacterium (assembly GCA_031400775.1). Taxonomy (GTDB): domain Bacteria; phylum Planctomycetota; class Planctomycetia; order Pirellulales; family PALSA-1355; genus PALSA-1355. The sequence continues at coordinate 2,484 of JANNQN010000101.1, read as the reverse complement.
GTGCGTTGCGGTTTCTCGCCGGCGGTGGCCGGGAACATGATGTGCGTCTCGGGTTGGTGTGCACTGACCGGATCGGCGATCATCAACGGCGGTTGGACGTCGTCGGCCCTGTTTTGGTACAGCACGATTCCAGTCGCTTCTCTGCTAACCTCGGGCGCCGCCTGGGGACTTGTCTGGACGTTGATTCCGTTGGCCAGCATCGCCGGGCTTGCGGCCTGTCATTGGTTGGGGATTGTATTTGCCAACGAACTGTCGCCCCAGAGTCAGTTGTGGTTTGCCTGCTGCGTATTGGCCGGGCTCGTCGTCTGCCAGTTCGTCCTGGCCTGGCTCAGAGTGGGCCTCGAGCAGCGAGCCTTGATGGCCCTGCAGGAAACCAACGCCAGCCTGATCGAGGCCCGCAAGACGCTGGCACTCTTGAAAGCCGGCTTCGGATTCTCGATGGACGATTGGGCGAAGCTGCAACGCGAGAAAGCGGCCCTCGAGCGATTCGTGCGACTGAGGTTTGGCGACGTCGAAGTCTCCGAGCGCGCCGTGCCCGAGAATGTCGCGGCGCCCGCGGGCCCGCTAGCTCACTGATTCGAGAGCTGCACGAGGCGTTTGAGCAATTCGCCGGCGGCGCCCAGATCGATGGCGTCAGCGGCCATCTCGGCACACGCTAGCGGCGTTTCGGCCCGGCCGGCCGTCCACAGTGCAGCCGCGGCATTGAGCACCACGATATCGCGGGGCGGGCCGCGCGCGCCCCCCAGCACCACGCCCATCATGGCCGCGCTGGCTTGCGGGTCATCGACCTTGATCGGATCGAGACTGGCCGGCGCGAGTCCAAAATCCGAGGGGGTCCAACTGAAATTGCGCAGCCCGGCCGGCGAGACCTCGGTGACGCGCGTCGGTCCGGCCAGCGTGACTTCGTCCAATCCGTCCTCGCCTTGCACGACCAGGGCATGCCGGGCACCCAGCAGCAACAGGGCTTCGGCCAGCAGTTGCCGCAGCTCGGCACGGCCCACGCCGACTACTTGAAACGGCGCGGCGGCCGGATTCGACAGTGGGCCCAGCAGATTGAAAATCGTGGGCACGCCCAATTGCCGCCGTACTTCGGCCACATTCTTCATCGCCGGATGCAGCAGCGGAGCGAAGCAAAAACAGATTCCCAATTGATCCAGGCATTGCTCGACTCGCTCCACGCTGGCATCGACATTCACTCCCAGCGCCGCCAGGGCATCGGCCGAACCGGTCTTGCTGGTGATCCGCCGGTTGCCGTGCTTCGCGACCGGCACGCCGGCGGCCGCCACCACCAGGGCCGCGGCCGTACTGATGTTGAACGTGCCGGAGCCGTCGCCGCCGGTGCCGCAGGTGTCGATGCAGTCGGTGCGCCGAGTGCGAATGGGGGTCATGTGCCGCCGCAGGGCCAACGCCGCGCCGGCTACTTCCTGACAGGTTTCGCCCTTGGCCCGCAAGGCCGTCAGCAGCACGCCGATTTCGCCCTGCGTGCAGCGGCCATCGATGACCGCGTCGATCGTGGCGGCCATCTCCTCCATGGAAAGATCTTCGCCGGCGGCCAGCCGTCCCAATGTTGGCTCAATCACATCATCGTTCCACGGTTGCGCTGGCGGCTCGGGAATGGGTAGAAATGCACGCGGTCGGCCAGGCAGCGATCGCCGCTTTTGGGATTGTAGCTTGCCGCTGGAGGGCGCGAATACTCGCCGCCGCTGGCCGCGGCGCAAAGTGGTGCCCGTGCTCAGGCTACGGGCTTGTTTCCGGTCCACTTCGCCCCTACAATCCCCGCCGAGCGACCTCCACTGGCCCACGAGGCCCGCGAGCCTGCAAAGCTTATGATCACCAAGAAGGTGCTTCTCGACGTCGACCCCGGAATCGACGATGCCGTGGCCCTGTGCCTGGCGTTGTTCGACCCGCACGTCGATGTCGTGGCCGTCACGGCCGTGGGCGGCAACGTCCCGCCCGATCAGGCCACGCGCAACGTGCAGGCGATCATCGAGCAGTTGGATCCCCCGCGCTGGCCGCGGATTGGCGTAGCTTCAATGCCCACCCTGGGCCTGCCAACCCGCAGCGTGCAACTGCACGGGGCCGACGGACTGGGCAACGCCAATTTCGAGGTTTCCGAACTGCAACACCGCCATCCTTCTGAGAAGGTCATTTGCGACGAGGTTCGCGCGGCGCCGGGCGAGCTGACGATCGTCGCCCTGGGCCCGTTGACGAACATCGCGCGCGCCTTGGCCCGCGATCCGGGGCTGGCCGAGCTGGTGGGCCAGATCGTGATCATGGGGGGCACCCTGGGCGGACCGGGAAGCATCAGCAGAGGCCCTAACGTCGGTCCTGGCAGTGTAAGAGATAGCCGGTCGGGAGTTGGTATCTCATCTGGCTTTGGCCGCTCTACGCCCGGCTCTGGGCCGTCCAGTGGGTATTCTCCTGGATCGATCAGTTCGTGGGCAAGGAGAGCGGTTGAGAGTGCTGCGGCACCACGCGCTTTCG
>JANNQN010000100.1:0-25316 GCA_031400775.1 Planctomycetia bacterium | reverse complement strand
CCGAGGAAAATCTAGCTCAAAAACCCCATCCCGGCGGGGCCGGCTGCAGGCCGTGCTAGACTTCCCATATGAGCAATGAAATAGATCGCCCGTGGAATCGTAATGCCGCAGTATCCTTCGCGTTCGGCGCTCTGGCTGGATTTGTCATTTGGTTTGCATCGGTCCGGCTCACGGGGCACAGGGAGCCGTGGGATGACGATTCCGGTTTCTATTTCTGGTATTTGCTGGGGGCTGGAGTGCTGTCCGGCATCGTCGTTCCACGCTACTTCTGGGCCTGCCCCTTGGGAATTTATGTCGGCCAGGCCGTCGCGATGCTCACTTTGCTCCAGTTCGGATCGCTCGCGCCGCTCGGATTGCTCGTGGCCTTGCCGATCATGAGCGCCGTCAGTCTGGTCGGGTGGTGCGTCGGCGCGGTCATCCACTGGTTGACCGCGAAGGTGCATTCTCGATTCAGCCAAGCGTCGGAATGACGCACGCCGCCGATCGCCGCGCGGGTATCGATTCACAATGATTGTGAAAAGAACCAGCCACGTGTTGCCGAACGGGCAAGTCGGCTTACTCGACAAGTTTCCGCGGCGTCGGCAGGCTGGTGCCATGGATACGATCAAGGTCGCAACGCAGGCCTACATCCTGGGCCTTTTTCCGCAGAACTTTGACCGACCGGCGCGGCCCCAAACGATCACCCGCTCGCAAGGGCGACAGCTCGAATCGCTCGCCAATGGGCCGGCTATGCCGGCAGCGTGCTGGCTCACGAGATTGGCCACATGCTGTTCGATTCGCCGAACCACGAAGGCGAGCGGAGCAACTTGATGTTCGGCTCCCGTAATCCAAAGGTGGCCACGGCCGACCTTCTGGAAGACTGGCAGATCGAAAAAGCCCGCCGACGCGCGGCGGCGCTGTGAACAGAAAACCACCCGGAGACGCCCGTCGAGCAATCGCTAGGCTCGGCGCCGCGCAGCTTTTCGCCGCTCGACTTCGCTGAGAATGATCTTCCGCAGGCGGATGCTGCCGGGTGTGATCTCGACCAGTTCGTCGTCGTCGATGTATTCTAGCGCCGCTTCGAGCGAAAGTAGGCGGGGCGGCTTGAGCAGGATGTTGCGATCGCTGCCGCTGGCCCGCATGTTGGTGAGCTTCTTTTCCTTGGTCGGATTGACGGCCATGTCGCCAGTGCGGCTGTTCTCGCCGACGACCATGCCCTCGTACACGACGTCGCCGGGACCGACGAACATTTCGGCCCGATCCTGCAAGCCGTCCAGCCCGAAAGCGACCGCCTTGCCGGCGGCCATCGAGACCAACACGCCATTGCCTCGGCCCGGAATGTCGCCTTCCATCGGCCGATAGGCCTCGAAGCGGTGATGCATGATCGCCGTGCCTTGCGTGGCGTTCAGCAGCCGGGTGCGCAATCCGATCAGCCCGCGAGCGGGAATCGAAAAGGCGGCGTGCGAGTATTCGCTGCGATTGTTCATTTCGACCATTTTGCCTCGCCGGGCGCCGACCATTTCCATGACCACGCCCAGCTTATCGTGTGGCACTTCGACCACCAGCGATTCGAAGGGTTCCTCGGTGATGCCCTTTCGCTCGCGCAAGATGACTTGCGGCTTGCCCACCGAAAGCTCGAAGCCTTCGCGGCGCATGGTCTCGACCAGAATGCTCAAGTGGAGCAGTCCGCGGCCGGAAACGGCATGAGTATCGGTGCCCGCCACCGGCGCTACGCGCAATGCGACGTTGCGCTCCAACTCTTTGTACAAACGGTCTCGCAGGTGCCGGCTGGTAACGTATTTCCCTTCGCGACCCGCCAGGGGCGAGCTGTTGATGCTGAAGACCATCTGCAACGTCGGCTCGTCGACCGCCACACGCTCAAGCGCTCGCCGATCCTCGGCGTCGCTGATCGTGTCGCCGATTTCCACGTCCTCCAAGCCCACTACGGCCACGATATCGCCGGCTTCGGCGTCGGATACTTTCTTGCGGCCCAGCTTGTCGAATGTGTGTAGCGCGACAACCTTGCACGTCGTTTGCCGATCGTCCGACTGCATCAGCGCCACCTGCTGACCTCGCGCGATGCGGCCCGAGAAGATGCGGCCCACGGCGATGCGACCGACATAGGCGGACCAGTCGAGCGTGGTCACGAGCATTTGCAGGGGGGCATCGGCGTCGATCTCGGGCCCCGGGATTCGCTCCAACACCAGGTCCAGAAGCGGCTTCATGGTGCCGCCCTTCTTGCTGGGATCGTGCGTGGCGTATCCCTCGCGCGAACTGGCATAGATATAGGGAAAATCGGCCAACACGTCGTCGGCGCCCAGTTCGAGAAACAAGTCGAAGACTTCTTCCAGAACCTCTTGCGGCCGCGCGTCGGGCCGATCGATCTTGTTGATGATCACCAGCGGCTGCAGCCGGCACTCGAGCGCCTTGCTGAGCACGAAGCGGGTTTGCGGCATGGGACCTTCGGCGGCGTCGACCAGGACCAATGCTCCGTTGGCCATGCGGAGCACGCGCTCCACCTCACCGCCAAAGTCGGCGTGGCCCGGCGTGTCGATGAGGTTGATCTTCACGCCCTCGTAGGGGATGGCGATATTCTTGGCCAGGATCGTGATGCCCCGCTCCCGCTCGAGCTCGTTCGAGTCGAGGATGCAATCGCCCACCAACTGGCTTTCGCGGTATTCGCCGCTTTGGCGCAGCAGGCTATCGACCAGCGTCGTCTTGCCGTGATCGACGTGGGCAATGATGGCAATATTCCGGATATCGTTACGTCGCATGAATTTGGGCCAATCGAGCGCCACCGAAGCAGGCGCAGAAGGTGGGGAAAGCGGGCGTGCTAAGGCCCCTTATTATAGATGCCGGATGCCGGAAGTTACAGGGCAGACTGGCATGTAGACTGGCGACGAATACCGCATTTGCCCCATTTATCGCCGACGACTTAGCTTCTCACCATAAAGCCAGCCAGCGGCAGGGTTTCTTGAATATCGTGCAAAGTCTTCTCAATCGGCAAAGTTTAACGGTCGATAAAGCTTGACGAAGTCCGCGTAACCCCGATTCGTCAGGATAACGCCATGGTTCGCCGAATCACTTGTTTTGCCCTCGCCGCCTGGTCGCTTGCGTGTCTGGTCGCTCCAGCCCGAGCTCAAGATGAAGACGCTCCGCCGCCGCGCCGCGCAAGCAGCCTGAGCGAGCGATTGGAGCGATTCCGCCGCGACTTGCTGGGATCCGACCGCAGCGAGGCGAAAGAAACGGACGTGCCCGCTACGACGCGCAAGGTCACGCGCCGGCCGCGCCCGGAAAGCGCCGTGCCGCAGCAACGCACGCCCGCTACGATGCAGGCAGCCGCGCCGCGAGCCGAATCGAGTCTCGCGCCCGCGAGCGTTCCGGTGCCGTCGCGCAATGACGTCGTGCCCCCCTCGTACCTGAAACCTCAAGCGGCGAGGCGCGCACAAGGCTCGCCGATTCGTCATTCGCCTACGATGTCGGACGATTCCCCGAGCGAGGCCATTACTTCCAAGCCAGGCTCTCCGCGTCGTCCGCTGATCGTTCGCCCCGGCTCGCCCATGGTGCCGGTTACGGTCGATCCGGGAACTTCGGCCGACGAGCCGAGCGAGACCGATTCCGCGGATGAATCGCCCGAAGAATCCTCAAGCGCTCCAACCGAGCAAGCCCCGGACGAAAGCCGCGACGAGCCGCACGTTGCCAGATCGCTGCCGCCACGCGACGAGTCGGAATCTGATGAGGGATCGTCAACCGAGGCCGCTCCCGACGAGCCCATCCCGGCCCAGGCAGCGCCAGTCGAAGAAGCGACTGAGGAGACTCCGGAAACCCCGACTGAAGCGCGCGTCGAGAAAAAGCCGACGCCGGCTCGGAGCGACGTATCGCGCGAACCGGCCGCCGCGAAGTCTCGCAAGTCGACTCCTGCCGCGGGCGTGTTGTTCTCCACCAAGAGCCCGGTGCTGAGCGTCGAAGCGACCGGTCCGCGCACGGTGCTGATCGGGAAAGAAGCCACCTTTGTCGTCAAGATTCAGAACGCTGGCGCGCCTGCCAATAACGTCAATGTGACGGTCAATATTCCCAACTACGTGGAAGTGATCTCAGCGCAAGCCACCACCGGCGCAGCCCATCCGCCGGCGCCGGGCGAACGGCAAGAACCGCTGGAATGGAAAATCGATCGGCTCGAAGCCGGCAGCCAAGAGACTCTGAACCTGAAGCTCGTGCCGCGCAAGAGCACGCCGTTGGATCTGGCCGTGCACTGGACTTTCACGCCCGAAAGCTCGCAAACCCTGGTCGAAGTCCAGGAGCCGAAGTTGACGATGGCGATTTCCGGCCCCGAGGAGGTGCTCTACGGCCAATCGAAAATTTATAAGCTGACCGTAGCCAACCCGGGCAACGGCGACACCGAAAACGTCACCGTGGGACTGTTGCCGATCGGCAGGGCCGCCGAGAGCGCGACGAATCATCGCTTGGGGACGCTCAAAGCGGGCGAAAGCAAAACCATCGACATCGAGCTGACCGCGCGGCAGGCCGGCGCCGTTTCGATCAAGGCGCAAGCCTTCGCCGATGGCGGGCTGCGTGCCGAAGCGGCCGAGCAGGTGCTGGTCCGCCGCGCGAACCTGAGAGTCGAGATCGCGGCCCCCAAAATCAAATACGCCGGCACCGTGGGAACCTATCGCGTCAAGGTGATCAACGCCGGCAATGCCACTGGCGAGAATGTCAACGTCGCCGCCATGTTGCCCCCCGATGCGAAATATGTCTCCAGCAACGGTGGCGGCCGCATGGACACGCAATTGGGCAAAGTCAATTGGACGATCGGCACCCTGCAGCCGGGCGCCGAGCGCGTCTTCGAAATGCAATGCTCGCTGACCTCGCCGGGCGAAAACCGGACGCAGTTCGTGGCCATGGCCGATGGCGATCTGAGCACGGCCGCCACGTCCACCACCCACGTCGAAGCTCTGGCGGATCTGAAGCTCGAATTGCGCGATCCGCAAGGCCCCATCGCCGTCGGCGACGACACGGTGTATGAAGTTCACGTCAAGAACCGTGGCACCAAGCCCGCCGAGGATATCGAGCTGGCCGTGTTCTTCTCCGACGGCCTGGAAGCCACGACCGTCGAAGGCGGCTCGCACGACATCGGCCCGGGCCAGGTAGTCTTCAAACCGCTGAGCATGCTAGCGGCCGGCGACTCGGCCGTGTTTCGAATTCACGCCCGAGCCGAGCGTGCGGGCAATCTCGTGTTTCGCGCCGAGATGGTCTGCCAGTCGCCGCAAATGAAGTTGGCAGCCGAAGAGGCCACCCACTTCTATGGGGACGACAAGCCCTCCTCGGCGACGGAAGCCCATCGTCGCAACGAACCTCGCTCGACGGAGCGGGACGACGCTGGCAGCTCGCAAGCATCGCGAGACCGTTACAGCCCGGCCGAGGAACCGACGGCGCCCGATTCGGAATGATGTATTCCGGCTAAGCCGCTAGCGGAGATAAGTCGCTACTCTAATTCGACTTCTAGCGATCCGCGATTGCCGTTCGCCGACCCATAAGTAAGGGTTTGTGGGTACCCGGTGTTCCGCTATACTCTGCCGCCCAACGACGGCTCGCGGCGGGCATCGCACCGACACCCTCCCCGCCCGGCGTCATTTTGCGCCTTTGCCGGCGCGACGCGCCCCTCGTCCGCCACTCCGGAGTGTTGATGAGATTTGCAGCGCCCGAGTTTGACCTGGCTGTCGCACTGGCCGCGCTATGCGCGTTGGTCAGCGGGTGCGGCACCACCAAATGGTCGGACTCTCCGCGCACGGCCACTGAACAGTTGCTGATTTCCGACGCCGTGGATCGGGCGATCAGCGAAATCGACTTTAGCGCGCTAGCCGACAGGGGCGTGTATCTCGATACGCGGTACATCATTACCGCGCTCGACCAGAACTACGTGATCAGCACGTTGCGGCAGCACATGCTGGCCAGCGGATGCATCATCAAGGACAAAGCCGACGACGCCGACTATGTCGTCGAGGTCCGCACGGGCTCGCTAGGCACCAACCGGCAGGATCTGTTGTTTGGCGTGCCGGCCACGAATTTGCCCACGGCCGGCCTGCTGCCAATCGGTTCGGCCAGTATCCCTGAAATCGCGCTCATGAAGCGCACCAACCAGCAGGGCGTGTGCAAACTGGCGGTGTTCGCCTACGACCGCATGTCGGGACGTCCCGTGTGGCAGTCGGGAAATCGCAAAATCGCCAGTCGGGCCAAGGATACCTGGGTGTTGGGCACGGGCCCGTTCCAGCGAGGCACGATCTACGATGGCACCGCCTTTGCCGGCGAGAAGCTGCGAGTGCCGCTGGTGGGTAATAGCAAAAAGAACACGCAGCCCAACTCATCGGTGGCGCAGGAGAAAATCTTTCCGCATCAGTTTGCCGCGCAGCCCACATCGGACAACGTCGACAAAGCCGGTTACGTCGTGCCGCTGCCCCCCAACACTTTGCCTCCAGCGGCGTCAGTGGGTTCCGGCGCCGCGCCGGCACCCACTCCGCCCAAAGCGGCCTACACTCCACCGCCGCCGCCTGCGGTCGTGGTGCCTCCGCCTGCGCCACCGCCGATTGCCACAGGGCCGCAAGGCAATCTCACACAGCAGCCCATGTTCTCGCCCACGTCGAACCCGGCGGCGTCCACGGCGAGCGCCATTCAGGCATTCAATTGGGCCAAGGGTGCCATGGAGAAGCAAAAGGAGCCGGAGTAGCCGTTACGGCAGTCGCTCAAACGTCAGCGGCTCGTCGGACCGAGGATCGTGGATCCGAATGGCCAGCTTGCCGGCCAGAAGATCGTCGATCTGGCGGCCGACCACCTCGGCTCGCCAGCCGCGGGCCAGGACGGGCGGATCGGCGTGCCCGTTGCCCTCCATCATTCCCAGCCGATAAGCCACGAGATCGCGAACATCGCTGGCTGTTCCCACAATACTGGGCGCCAACTCGGCCGCCCGGCAGATGCTTCCCAGTGCCGAGGAAAGAAACTGGCCCAGCACGGCCAATTGCGACGGCGCCTCGCGGGCTTGCGGCGAAGGGCACTCATCGTCGGAGAGCGCCAGCGCCCGGCTGACGGCGGCTGCCAGTTGCGGCATCGCGCGCTGCAGGTCGCCACGCTCCATGCCGCGCAGGGCGCGAATCTGCTTGAGGTCGTCGCTTTTTCGCTTGGCCAGCTCGATGATCAGGTCGTCGCGGAGCACCCTTCGTGTAGGACAATCCCGGCGTTGCGCTTCGTCTTCGCGCCACCGCCAAATCTCGCGAACGATCGCCAGCCCGCGCCGCGACAAGCCCGAAATCCCGGAAACCTTCCACCAGCGTTCGCCCGAGCGAGTGGCCTCGACGTCGGACTTCCAGGCGTTCATCTCGGTTTCGAGCCAGGCCGCGCGGTTTAGTCTCGCCAGCCGCTCGCGCAGACCGGCGGCCATGGCGTCCAGGTAACGCACGTCGTCCAGCGCGTACTCGATCTGGCTCGTCGACAGTGGCCGGCGCCGCCAATCGGTGCGCGTTTCGCCCTTGTTGAGTCGCTGTCCCAGCAGCTTGAACATCAACGAGCCGTAGCCGGCCGGATATTCGAAGCCGACCAGGCCCGCGGCTATCTGCACGTCGAACAGTCGCTCGGGCGGACGTCCCGCGGCGCCCAGGCAGAACAACAACTCCTCGCGGCCCGCGTGGACGATGGTCTCGTGGCCGGGGGTGGCCAACAACTGCCAGAACGGCTTGACGTCGTCGATGGTTTGCGGATCGATCACCGCCAGCCGATCGCCGGCTGCCACCTGAATCAGGCACAATTCGGGTCGATAGGTATGCTCCGATACGAACTCGGTATCGAAGGCAATCGACGGCTCAGCGGCCAAATCGCGGCAAAAATCGGCCAACTGGCGGTCGGTCGTGATGTGGTCGTAGTCCACGCGGGAGGAAACCTGTCGAATCAAGGGGCCAGAGAGGGCGATCGAAAGCGCCATTGTAACAACCCTAACGAGATTGGCCATCGAGAGCGAAAATCGGATTGCCTAGAGAGGTCCTAAAACCTGCGCGATGGTACCATAGTGGGCACTCGAATCCTCAGACGCGCCGCAGGGTTCTTTCCACTCCAAGAACTTCACAAAGCACCGCACAACATGATCGGCACGACATCCACGACCGAGTCCCCCACGGCGCAACCGCCGGCCTATGACGTTGTGATCCGCAACGGACTTTTCTTCGACGGCTCGGGCCAAAAGGCCACGAAGTGCGACGTCGCCATCGACGGCGGCAAAGTGAAAACCTCCGCCCCGCATCTGCCCGCCACGGGCCGGCGCGAAATCGACGCGGCCGGCTGTTGGGTGATGCCTGGCATGCTGGATATCCATACGCACTACGACGCCGAGATCGAAGCCATGCCGGGGCTCGACGAATCGGTTCGGCATGGCGTGACCACCGTGGTCATGGGCAACTGCTCGCTTTCGACCGCGGTGGGAAAGAAGAAAGACATCCTGGACCTGTTTTGCAGGGTCGAGAGCCTGCCGCGCGACGTGCTCTCGAAATGGTTCGGCGACGAGCTGTCGTGGACGAGCGTTCGAGGGTATTACGAGCATCTCGACAAACTGCCGATCGGGCCCAATGTCAGCAGCTTCGTGGGGCACTCGAGCATTCGCGCGCACGTGATGGGCATGGACCGCAGCCTCAAGGTCTCGAAGGCCGAGCCGGAAGAAATCCAGTCGATGCGCCGCATCCTGGCCGAGGCCATGGACGCGGGCTACCTGGGTTTGTCGATCGACATGTTGCCCTGGCATCGCATGGACGGCGATCCTTATTGCGGGTTGTCGGTTCCCTCGCAACGAGCGGCACCGAATGAGTACCGCCGACTTGCCGACGTGGTCCGACAGCGCGACCGCGTGCTGCAAGCCACGCCCAACGCGCTCACCAAAAGTACCGTAGCGCTGCTGGGCATGCTGAGCACGGGCGTATTTCGCAAACCGCTCAGAACGACGATCGTCGCCGCCATGGACATCAAGACAAACCGCCGCATTTATCAAATCGCGACCAAAGGCGCCACAGTGCTCAACCGCCTGTTTCGCGCGAACATCCGCTGGCAGGCGCTGGCCGAGCCGTTTTTGAATTTCTGCGACGGCGTGCATACTCCGCTGTTCGAGGAGTTCGCCACCGGCGTCGAGGCCATCAGTGCCGCGCCGGCCGATCGCAAGCAGATGTTCTCCGACCCACTGTTTCGCCAGGCGTTCCGCCGCGACTGGGAAACCCGCGGACAGCGCATCTTTCATCGCGATCTGCACGACATGTGGGTCGTCTCGTCTCCGGTCGTCGGACAGGCCGGCCAATCGTTCGGTGCACTGGCCGAAACCCAGGGCGTCGAGCCGCTCGAATATTTCATGGACCTGCTGGCCGAGCACGATTCGGCCATTCGCTGGAAAACAGTCGTCACGAACGACCGCGCCCGCGAGCGCCAATACATTTTGGCTCATCCCACCACGCTGCCCGGCTTCAACGACTCGGGGGCGCACGCGCGCAATATGGCCTTTCAGGATGGCGGATTGCAGCTATTGCAACAGGTGCTCTTGAATCCGAGCCTGATGCCGATCGAAAAGGCGATCCATAAAATGACTCGCCAAACGGCCGAATGGCTGGGGCTCGATGCCGGCTCGCTGGCGCCGGGCGCTTGGGCCGACGTGGCCGTCATCGATCCGGAGAAACTCAAAACCGGACTGAGCGATCCCATCGAGCAATACGATCCGCGTCTGGCGGGGGCCATGCGTATGGTCAAGCGAAGCGACGGCGTCGTTCGCCAGGTCCTCGTCGGCGGCCGAGTTGCTTTCGATAACTCGCAGTTCGCCGACGATTACGGCAAACATCGCTATGGTCGGCTGCTGCGTTCCGTGCGCTAATCCAGAAACAGCCAGCTCGCAACGGCCAGGATCGGCAGCAGGATCGTGAAGCTGTAGGCCATGTAGCCAAAGAAGCTGGGCATCGGCACGCCGGACTTCTCGGCGATCGTCTTGACCATGAAATTCGGCCCATTGCCGATATAGGTCATCGCGCCCATCGTAACGGCCCCCAGCGAAACGGCCGTCAACAGCGGTGTCGCCACGCCGGCCATCGTCTGCGAGGCGCCAACCGAGATATTTCGAGCCGCTTCGAAAAACACCAGGTAAGTCGGCGCATTGTCGAGCACCGACGAGAGCCAACCGGTGGCCCAAAAAAACTTTTGCGGCGTATCGATTCCCAAGTCGGCGCCGCGGGCATTGAGAATCTCTAGCGCCGGCTGCATGGCCACAAAAATGCCGACGAACAGTGCCGCGACTTCCACGATCGGCAGATAGTCAAAATTATTGGCCTCGCGCACCGCCCGCATGCCAAACAGCAGCGACGCGGCAACCAGGGCCAATTGCGCTGCCTCGCGCAAGTACAAATAGGGATGCCAGGCGGTGCCGGGTAGCGGCTTGCTGGAATCCAACAAGGCCACCGACAGGATTACACCGACGAGCAACAGGCCATTCGGCCAAACACCGGAGAACTTCAGCTTGCGAACGCGGGTCTCGTCAGCCGCGATATCGGCCTTCGTTTCGTGGGGATAGTAGAAAAAGTGGTCGATGGCCAAATAGGCGGCCAGCAACATCCCGTTGACGAACAGCCAACTTTTCCACAACGAAAGGGTCCACAGGAAATCGACGCCGTGCAAGTAACCCAAAAACAGCGGGGGATCGCCCAACGGCAACAACAGACCGCCGCAGTTGCAGACCACGAAGATAAAAAACACCACGGTGTGCGCCACATGCTTGCGCTCGCTGTTGGTCTCCAACAGCACGCGAATCAATAGCATTGCCGCGCCGGTAGTTCCGATAAAGCTCGCCAGCAACCCACCGCTGAGGATCATCGTAGCATTGGTGAGAGGGTGAGCGGGCAAGTCGCCTTCGATGCGAATGCCGCCACTGATCGTGTATAAGCTGAATAGCAGAATGATGAAGGGGATATAATCAGCCAACATCACATGCTCGAGTGAGCGTGCGGCGCGGGCGAAGCTTGCGTCGGGATGCAGAACCGCCAGATAGAGCAGGGTGATCAGGGCCAGGCCGCCGGCCACGAAAAACTTATTCAGGTTATGTTCCCACCAGTGCGAGGCACGATGGAGCAGGGGCAAGACGGCAATCGCACCCAACAACAAGGTGAACGGAATCACGGCCCAAAAGTGAGCCACGTGGACCGCGGGGCCATCATCGTGGTGCGCGGCCTCGGAGCTGCCCGGCGCAGTCCAGCCCGCCAGCGTGGCCAAAATATAACCGAGCAGAAGGACGCCGATCGTGAGAACGACCGGAGAGCGAGCGTTGGCATCTTGGGCGGCAGGCGGCATGGCAACTCTTGCACGGCAGGTGTAGCGAGGGACTGGCGACTGCGATCCTGCCGCCTAATGCCGGCTCGCAGCAGCTTACGGCACACAAGAGAACGCATCGACGGCTGAAATGCAAGCCGGCTAGAGCCAGGCCCCGTCATAGACAGGCGGGGCAATGGCCCTCCTGGCGCTAGTGTGAGTCGTTTGCTACATTGAGACGCACTTCGTCCGAGAGACCATTCGAAAATTCAGGGCAGACTCGATTGTGGAGATTTGGTTGCGCACGAACGTCCGCGCCGTCTTGTTTGGCACGGTCCTGCCGCTGTTCGTGGGACTGGCCGGGCTGGTGCTCAGCCTGGGGGTGCCCGGCCGCCAGCCCGCGACTTGGATGCGTGCTTTGGGAATCGGGTTGATCGTTGTCGCCGGAATCACGATCGTATTGCTCTTGTTGCAATTGCGGCAGCCTCGCCTGGCCTACTGCGACGGGCGGCTGTTGGTGTGGCTGCGAGCGGGGGCGCCGATCCGCGTGCCAATCGGTGCCGTCGAATGTTTTTGGCTGGGTCATGCGGCCAGTCTGCTGCCGGGCAAGCGGAACGAGCGCACGGAAACCCAGACGATCGTCATTCGCATTGCCGATAAGGCCGTCGAATGGCGTCAACAGGAAGTTAAGCCGCAACTGGGCGCCTGGTGCGATGGATACATCACGATCCGGGGCACCTGGTGCGAACCGCTCAATATCGACGTGGTGAATCGGCTCAACCGGCGACTGGCCGAGGTCACGGCGGCCGCATCCACCTGAAGGAACAAGATGCCATGACCCGGTTGCTCGTCAGCGTGCGCAATTCCCAGGAGGCTCAAATTGCGATTGCCGCTGGGGTCGATTTGATCGATGTCAAGGAGCCCTCGCGCGGCGCGTTGGGGGCGGCCGATGTTGCTACTCTGGACGCAATTGCGCGCTGTGTGGCCGGTCGGGTGCCGCTGAGCGCGGCGCTGGGCGAATTGCTCGAAGGCGTCTCGCTACCGCCGCGGTTGGCGAGCCAGCTTCGCTACGCCAAATTTGGCCTGGCCGGCTGCGCTCGGCACGCCGATTGGCGGGCACGCTGGCAGCGCTCGATCGCCAGCCTGCCGGCCGGTGTTGCGGCCGTGGCCGTGGCCTATGCCGATGCAGCCACGGCCAACGCACCGGACGTTGAGAACGTGCTGGCCAGCGCGCGAGCCATGGGCTGCGGTGCCGTGTTGTTCGACACGTTCGAAAAATCCAGCGGCTCGCTCGTCGACCATTTCGGGCTGCCGCGGCTGAGTCGCTTGATCGCCGAGTCGCGCGAGGTTGGACTGCTTGCCGTCGTGGCCGGCGGCTTGGGCGTGAACGAAATTCGACAGGTCTTGCCGCTGGCGCCCGACTACGTCGCCGTGCGTGGCGCCGCCTGCCGCGGCGATCGCTCGGGCCGGCTCGACGCAAAGCGCGTGAGCCGACTTGTCGAACTGATTCGGCAGGGCGCTCGCGGCGCGCTGCGGGCGCCGATTCGTTAGCGGCATGTCCTTGCCGTCTTGTAAGTTGCGCTGCGGCCTGCGACGGTTCGTCGTAAATTTGCTTGACAAACCGCGCGAGCCGGGAATACTCAGTGCATCAAAGCGCGACGCAGGGAAATTCCGCGTGCAAGGCATCGTGGACGCGTCGCGAAATCTAGGGCTGCAAGACCGAGCTGGCGGTAAATGGTCTTGCCGGGAGCAAGGAGCTGCGCCGTGCCAGAAACAGTCTTGGAAGCAATTAAGCAGGGTCTGTGGGATTTCGAGCCCAGGGACATCGAGTGCGAAGAGTTCGAAGCCTGCGGCGCGATGCCCGGAACGACCGGCAAGCTCATGGCCTTGGCCGAGCGGGTTCGCATGGGTCTGCCGCTGTGGCATCCGGAGGATCGCCAGGATTGCGAAACCGACATGGACTGACGTTGGTCCCCAGTGTCATTGAATAGTGCGATCGTCGGCGTCGGCTATCGCAAAGTTCCCAACTTGTGCTTTTGCGGGTACGATGTTGGAAGAACGAATGCGGTCCCCTCGGCAAAGCGCAAGCTCGCATGGGGCCACGACATTGCTACACCCCGTCAAGAACTTTGTAGGAATTGCGAATCATGCCCAGCTTGTTGATCACCACCCCCCACACGTTGACTGCTGAAGAGGCCACGGCCCGCTTGAAGAGTTTCTTTCAGAAGCTGAAGGACCGTCATGCGGACAAGGTCAGCAACCTGGAAGAGTCCTGGGACGACAACCGTTTGAGTTACGCCTTTTCGACCTACGGCTTTAGCATCAAGGGCGATCTGACGGTCGAACCGGGTGAAGTCAAGGTCAACGGCTCACTGCCCTTTGCCGCCATGATGTTCAAAGGGAAGATCGAGCAGACGGTGCGCGAGGAATTGGAAAAGCTGCTGGCCTGAGCTATTGCTTGCCCGGTTCACGGCGAGCGGGATAGAGCGAGATTTTACGATCGTCGCGGCGAAAGGCCAATCCCGTGCCGGCCAGCACGGCCCGCACCAGTTCATCCAGACTG
Organism: Planctomycetia bacterium; assembly: GCA_031400775.1. Taxonomy (GTDB): domain Bacteria; phylum Planctomycetota; class Planctomycetia; order Pirellulales; family PALSA-1355; genus PALSA-1355. The sequence goes on along the minus strand of JANNQN010000100.1, from coordinate 11,470 downwards.
GCGTCGTGCACCTTGACCGTAACCAACTGATCGGTGGCGATCCCGGCGGCATCGATTGCCGCGCGATCCCAATCGAATTCCAGATTCAAGCGTTCGGCGACCTGCCCAACGACCTGATCGAGGGCGGCGTTCTCGACCGACAGTTGATAGACCTCCTTGCCGGCCGTGACAGTCGTCTTCTCCATCGGTTTTCCGCGCAATCGCTGCTGCGCGGCCTCGTGATCCTCCAAGCGCCCCTCGATGCGAATTTGGTTCTTGTCGACGACCACCCGGGCGTCGGGCAATGCCTTGGCCCAGCGGCGGGCGACCGCGGCGGCGTCGGCGCCGGCCCGATAACTTCGCGAAAGCGCGACGGTCGCAGGCGCCGCGACCAGTTGCGCGCGGCGACCGGTCTTGTCCAACTCGAAGCTCAGCTCGAACTGCGCCGCCACCAGAGTCAGCCGATCGATCCAAGACAGGGGCGGCAAGTCGGCCGCCGGCCAGAGATCGTGCGTAATCTTGTCGGCCCCAACGATTTCGACCCCGGCCTCGGCCGCCAGGTCGTCGACCAATTGCCTGGGTTCCGTCAGATCGTCCCAATGCCACGATCGCATCATTAGCAGCTTCCGCGTGGCCGGAGAGGGCAACTGCCGCAATTCTTCCAGCCGCAGCGCCGCCAACGTGCGCAATCGCCGGGCCATTGCCGGCGGCCCAAAATAGGCAATCGGCCCAAACTGGCAATACCCCAGTTTCAGATGCCGCGCGATCTTTTCCATCGCCTCGCCCAAAGGTTCCTGATCGATGGCCAGGGTGATGGGTCGCTCAGGATCGACGCGACGGTCGAGCACAACCGCCATGCGTTGCGCGGTGCCCAGGCTCTTGAGAGCTCGCACGAGTGGCAGGTTCGACCAGGAAACACTCACCGGAGCGGCGAGTTGCTGGCCGATTGCGGCGCCGGTGGCCCAGCCTCCGGTCTCCTCGGCGATCGCGCCCGAATCGATCGAGGGCCCGCAGAGTGCGAACAGCAAGGCGGACATGAGAACGCACTGGCGCATCGAGGCTCCGGCTCTTTCGTTATCGGCAACTCGTGGAAAAACGGGGGCAAATGACGACGGCCTTCCCGAGAAGCGGTCGCGTCCCTTCATTTTCGACGAAAAGCGGCTCCAAGGCAATTCGGACCGCGGCACGCGGTTTGGCGAAAGCCGAGCGGGTGATTATACTGGGGAGAGCCAATTGGCCTGGCCGTTGAAAACCGCACAGCGCCGCCGCTTGGCCGAGACGGATCCCTATGAGCAAACGATTGCGAACGCCGCTGCTGCACGAGCTGTATCACCAATATCTGGTGGATCAGAACTCAGAGACTTTTCGCAGCGGCGTGGCCCGACGCTACACGGTCGGCACCCTGGAGCGACTTAGCTCGGACGGCGATCGCATGGCCCGCCGGGCAGCGATTATGGCCCTGGGGGTCCTGGGCAATTATGCCTCGAACGCGGCGCTGGGCCGGGCCCTGCAAGATACGGATCGCGGCGTGCGCATCCTGGCCGACAACGCGATCCGCCTATTGTGGTGCAGGGCAGGAACGCCAAAGCAACGCAAGCGCCTAGACGCGGCCGTGGAGCTCAACGGCGCGCGGCGCTTCCAAGAGGCCATCGACGAAGCCACCCGACTCATCACCGAAGCCCCTTCGCTGGCCGAGGCCTGGAACCAACGGGCATTGGCCCTATTCAGCCTCGGCCGGTTTGCCGAGTCGATTCGCGATTGTATCCAGGCCCTGGAGATCAATCCCTACCATTTCGGCGCGGCCACCGGAATGGCGCAGTGCTACCTGCAAACCAGCAATCGCACCAAAGCTTTGGAAAGCTTTCGCCGAGCTCACAAGCTCAATCCCAGCCTGGAAGGCGTGCGGGCACACGTGCTCTACTTGCAGCGCACGTTGAAAAGCCAAGAATAGACCTTGGCGTTGGGACACTCTTCGAATCACACGCGCGAATCGCGCGGCGCATTGAACCATTGCATGACGACCGGCTCGCCAACGGTGCTGATTCTGGGAGCCGGCATCAACGGATGCGCCCTGGCGCGCGAGCTGGCGCTCAACGGCGTCTCGGTGTGGGTGGTCGACTGCGCCGATCTTGCCGCCGGCGCCACTGCCGGGTCGTCGCGGCTGGTACACGGCGGACTGCGCTACCTGGAATACGGCGAATTCGACCTGGTCAAGGAGTCGCTTGCGGAACGGGCCCGGCTGGTGCGGCTGGCGCCCCAATTCGTGCGCCCCTTGCAGTTGTGGATTCCGGTATCCAGCCGACTCGGCGGCGCCATTGGTGCAATCGGCCGCTTCTTCGGCTGGAAATACTGGCCAGTTCCCAAGGCCGAGCGGGGCGCTTTGCTGGTGCGGGCGGGACTGGCTTTCTACGACGCGTATACCCACGATCCGCACTGGCCCAAGTACCAGGTCGCGCGCACCTCGCAACCCGGAACGCTGAGGGTCGATTCAAAGAAATATCGCTGGCTGCTGTCCTATTTCGATGCCCAAGTCGCGTTTCCCGAGTGCCTGACGACGGCGCTACTTGAAGACGCTTGCAACCTGTCCGAGAAGCAGGGGCTCGACTTTCGGGTCATGACGTACTCGAAAGCCACTCTGTGCGGCAGCACGGTGCAGATCGTGCCGGTGGCGGAAAACCTTGGCACGGCCGCAACCATCGACCCGGCCGTAATCATCAACGCCACGGGCGCCTGGGTGGACGAAACGCTCGAGCGGCTGCATGTGCCGTCGGAACGACTTATCGGCGGCACCAAGGGTAGCCACTTCTTCACGTTCAACGAGCGGCTGCGGGAGGCGATCCAGTGCCAAGGCATTTACGCCGAGGCCAGTGATGGCCGGCCGATCTTTATCACGCCGCTGGACGGGGCCGTGCTCGTCGGGACGACCGACGTTCCGTTCGAGGGCCCGCCCGAGCAGGCCACGGCCACCGAGTCCGAACTTCGCTACCTGCTGGATACCGTTAATTCGATCCTGCCCGAGGTGCGGCTGACCTGGTCGGATATCGACTTTCATTGCAGCGCGGTGCGCCCGTTGCCGTACGTTACGGCGGCCACGACCGGAGCCATCACGCGACGGCACGCGTTGGTCAAGAACGAGTCGGCCGTGGTGCCGCTATTCTCGATCGTCGGCGGCAAATTGACCACGATGCGATCCTTGGCCGAAAGCACCGCGGCTGCCGTGCTCGCACAATTGGGCCGCTCGGCAACCGCCAACTCCCAAGACCGCCCGATCCCCGGAGGCGAGGACTATCCGCCCGACGGCGAGGCCCTTGGCGCGCGCTTGCGAAAAATCGCCGAGCGAACAGGGTTTTCGGCCGATTCGGTCCGCGCGGTTTGGCGGCTCTGTGGCTCGCAGACCGAGTGCTACCTGACTAATCCGCCCGATCGCGAACTGCTTCCCGACACCGATTTTCCTTGCTGCTATGCGCGGGCCGCCATCGAGCGGCAATGGGCCAGCACCTTGGCCGATCTGGTTGAACGCCGCCTGATGCTTCTATACCATCAGCGATTAACCCGGGCCTGTCTTGTGCGTCTGGCTCAGCTATTAGTCGAAACGGGCCGGCTCGCAACAGCGCAAGTCGAATCGGCGGTCACTGGTGAGATCGAGCGGCTCGGGGCGCGGTACGGCAAACGAATCGAATAGTGAACCTTTTTGGCGGGCGTTCTCCATGACGGCAAAGCAATACATTCTGGCGCTGGACCAGGGCACCACTTCCAGTCGCGCTATCGTGTTCGGTCACGACGGCCGTGCGATCTCGGTGGCGCAGCAGGAATTCGAACAAATCCTGCCCGCGCCTGGCCTGGTCGAGCACGATCCCGAGGCCATCTGGAGCTCGCAGCTCAAAGTGGCCCGCGATGCTTTGACTCAGGCCCGGCTGACCGCCGCCGACATCGCGGCGATTGGGGTCACGAATCAGCGTGAGACAACAATCCTGTGGGAGCGCTCCACGGGGCGTCCCGTCGGCAATGCCATCGTTTGGCAAAGTCGCGTCAGCGCGCCGATTTGCGATCGGCTCAAGGCAGACGGGCTGGAAACGACGTTTCGCGACAAGACCGGGCTGGTGGTCGACGCCTATTTCTCGGGCACGAAGATCAAGCACTTGCTCGATACCACTAGTGGCCTGCGACAGCGGGCCGAAGCCGGCGAGGTCCTATTCGGCACCGTCGATAGCTGGCTCATCTGGCGGCTCACGGGCGGACAACAGCACGTAACCGACTTCAGCAACGCCAGTCGTACCTTGATCTTCAACATCCATACACTCGACTGGGACGACGATCTGCTCAAGATTCTGAACATTCCGCGGGCCATGCTGCCGGAAGTAAAGCCGTCGAGCGAGGTCCTCGGTCAGACGGCCCATGAGTGGTTCGGCGGGCCGATCGCGATTGCCGGCTGTGCAGGGGATCAGCAAGCGGCCACGTTCGGCCAGGCGTGTTTCTCGCCGGGCAGCGCCAAGAACACGTACGGCACCGGTTGCTTTCTGCTGCTCAACACGGGGCACGAAGCGGTCGCCTCGAAGAACAAGCTACTGACCACGATCGGCTGGGCGAAGGACGGCAAGGTCACGTACTGTCTCGAAGGCTCGGTGTTCATTGGCGGCGCGGTCGTGCAGTGGTTGCGCGACGGGCTGAAGATCATCAAGCAATCGGTCGATGTCGAGGCATTGGCCGACCAGGTCCAGGATTCCGGCGGCGTTTATCTCGTGCCGGCCTTTGTCGGCCTGGGGGCGCCCTATTGGGACCCTTACGCGCGCGGCGCCATTCTGGGCATAACCCGCGGCACGACAGAGGCCCACATCGCGCTGGCGGCGATCGAATCGATGGCCTTTCAGTCGCGCGACTTGCTCGAGGCCATGCAGCGCGATTCCGGCGTGCGTCTGAAGGACTTGAAGGTCGACGGAGGCGCATCGATCAACAACCGGTTGATGCAATTCCAGGCCGACATTCTGGGCACCGCTGTCTCCCGCCCCAAAGTCTCGGAAACCACGGCGCTTGGCGCCGCGTATTTGGCGGGTCTGGCCGTGGGCTACTGGAGCGGCGAGGAAGAGATCTCGCGAAATTGGGTGCTCGATCAGCAATTCTTGCCGCAGATGCCAGCCGGCCAGCGCGAAGACCGTTACGCACGATGGCAAAAAGCCGTTGGCCGCGCCCTGGATTGGGAAACGCCTTAGCAGCAGGTTGCGCCGACTATCGGCGGACGGTCTCGCCGTCCACGGCGTAGCGCTTCGGGTTGGCCTCGAATCGCTTCAGCGATGCCTCGTCGGCAAACAGGTAGATCCGGCGATCGGCGCCAAACACGCCAAACTCTCGCCGTCCGGCGACCACCATCTGGTTATCCATGGCCAACACCGGATCGAGTCCCGACAACACCGGGCTATACAGATCCGGGTTCGCCAGGAACCTCTCGCGTTCCTGCGGACCCATGAACAAGTACGTTCGTCCACGATGCACAGCGCCCCAAGCCCGATCGCCGACGGACCATTGCATCCGTTCGACTAGCGTCACCGGACAGTTTCCGTCCAACCCCAGCGGCGGACAACCGGGAGGCAACTGAGGAACCTGCGGTTGGTGCTGATACGAGGCATGCGCATTGTAGGCCGCTTGCGGAGCGCCCGGCGCTTGCGGCGATGCTTGTATGGGCGGAGCACCCTGTGGCGGGGCTGCCATGGCCTGTTGCGGCGGTTGCGCCGAATAGGGCTGCGTCATGGCAGTTTGCACCGCGGGAGCCTGCGCCATCGGAGCCTGAGTCATCGGAGCCTGAGTCATCGGGGCTTGCGCGGCGGCCGGCTGAGCCGCGGGCGCACCGGATGGTGGTTGGAAGTATTCGGCATAGCGATCGTAGGGCGCGGCTGGCGCTGCGCCCGGATTGGCGACCGCAGCCGGCAACGCTTGCGCGGCATTCGTCGTGGGGTACGCTGCCGGCACTACCGGCGGCGCCCCGGGCCCAGCCATCGGCGGCGCGGAGGGAGCCATGCCGCCGGCCACGAGAGTGCTGGAGATCTGCGGCGACGATTTGCGCGCCAACTCGCGATGGCCCGCCGCAGCCTGGTTTAGTTGTGCGACATACTGATTGGCCGTCGGCGGACTTTGGAATTGCGACACGAGGCGGCCGTTGGGTTGAATGATGACATCGCTCGGCAAACTCGACACGCCATACATCCGCGTCGTTCCGGGCGCTTCATCGGAGTTGAGCTTGACCAATACGAAATTGGCCTCCAAGGCGCGCGCCGTCTCGGCCTGCGAGAACACGTCGCGTTCCAGCCGCATGCACGGCTGGCACCAGGGAGCCCAAAAATGGACCAGCACCAATCGGTTCGTCCGAGCGGCGAGTTGCTGGGCGGCTTCAAGGCTCGGCTGCCAGGGCATCTTGTCTTCGGCCGCGGCGCTGGCGACCGAAGTCACCACGACAGCGGCTACGACGGATAAATGGCGAACTGACCACATGATTGCTGACCTCTGTCAACAGAAAAGGAGAACGCTAGTCCTTTGGCAATTTATCGACCGCGCCGAACGTTTCTGTTGTGTAAAAATTGACGATTGAAACAGGAATAACGAAGATGCGGACCATGAGGGCGGTGGGTTCCCACCCGGTGGTGCGGTAGCTGGAGCGCACTGGATTAGTTGTCCCACGGCGCGGCGGACGGTCTTTCAGGACGTTCCCGCCAGAGCCGACGGAATCGCTAAAGTTTGCCGGCCGCACGAACCGAAGAATCAGAAAAATCGAGCTTCTTTTCGGAAAATACTTACCGGATGCCCGGATATTGCCGAACCGTCGCTTGACATCATTCAAGACATGACTAAGATGACCGTAGTTTTAAGTTCTGCCATGCAGGCAGGCGCCGTGGCTCACGAGTTGGATCGGTGGGCCCCCCCCAAGAGTTTGTGATTCGCGCTGGGGGAACTGTAGACGCTTCTTGACTCGAATTCCTGCTCGTTAGCGACGGACTGGTTGCCCCCACAAGGCGGCCGCGCTTGACCCGGAAGGGAACCGCGCTTGAACGGTCCGGCGGCTTGGCAGGATGAGCTGCCCGTGGGCGGCTTTCCCTTGGCGAGGTTTGGTCACGGGATCGATGGAGCCGGGAACGTTGTCCGGGCGCGCTGCTTGTACGCGGCCTGTATGTTTTTCGCGATTTTCGTCTGCCGATGAGTGCTTTTTTGAGCGTTCTCGTTCGGCCGACGGGCGTTTTTCACGATTTTCGTCTACCGACGAAAATTGACTTCTAGCAAGGGCATTCGGCATCGAAGCTGAACAGCCGTTCAATCGTTTCCGGTCGTACCCTGCGCGCACAATTGACGTGCGCGCGGACTGGTGGTCGGTCTTTTCTCAGGTGAAACATGGGTAAGCGGAAGAAGGGCCGGCCTCGCGGCAGAGGCGGGATCGGTGGCGGCGGAGGTGGTGGAGGCGGTGGCGGAGGTGGAGGCGGCGGCCCCTACCAAAACGGCCGGCCCCGCGGTCGTGGAGGACCGCGACGCTTCAACGATCCCAACGATCGACCTCCCTATTCCGACAGCGAGCCCCAGCCCGACAACGGCGAACCGGGCGTCGTCGAACCCGGCCTCGGCGTGTTGGAATTGCACCCCAACGGGTATGGTTTTCTCCGCAACCCCAAGACCAACTTCCTCCGCGAGCGCACCGATCCGTTTGTTCCCGGCACGATGATCGACAAGTTTCGCCTTCGCGAAGGCGTCTTGATCAACGGCCTGGTCCAGCAAGCCCGCAAGCAACAAGGTCCTCGACTGCGCGAGATCGTCGACGTCGACGGCATGAAGCCCGAAGAATACGTCAACGTCAAGAGCTTCGACGCCCTGACGCCAATCAATCCCGAGAGCTGGCTGCGGCTCGAGACTGGTCCGACTCCCATCACCACCCGGGTGATGGACCTGCTCACTCCCTTGGGCAAAGGCCAGCGGGCCCTGATCGTGGCCCCGCCGCGCACCGGCAAGACGTTTCTATTGCAGCACATCGCCAACGCGATCTCGACGAACTATCCGGAGCTCACGTTGATCATGCTGTTGGTCGACGAGCGACCGGAAGAAGTCACCGACATGCGGCGCTGCGTCGTGGGCGACGTGATCGCCAGCAGCCTGGACCGCGACGTCGAAAGCCACGTTCGGCTGTCGCAGTTGGTGGTCGAACGCTGCAAGCGGCTGGCCGAGATGGGCAAGGACGTCTTCCTGCTGATGGATTCGATCACCCGCATGGCCCGCGCATTCAACAAATGGGTCGGCAACACGGGCCGCACCATGTCGGGCGGCGTCGACATCAAGGCCCTCGACATTCCGAAAAAACTGTTCGCCACGGCCCGCGTATTCGAAGAGGGAGGCTCGCTGACAATCGTGGCGACCGCCCTGATCGACACCGGCAGCCGGATGGACGAGCTGATTTTCCAGGAGTTCAAGGGCACTGGCAACATGGAGTTGGTGCTCGATCGCAAGCTGTCCGACCGGCGCGTTTGGCCGGCGATCGACATCTCGCAATCGGGAACTCGCCGCGAAGAGAAGTTGCTGAGTCCCGACACGCTGCACGCCGTGAACATGCTGCGGCGAACCTTGGCGACCATGCATCACGTGGACGCGATGGAGCAACTGACCAAGCAATTGGCCAAGTTCAAGTCCAATAAAGAATTCGTCAAGCTGATCAGCGGAGCGCAGCTCGACTAGGGGCCGCGGACGATTCGGCTGGCTGCATCGCTTCAGCAGAGGACTGCTGCATTTTTGGAGCAGTGGACTGCGCGGCGGAGCTGTGGGCCGCACGATTGGCCGTGGCCAGGGTGGGCATTGCCGCGCGGCGAATGCGGCCGATCACGACCGTGCTGTGCGGATTCTCCCGCTTCACCGGGTCGCACGTAATCCGCCCAATCCGATCCCACTCGAACGGCAGCCGGGCAGTCGCCCCCGGGAGATCGGTCGTTCTACTGCTATCTGGCGGGTCAAAATAGCCGGGGTGCAGGTCGTAGCAGAAGTACTCCACGTCGCCTGGCATGTCGGCGGCGGACGTGGGCCAGGGCACCACCGCGATCGGCTCGCCGTAGCAATAAGCGAAGCGATGGTAGATTCGGTTGAGGCTCACCAATCGCGCGTCTCGGGGTAGCCGGCCCTTGATCTCGGCCACGGACGGCGACAGGTCGTTGCCGCCATTGACGCGAACGTTGACGACAACGCCGCAATAGGTCAAACCCAAGAAACCGGATAGCGCCGCGACCGCCAACTGGGGTCGCGGCGAGGTCTCTGAGAGCGACGCCCAGACCAGAAAGCAGGCCGTCGCTAGTGCCACCGACACCCATGCGATCAGGAACAGCGCCGGTTGCTCGACTTCAGCGAAACGCTGTGACCCGGCGACATTGAGCACGGCCAGCACGCAGGCTGCCGCCAGAATGACCATCGCCGAGGCACGCAAATAGCGCCGCCAGATGAGGCGGTCCGCAAGTTCGGCGACGGCGCTTGTGCAGCGTTCGACAGCCAGGGCCGCCAGCAGTGCCAGGCAGGGATACATCGGCATGAAATAGCGCCCACGGGCGCCGGCGGCGATCCACACGCTGGGATAGGTGACCGCCACGGCCGTCACCAGAAACACGGCCTGTGGCCGATTTGCCATCAGCCATCGGCGCATGCTCGGCTTAACGAACACAATCAGTAGCGGCGACCAAGGGAGCAAACAAGCCAGGGTCTCGAACGGATAGCCGGCCACGTGACCGGCCAGGCCAGACCAGGAAAAGCGGTCGCGCGCCAGCCCGGCCCAAATATCGTCGACCGATTCCGGGTTGGAAAGCGCGAACGGAACCAGCCACAGTCCGACGATCGTCGCGAAGCATGCCAGTCCCGTGAGATGTTCACGGCCAAACAGCCAACGCCAGTCTCGCCGCAGGAGCAAGTACGCCCCACAGGCCAGAATGAAGTACACCGGAGCCTGCGGACCCTTGGCCAGTGCGCCGAGCGCGGCCAGGGCGTATCCGGCCGACCACGCGATGCTCGGCGGCCAACCGCGCATGTAACCCCAATGCCAGACCAAGAGCGAGCCGGCAACCAGCAGCGTGAAGACAGCTTCGGACTCGCCGAGTCGGCCCAGCGCGAGCACCTGCCCAAACGTGGCATAGATGGCCGCCGCGCTGAAACTGGCCAACCGCGACATCCATTGGCGGGCGTATGCATAAATCAGCAGCGTCAGCAGCAGCGTGGCGCAAGCGCTCGGCAGCCGGATGGCCAACAGATCGACGTCTCCCCGCGCGAGCCCGACTAGCGCCATCAACCAACTGTTCAGCGGCGGACGCTCTGGAAAAATCGAGCCCTGTTGCCGCGGCACGATCCAATCGCCGCTGGCGATCATCTCGCGAGCGCCGTTGGCCCATCGCGATTCCTCACCGCATACCGGCGCCGCGGTCAGCCGCAAGAAGTAAGTTACCAGCACCAGCGCGACCAGCACCGCGCACTCCCACTGTCGCCACCAGGGCGTTGGCTCGGTAGGTGACAAGCCGGGAGTTGGCGATTGCTCAGGCATGTTCGAAGCGCACGCGGTAAGGCAAGCAGACGGTGGCAGCGAGGGTTCAGCGACGCGGACGCGAGGAAACGCCGCGCGCGAGCGCGAAGGCTGGGACGCGAAGAATCGCACATCCGCTGGAAACCGACAAGAGAACTTTCCGCGCCGCCAGCGGCTGCGACAGCGCGATCCGGGCGAAGCTAGCCAATGACGCGGGCATGGGCTAGAATTTCGACGTGTTTGGAGGGTAAGCGAATGGCTAGCGGCGACACTGGAAATGTCGTGCCGGGTAACCGGTTGCGGGTTCGAGTCCCGTGCCCTCCGCTCTTTCTAACTGACGCCCGCACCTAGAGTTGTGCGGGCGTTTTCTTTGGCGACAACAACTTTTTCGTCGCCACTTTCATCGCGTTGTGTAGCCAACGTGTAGCCAACTTTGGCTCGCCGGTTTTTTCCGTGGCCAAAGCCGTCGGCGAACGCGTGTGAACTCGGTGGAGGAATCAACGTGCCGACTCCAAACTCAATTACGGTCGCCAAAGAAGATAAAGAACGTCGGTGACACTAATAACGGGGGGTAAGGATTTTGCAGCAAGGCTGCATCGTAAACACGGCATCTGATCCGTACATCGGATAAAGCAACATTCGCAAGACAGTTGAAAAAGGCGGCAGGTTATTCAATTTTTGGAACGTTCACTCCCTAAAAAAATGCGCGGGCAACTACGCATTGCCGAGTAGCCCAACACAGGTAGATTTCCGTTTGCAGAACGGCACTATGCCGCTAAAATCAAGATGCCCTGAGGGGTGGTTAAACCCCGGCATCTCGGTTTGGCGACTGGAGGTGCTGGGGTTTTTTATTTAACTACACGCAACCGAGACTGGTCATCGTTCGCGAAATACAGATCCCGAAACTCTTGCTCCGAAGTCAACATCGAGGCAGCAAGTTCAGCGATTGTGTATTTTCTTTCAGTCAAATACAGATCGAAT
>JANNQN010000099.1:0-20708 GCA_031400775.1 Planctomycetia bacterium | reverse complement strand
CGGTCGGTCATGGCGTGTATTGTCTCCGTGAGTTGTGAGCGGTGACTTACTTGATCGGCGAATAATCGGTCGGGTTGAGAAACTTCGATTCCACTTTCTTCACCAGCGGACCGGCCGCATGCGAAGCCTTGTAGGCCGTTTGCCAATCGGGATCGGCCATGAAACCCTTCCACGATTTCTCTCGCGATTCCTTATTCGGATAAGCCAGGATATAGACCAGCGTATTGGCCGCGTCGGCACCGTCGACCGGCGTCCAGTATCCGATCAGCTCCATGCCGTGCTTGACGAACAGCTTGTTCGTGTGCTCGCGGAACCGCTTGTGCAGGTCGGCCATCTTGCCATCGTTGGCAACATAAGTCCGCATTTCGAACAGCCGGCCGGACGAAGGCTCGTCGGCAGCCGCCGCCGACTGCACCCAGCCGATCGCGACGGCCATCAGGATCCACGGGACCATGCGAAGTTTCACGATCATCGTCGAACTCCATCGTTAAAAGGTGGTGTTGCCGCCAACTAATGTAGAACTCGCGGCGTCGCGCGAGCCCGCGACATTATGACGATCGGGCGATCGCCCGCCAAGCGAGCGGCGCGCGTTCGTCCGCATGATAATTGGCGCGCTAGCGCAAAGAACAAGGCCGCCCTTGCGGACGGCCTCGAGCTTGAGAGTTACCTCGCCCCTCTTAATTAATCATTCTTTCTTGCCGGCCGTGGCCGCGGTGACCGAGCCTTCGCCGGCAAAACCATTGATCTCGCCGTCCTTGGGCCGTGCTTGGGCCAAGCCACCGGCGGTCAGATCTTGCTTGGGATCCATCGACGAATAAAACCCGAACATCATTTCTTCCCAAGTCTGGTCGCCGAAGGTTATTTCCTTCGACGGGTCGGGATTGGCCAGGTTATCCGCCGAGTTGTCGAAGTGCGCGATACAGTGCAGTCGCGTGCCCTTGGGCATCAACTTCGGCTCTTTGTAGCTGTAGCGGATCTGCCAGTTGAAGTCGTAGTGCGGAACGTCCAGCAACACTTCGCGTGTTCCGTCCGGATACTCGGCTTCGTACTTGAAGTCCTTGCCGCGCAGGTGCATGTGCGGGGTCAGGTTCAACAAGAGCGTATCCTTGAGGAACATGTGCTTGGCTTTGACTTCGAAATTCGCATCGCCGGGCGGAATCCGGAACGTGGTGTCTCCGACCAATCCGCCGCGAACGACTTGCTTGACCTTTTTGGGATCGGCAAATCGCACGCCAACCATGCTGCGGTCATCCTGCTGGATGCCGTTGCTGGTGTAGTGCATCTGGAAGACCAACTTGGAACCGGCCGGCACGAACAGGGCCGTGCCCGGCGGGTTGACGTTCGGCGGCGTGCCCGGCGCGTATCCACCGATACCACCCCGACCGGCGCCGTCGTTGCCGTCTTTGGCCGCCACCATCACGATAATGTGATGCACGATCGCGCGATTGCCCGGACGAGCTTCAGTGGCTTGAATCCACTTGTCTTCCGTCCAGCCCGGATCGGCCGAAAAGAACTGGTACTCGATCGTGCCTTCGGCCGGCACGGTGTAGGGCTTGTCGCGCATGTAGATCACCTGGTCCGGCTCGCCCATCTGCCAGCCGGTCGCGAACGTGCGGGGCGTGGGCAGATCCTTGGCGTCACCCTCGGGGCAGCCATTGTCGACCCAGGCGCTGATCTGCTTCTTTTCGTCATCGCTCAGCCGAGCGTCGTTCGTGAAGTGGCCATACTTGGGATTGGCGAACCAGGGAGGCATACGACCTTCCTGCACGACCTCGCGAATCGTCTCGCCCCAGGCCACGACGTCGTCGTAGGAGCCAAGCGTGAACGGCGCGACTTCGCCCGAACGGTGACACTCAACGCAACGGGCTTCCATGATTCGCGCGATCTGCTTCGAGTAGGTCACGTCGCCGTGCGGCTTGGCCTTAGCCACGCGGCCGATGAAGCAACCGTCGGCCTTCGCCACTGGGTTGCTGACCTCTTTACCGGCCAACACCTGGTCGATCGCGTCGGCCAGGCTGCGTTGGTTCAGCTTCGGCTTGACGTAGCCGGCTCCGGTTTTGAAACCAAACTGGTCGTCGATGCGACCCCAGTAGCGAACCACGTGGTTCTTGTCGAGTAGAAAAACCTCGGGCGTGCGAACCGCGCCCAGCTTGTCGGCGATTTCGTTGTTGTTATCTTTCAGGATCGGAAACGCGATCTCGTGGACCCGCGCGTATGCGCCGATCTCGGTCAGCGAGTCCTGCTGATTGGCGTCCATTCCCAGGAACACGACACCCTGCTTCTCGAATTCGGCGGCCAGGCTCTTCAGCCGGGGTGCATACGTTCTGGCCAGCGGGCACTCCGTGCCGACAAAGGCCAGGACGACGAGCTTGTCTTTGTAGTCAGAGAGCGAATGGACCTTGCCCCGATAGTCGGGCAAAGAAAAGTTATCGGCCTTCTTGCCGATGGGTGTGCCGGCGGTGTCGGAGGCGACCGAAATCGATCCGCTACAGACCAGTGCCGCGCTTATCGCAATCTGCCAAAATCGTCCCATCTTCACACCTCGGATTGTTTTAACTGATCCGGACAGCTTCGCATCGGCGAAGCGGCCCCTGAATTTGAGTGGCCAATTGGTCGCTACTGATATATTACCCGCGCGCCGAAGGCGGGGTTTCATAAAACAGAATCGTCATTCTAAAATATATTGGCCCCATTAAAAGGGGTCCCCCGGGAACTAAAAGGGGCCCCGTTGCGGCGGGAAGGTGAATTTCGCACCCTTCATCTTCTCGAACTGCTCCCGTTGCTCGGTCGATAGCACGGCTAAGGCCTTGTCGCCCAGCTCCTTGCGCATATCCATCATCTTCTGGCGAATGTCGCCGGCATCGCCCCCGCCCCCGCCGCCACGCAGAGCCTGCATGGCCTCTTCCATCTTCTTGCTGCCTTCTTCGCGGACCGCGACCAGCTTGGTCTTCTGGTCGTCGCTGATCTTCAGGGTCGCCGACACTTCGTCGTCTTCCAGGGCCGCGGCGCCGCGGCTCTGCAGCGACAGCTCTTTCATCCGCGCCAACTGCTTCTGATCCAGAACCTTGTCGACTTTCTCCTGGATGTCTTTGCCCTTCTCGCCGACCATTTTCATCAGCTCGGGCATGTGCTCCTTCTGCTCCTCAGGCGACAGGTCTTGAAGTCCGGAGATGATCTCCATGGCCTCGGCTTGCAACTGCGCGGCAAGCTCGGAGAGCGTCTTCTTCTGCTCGTCGTTGACGCCCAATTCTTGTTGAACGGCTTCCTGCCGCAGCATGAAAATATTCTGCAACGAAGGCGGAAACCTCATTCCACGGAACTGGGCCGAAGCCGAAGTCGCCATCAACAAGACGAGTCCCAGCGCGGCGAGAAACAGCGGGCGAAACATGACAGTGCTCCTTCGGCAAGCGGTGTGGTTGGTGTGTGATTGGCGGGAGGGCTTAAACCTAACGCGCTTCAAAGCGCCGCTCCACCAAGAACTTGAAAAATCCCCAAACAAGCCAACCGAGGGCCAAATGCGGGCGGCCCAATCGGCGAGCGTATGCAATGAAAGCCGGTATTCCGAGGTCCGGTATTTCCAGTTCAGTGGAAACGCGCTTGATACGGCAGGCCTGGGGGTAGCCTGGAGGCTGCCAGCGCGGCAGCCCAATCGGCAAGAAGTCGAGCAATCCCCGGTATTATTACTAGAACTTCGGCCTGTCGCAAGAGATCTTGGCTCGCACCAAGTGAAACACCTTGCCGGGCGAAAAGTGTCGACAGGATGGCCCGTGGGCCGAACACTAAGCGAACAGCTTGTAGATCGGATCACCGGCGGCCAGCCGGAAGGGGCGGCCGTTCACGTCGTGCAGTTCGGTCAGTGGATCGAGCCCAAAACGCCAGAAAATCGTGGCTGCCAGGTCGCCCGGCGAGACCGGATTCAGGTCCGGATAAGCCCCGATCTTGTCGCTCGAACCATACAGGGCCCCGCCGGTCACGCCGCCGCCGGCCAGCACCACGCTGTAGCAGTCGGGCCAATGGTCGCGGCCCCCTTGGGCATTGATTTTGGGCGTTCGGCCGAATTCACCCAACATGATGACCAACGTCGAGTCCAACAGCCCGCGCGTTTCCAGGTCTTCGACCAGCGCCGAAAATGCCATGTCGCACGGCGGCAGAAGCTGATCTTTCAGCCGGCCGAAGTTGTTGACGTGCGTGTCCCAGTTGTCCAGGCCATTGTGCACCTTGTCGTACACGCTGACGAACCGCACACCCCCCTCGACCAACCGCCGGGCCAGTAGCGCGCTCTGCCCGTGGATATTGCGGCCGTAGCGCTCGCGGGTTTGCGCGGTCTCTTGATTGATATCGAAGCTGCGCCGCACGGCGTCGCTGCGCAACAGGTTAAAGGCCCGATCGTAATAGGCGTTCATCGTGCCCGGTCCGCCGTTGCCGGGCGCGGCATCCATCTGGGCGTTGACGCGCGACAGCAACGCCTGGCGATTTTCCAACTCCCGCAGGGTTATTCCGGCGGGCAACTCGATCTCGCCCACGCGAAAATCGGCCGCGTTCGGGTCCTTGGCGACTTGCAGCGGTTCGTAGGCCGGCCCCAGGAACCCAGCCGTCTGCCCAGGCAGCTTGACGACGTTGTACATCACGTGCGGCAAGGCCACGTGTGACGGGACTGAATTCGGCCCACCCTTGAGATACGTCAGGGCCGAGCCGTAGCAGGGAAAGTCCGTGGTCGGGTCATTGGCAAGCAGCTCCAGATCGCCCTTGAGTGGCGTGCGCCCGCACAGGGCTTCGACCGCGGCCGCGTTGTGGTTGCGCATGGTGTGGTGCGCGCTGCGGATCACGGCCAGGCGATCCATGATCTTGGCCGACCGCGGCAGGTGCTCGCAGATCCGCACGCCAGGCACGCGGGTGGCGATGCTGGCGAACTCGCCGCGGATTTCCAAAGGGGCCGCTGGCTTCATGTCCCAGGTGTCGTGATGGCTGGGCCCGCCGTAGTAGAACATCAGGATGCAGGACTTGATTGGGCTGCGGGGCGCATTGCCGGTGCCCGGTTTCGGCACGACCGTTTCGGCCTCGAGCAGATTGGCCAGGTTGAGTCCCATCAACCCCAGCCCGCCGGCGCACAACAGCCCGCGCCGGCTGATGACCGGGCGACGGACAGGCTCGTTCGCGCGTGCCGATTTTGACATGGCGGTTTGGATTCGCGCGAGGGCGCGGATCGATTTTTCGGAGGGCGGTTCGGGCGGGGGGCAAACGCGGGGCGAGTACGGTCTTCGTCGGGTCTTTAGGCTAACGTATCCGAGGGCCGATGGCAACTTTTGGGGGCTGGAGGGAACGGAGGATTGGGGAATTCGTACACCATGGCCGTCACCACCGCGGCAACGACATTCGGCGTATGCCTTCAACGTGGAGGCCGCTGCAAAAGTAGCAGGCACAGGCCTGTGTGCCGTCAGCGGTCCTTGCGACTGACTAGCGCGTCGCCGTTTGGTCAACCGGCATGAAGAACGTCTCGGGCGCTGCTGGAGCCCACGTCGAAGCTTCGCAGCCGGCCTATTGCATCGACGCGGTGTTGCCCTAGCATGGCGCAATGGAGGCTATGAATCTATCTGGTAATTCACGCCCGCCGGAAACGAACAAGAAGTCAAAGGGGATCACGATGAGCTATTTTTCGCCGGCGATGGCAGTTGTTCTTTTGTTCCTGGTCACGATGGGCTCGGCAAGCGCGGCTGAAAACGCGAAAGATCGCAAGGCCATTGAGGAAGCGAACGCCGCTTTCGCAGCCGCCTTTAACAAACGAGACGCGAAGGCGATCGCGGAGATGTACACCGAAAACGGACAGCTCTTTCCGCCTCACGAGCAGGTTATCGAGGGGCGGTCCGCTATCGAAGCGTTCTGGAAAGCCACGATGAATGCCGGGATCGCCTCTGTGGAATTGCAAGCCGCGGAGATCGAGTCATTTGGCGATTCCATCGTTGAGTCCGGCCGCTCAACGCTGCGCGGACCGGGGGACACGGTCGTGGAAAGAGGGAAGTATCTTGTGTTGTGGAAGCGAGTCACCGGCAAGTGGAAGCTGCATCGCGATTGCTGGAACTCGAGCGACGCAATGCGGTGAAAGCGAACCACGCCGCCACAAGGAACCCGACTCGGCCCGTCACTCTCGCGCAACCCGTTTCAGCAAATCCGCCGGACGGCACATATTGCCGCCGTGAATCACCAGTTCGATGTGTCGGGTGTTGCGAATGTCATCCAAAGGATTGGCAGACAAGAGCACGATGTCGGCCCACTTGCCGGCCGAGATCGAGCCGAGCCGCTCTTTCTCGCCCAACACCGTCGCATTCGTCAAGGTCGCGGCACGCAGAGCGGCGGCAGGAGATAGACCCGACTCGACCAGCATCTCCAACTCCTGATGCAAAGAAAAACCGGGCGGCACTTGTGGCTCGGGCGAGTCGGTACCAACAAGCAGTGGCACGCCCGCCCGATACAACTTCCCCGTCAGCTCCTGAAACTTGGCGAATTCGCGGCGGCGATCTTCCAGCGCTCCACCCTGTGGGCAGCCGGTTTGACGTAAGTAAATCGGCCAGAACTCGCGCAGCCGCTTGGGAACCAGAGCATTGTCGGGATGATCGCGAACCTCGGGCAGGTCGCTTAACAAGATCATGTTGCGAAACACGGCCAACGTCGGATCGACATAGGTCTTACGCTTCACCAACTCAGCCACCAGCGACTCGCAAAGCGGATTGCCGAGATCGAGCCGGCCACGATGCCCCGGCTCGTTGGCGACCTCGGTCGGAATGACGTAGTTAAACACGGACCAGATGTGTTCCAGGCAATCGACGCCGTCGGCCACGGCGTGCTGCGCCGAGTAGTTGCCGAGATGTGCGGTGACGAACAGTCCGCGGCGATGAGCTTCGTCGATGATCGCTCGGCCCACGGGACGCGCCGTGCCGGCGTAGATCTTCACGGTGCTGACATTCCACCGCGCGAGGTCGTCGAACAGTGCCGGCACCTTGACCGGATCGGTGATGGCGCGGCCCACGTCGCGATGAATCGGCGGATCGGCATCGAGCAGCGGGCTGCACGTGAACACGCGCGGAGTCCAGTCGGGATGCGCGGCGGCGAATCGGGCCACCAGAGTGGCAGCCACCGGCTCGTCGCCGGCGCTGCGAATCGACGTCACGCCCGCCGCCAGATACAGCGGCAGAACTTCGTCTCCGGTAACATGCGCGAACTCGAGGACGTGCATGACGTGTACATGCGCGTCGATGAGGCCCGGCAATGCGAACTTGCCGCGGCCGTCGATGCGCTGCGCGTCCGCGGGCACTTCGCCGATCTCGCCCAGACCGGTCACGCTGACAATCCGCGCGCCGCGCGCGACGATCGTCCGCTCGGGCAGCATCTTGCCCGACTCAGGATCAAATACACTACAGCCCTCGATCACGACTGACGTCTCGGCCAGTACCGCGGTGGTATAGTCGGCCAAACACATAGCGGCCACCGCCAACGCACACAGTCTTCTGCCGGCTCGACGTACAGACACGGAAGTGGTACGGCCAGGGAGGTTCATCCTCGGTCACTCCAATGCGATGCGCGTGATTCGTTCTGGGATTTATATTGTTCGGAGCGGTCGCCTGCCCACTCGCCGATTGCCACATTAATGTCCTGACTACGCCATTGTCGCGCTTATTCGCCAATTGGGGGTCCACGTTTCGCTCCCCCAGCTTGCCATTTTGATCAAAATGGCTCTAGGCCCAGCTATCCCGCCCTGATACATTTTTGGTAGTCGGTTTGACGACGCGAACCCGAAGCATTGGTTCTTCTGGAATCTGCCTGCTCGCAGCTCTCTCGCCTTTCCCACTTGGCGGGCCACCACTTTGGCCTCTTTCATTCAGCCCGGAAAGAATCGATCGGGCTGACCAGTCCAGCGTCTAGGAGTATAGAACCATGGGAAAGAAGCTTTACGTCGGTAACCTGAGCTATAGCGTGACGAGCGCCGCTTTGGAAGAACTGTTCACGCCGTTCGGCTCGGTGCGCAGCGCCGAAGTGATCCAGGACCGCGATACCGGCCGCAGCAAGGGCTTCGGCTTCGTCGAAATGGCCGATGACAATGCCGCCCGCGAGGCCATCGCGGGCTTGCACGAGAAGGAGCACGATGGTCGTCCGTTAACGGTCAACGAAGCCAAGCCTCGCGAAGAGCGTGGCGGCGGCGGTGGCGGCGGTTACGGCGGCGGCGGACGTCGTGGTGGCGGCGGCGGCGGTGGTGGCGGTTACGGCGGCGGCGGCGGACGTCGCTAGTCGTTCCGGCTGGCTCGCCAGTCTTTGCGATTGAAAAAACAACAGCCGAAGGGATGTCTCACGATATCCTTTCGGCTGTTCTATTTGGCGATGAGCTTCTTCACTTCGGGGCAGGCGATTCTACTTTGGAATCGGTCGGCAGAAGTCATGGGCGACGATTAAGGCAAGATTCGTCATGGCTCGCAGACTGCTAAATGCCAGCGTGCTCAAGTTGCTCAAAACGACGGGCAGCCGGTTCCACATGGGCGACGGCACGTTTATCACCGAGGGGATGAAGTTCAAAGCGGATGACGGCGAAATGGTGATCTTGATCGTCAATTACGAGGCGGTCACCTATCTGCAAAACAACGGCGTCTATTACGAAGACGCCGACAGTTTTGCGGGCCGCAAGTTCGACGCCGTGATCCGCGGAGCGATCAATGCCTATGGTCAACTCTACATATTGGAGCTCGAAGCCTGCATCGTCATCGGCATGATGGCGGGCTACGCTCCCTGGTGGGTCGGCATTACCTGCGGGGCTGCGCAGTGGGTCTACGACAATCGGACCCACCTCGACACCTATGTGAAACTACTCACCACGATCTGGGAGGTGCGCTCGATCCTGCTGTCCTGCGCCCCGACGCTTTACAAGATCATGATTCAGGGCGTGTTATTCAATTTCTACGAAGAAATCGGCATGCATCTCCCCGAGTCCATGTACGGCTATCCCAAGGAGATTGCCAACGCGATCGGTCAGTTATTGGGAAAGTTGGGGAACTCGGCAGTGCAGAAGAAGTTGAGCTTGTTTGGCGCGCTCTGGGCGATCCTCTTTGGCGTCGTCATGTTCGGTGTCAAAAAGATTCCCAACGCGACCATCGCCACCGCCAAGGACTACAAGCAAGCGGCCACCGATTTTATCGAAGGGTGCCGGAAGCTGGGCGTCGTGGTGACCAAGACCGACGCCGAGAATATATTCAGCGAATTGGCCACGAGCGGCAGCCTGATCTACGACGCGCTCGACAAGATCAATTCGTGCGTCAAAAAGTTGCCCTGATGAGGGCTTGCTGAGTTGTGCCGGGTAGCGCCGCTGGGGGCTGACGGTGCATGGATTCGGAGTACCTTTAGTGCCCGCGTCTTCTGTGGCTGAACTCGGCGAGGCCGGCTCTTCGTTTCTCTCCCTTTCCTTCCGGGAGAGGGCGGCTTGACCCAACATGGGGACTTGCGGGTCAGTTTCGACGGCCGCTTGAAGCCGAATATCCTTATCCTTTCGGGAAATCCCACTGACGAAATGCGACTCCCGCCGACGTGCAGTCTGTCGAACGGTTACGGAATCGGCGGCGACATCGGCAGGCTGTCTTGCCCCGCCGTGAGCCACTCGAGATTGAACCGCGCAAGCGTCAAGCTCGGGCGGAAGGCGCTCGCCGCTTCACGACCTCCCTGCTCGTACAGACAATAGATCGTGTGGTCTGCGCCGACGGTCAGGTCGCTATAGCCACTTGCGCCCGCATCGAGCGAGCGAGCAACCGGCCAGGTCATTCCCTCGTCGTAGCTGAGTTTGACCGTCAGGTTTTTGCGATCCCGTCCTCGGCCGGGCGTCGCCTTGCCGTCGGCCCGATCTAGATTGTCGGGATTGGCAAACAGGATGCGGCTCTTGCCGTCGACCGCCGGCAAGCTCAGCCGACACAAGCTGGCCATGCAGATCGGTTCGAGCAACTGCTGGTCGAAGGCCGGACGCGTCCAGCCGGTCGCACCGTTGCGACTGATCGCGAAAGCTCGGCGATGCTCGGGCGATTCGCTTCGCATGTTGAGCTGCACGCGGCCATCGGCCAGCTCGACGGCCATCGACTCGCTGGGGTTCACCAGCGGCTGGCCATCGTGGGCCGCGATTTCGCCGGCCTGCCAGGTACGGCCGGAGTCGTCGCTATAGATCGTGGCCACGACCGACGGACGATGGGCGTGTCCGCCCGTGCCTGTCGAAAGCCAGACCGGGGCCAGCAATCGGCCGCCCGCGAGTTGAATGCCGTGGCCGGGTCCGGTCGCCAACACTTTCCAGTCGTAGTGCTTGCGGAACGCCTCGAATGCGGGCGTGATTTCCACGGGCGCTGAGAACGACTGTCCGTCGTCGTCGCTACGTTGATGAAACGCGCGCATGTACTCGAGACAGAACAAGAAATGGATCGAGCCGGTCTTACTGTCGACGATCGCCAGCGGATTGTTGTAGGTCACCTCGCCGTCCTGGGCCAGGTTTCGCGCCACGGCCAGCGGATTCTTGCGATGCGGCCCGGCCACTTCGGCGATCTTGCGCGGCGCGGACCACGTGGCTCCCCGATCGGTGCTGCGTCGCAGCAGCAGGTCGATTGATCCCCAGTCCCCCTTCGTGCCGCGGCGCGCTTCGCAAAAGGCAAGCAGGGTTCCCTTGGCGTTCGCCACCAGGCAGGGGATGCGGTAGCTTTCGTAGCCGCCTTGCCCGGCCTGAAACACGATGTTGCTGTCCAGTCGCGGCTCGGCTGCCGAAACGAGCTCGACAAGGCCGGCGAACGCCGCGGCCACGAGCAGTGCGATAACGAATTTCGGCATGGGTGATTTCACCGCGGGAGACAAAAACTTTTGCCACGATTCTGCCCGGCAATGCTCGAAAACGGGCAGCGGACTTGCCATCATAGACGGGACGATTTGTCGCCGGCCACTTAAATTTGCTGGGAACGATACACCTATGAAGACATTTCGTGGACAGTCCGCGTTTTTGCTCGTGGCTTTGCTGATCGGACGGGTCGCCGCCGAAGAAGTCGCTGCAGCAAAGGTCGACGGTGCGGCGGCTGATCCGCGCAACGTGAAAGCCGGTTTCGTGATCCCCGACGAAGGATATTGCGATCAGCCGTATGTCGTCGTGACCAAGGACGGCAATTGGCTATGCGTGTTGACAACCGGGCCCGGCCGCGAAGGCCAGCGCGGGCAGCACGTCGTCTCCACGATCAGCAAGGACAAGGGCCGGTCGTGGTCGAAGCCGCTAGACATCGAGCCGAGCGACGGACCCGAGGCGTCGTGGGTCACGCCGCTGTTGACGCCCGGCGGCCGCGTGTATGCGTTTTACGATTACAACGGCGACCAGATCAGCATGCTCAAGAATAAGCCGGTCCGCGCCGACATGCTGGGTTGGTATTGCTATCGCTACTCGGACGATCACGGCGCAAGCTGGTCGGCCGATCGCTATCGGCTGCCTATGCGAGTCACGGCCTGCGATCGGTCCAACGACTGGCAAGGCAAGGTGCAAATCTTCTGGGGCATCAGCAAGCCCATCGCCAGCGACGGCGCCGCGATCCTCGCCTTCAGCAAGCTGGGAAAGCACTTGCTCGATCAGGGCGAGGGCTGGTTCTTTCGCAGCGACAACCTGCTCACCGAAACCGATCCCAGCCGCCTGCGGTGGGAGCTGCTGCCCGACGGCGAGCACGGCGTGCGTCACGAATCGTTCGGCTCGATTCAGGAAGAACACAACGTCGTGAGCCTCTCCGGCGACGACCTCTACTGCATCTATCGAACGACGACCGGACATCCCTGCCAGTCCTACAGCCGCGACGGCGGTCGTAGTTGGACCGAGCCCGAGCACGCCACTTACTCGCCCGGCGGAAACAAGATCAAGCACCCGCGGGCTTGCCCCAAGATCTGGCGCACGGCCGCGGGCAAGTACTTGCTCTGGTTCCACAACTACGCCGGACACACGTTCGATGGCCGTAACCCGGCCTGGATCTGCGGCGGAATGGAAAAAGACGGCATGCTGCACTGGTCGCAGCCCGAGATTCTGCTCTACGACGAAGATCCCAAGGTGCGGATGAGTTATCCCGACCTGATCGAGCAGGATGGGCGCTATTGGATCACGGAGACGCAAAAGACCGTGGCTCGGGTCCACGAGATCGATGCGGCCCTGCTCGAGGGATTATGGCGGCAGTTGGAAACCGACGATAAAGCGGCGCCCGGTAAGCTGCCCACGTCAACACCGTCGTTCAGCGCTGCGGAACTGGCCGGCGGCCGGGCTCGCGCGCCGCGTGTGACGCGCTTGACGGCGGGCCAAGGCTTTTCTCTGGCATTGCAAGTCCGCCTCGATAACCTGGCGGCCGGCCAGGCGCTGGTCGATGCAACCGACGCCTCGGGCCGGGGTTGGCAGGTGCGGACTGCGGGCGACGGCCGACTCGAAATAGTTTTGAGCGACGGAAAGAATTCCGCCCGCTGGACCAGCGACCCGGGACTTATCAAAAATGGCCGCACCCAGCACGTGGTTATCACCGTGGATGGGGGGCCTAAGACGATAACGTTTGTCGTCGACGGCAAGGTGTGCGACGGGGGCGCGGATCAACCGTGCGGTTGGGGTCGTTTTGATGCCGCCCTGGTCGACGTGAACGCGGAACGCGAACCGGCCCTGCGATCCGCACCGTCGGGCGCGCTTAAGCGGTTGCAATTCTTCGACCGGCCGCTGCGCAACTACGAGGCCGTGGCCCTCGCGCGGGCCGCGGCCGAGCGGCCGTAAGCCCAGCGGCAATGTTTATCGCTTCTATCTAACCTCGCTAGCTAGCGACGAAGCGTGCCTTGCCCGAGTCATCAACCGACATGGATGGATGGGCGATGATTGCGAAGCCGCGCATGATGTTGGATAATCCTTGAGCAACCTCTTCTTGCATAAGGAATCACGGGCGATGCGACAAGCCATTCTCAGTTCGCTGTGCCTCGCGGTCGTCGCCGCGACGGTTTGCACGGTCGTCGCACAAACGGCTGCGCCCGGCGGCCGAACGACAGCGGCCAAAGTCGACAGTAAAGCGGCTACAGATCGCGCCCGCGAAGCCGACACGAAGGCAATTCGCGCCACGGCCGACGCCTTTGCGAAGGCTTACAACGCGCACGATCCCAAGGCGATTGCCGCGCTGTTCTCGGCCGATGGCGAGCTTGTCGACGAGAGTGGCGATGCGCGGCAAGGACGCGCGGAGATCGAGGGTGTGTTTACCGCGGTCTTCGAAGAGTATCCCGAAGCGACGATGTCGATCGCCATCGGCGCCATCCGCTTTCTGGGCGCCAACCTGGCCGAAGAGGACGGAACGGTCAACGTCGTCCACACTCCCGGCGAGGCGCCCGAACAGAACCGTTACACGGCCTTGCACCTGAAGCAGGATGGCAAATGGTTGATGGCCAGCGCCCGCGACATCGCCGACGACCAGGCCGATCCGGCCGTTAAGCTCAAGCCGCTCGAATGGCTCATTGGCGATTGGGTGGACGAAAGTCCCGATTCGTTGATCAAGACGACTTACGTCTGGACCGACAATCAGGCCTATATTCTCAGCGAGTTTCGCATCCAGGTCGCTGGCCGCGACGTAATGACCGGATCGCAGCGCATCGGCTGGGATCCGCTGGCCAAGGTGATTCGCTCCTGGGTGTTCGACTCCGAGGGCGGTTTTGCTGAAGGGGTCTACTCGCAGGATGGCGACCGTTGGATCGTTCGCTTAAGCGGTGTGACGCGCGAGGGCGAGCCCGCTTCGGCCACCAATATTCTCACGGTGCTGGGCAAGGATCGCATGAGCTGGCAATCGCGCGACCGTTCGGTCGGCGGAAAAGCCTCGCCCGACACCGAAGCATATATCATCGTGCGTCCGCCACC
This sequence comes from Planctomycetia bacterium, assembly GCA_031400775.1. Taxonomy (GTDB): domain Bacteria; phylum Planctomycetota; class Planctomycetia; order Pirellulales; family PALSA-1355; genus PALSA-1355. The sequence goes on along the minus strand of JANNQN010000099.1, from coordinate 6,814 downwards.
GACGGCCGAATAGATGGCGCATTGGACACGTTCCACGACTTTTCGCAGAGGGAGCCCTCGATCATGAACCAACGAATTATTCAGTGGGCTGCCATTTTCGCGATTCTGTTCTCGGGCCAGCCGGCCGATGGTCGCGGCGGCGGTGGCGGACGAGGCGGCGGTGGCTTTCATGGCGGCGGCGGTGGAGGTGGCGCGCGCGGCGGTGGTGGCGGAAGTTTTCATGGCGGAGGCGGTGGTGGCGCCCGACCCTCGGTCAATCGTTCGCCGTCCTTCAGTTCCCCAAAGCCCGCGGCGCGGCCTGGAGGCGGCTCTTCGTTGTCGGGCATGAACCGGCCTGGCGGCTCCACGCGCCCGGCGACGAGCAACCGGCCGCAAATGGCCAATCGGCCGAGCAACCTCGATCGACCAGGCGGTGGCAATCGACCCTCGATCGGCGATCGACCGGGCATGAACAACCGGCCGGGCGCGGGTGGCGCGGGCGAAAGATTCCCGAGCGCAGGCACCCGTCCTGGCGCCGGGGGCGCCGGTGAGAGATTTCCCAACGCCAGCACTCGACCAGGCGCAGGCGGAGCAGGCGAACGGTTTCCCAACGCCGGCAATCGGCCGGGTGCAGGCGGCGCGGGCGAACGGTTTCCCAATGCCGGCAACCGAGGGGACATCGCCAACCGGACCAACAACGTCAATTTCAATCACTTCGACCACAACCAGATCAATCACGACAACTGGCATCACGGCAACTGGCACGATAACTGGGATCACGGGTGGAACAACCATCCTTGGGCCTGGTGGGGCGCGGGCGTGGCCACCGGCGTCGTAGCGTCGGCGATTCCCTGGTCCTGGGGTTATTGGGGTTACTCGAACCCCTACGCCACGGAACCGGTGGTGATCGACAACTCGACGGTCGATTATTCGCAACCGATCTTGGCTGCCGACGCGCAGACTGCCGATGCCAACGCACCGGCGGATCAACCCACGCCAGCCGACGTGGCCAGCGGCGAGTTCGACCGCGCGCGCGACGCCTTCGCGACCGGAGACTATGCAACGGCTCTGTCGCTGGTGAATTCCGCAATCGCCAAAGTGCCCAACGACACCACGCTGCACGAATTCCGGGGACTCGTGCTGTTTGCCACCGGGCAGTACAAGGAAGCGGCCGGAGTGATCTATGCGGTGCTCTCGGCCGGACCCGGCTGGGACTGGACGACCCTTTCGAGCCTCTATCCCAGCATCGAGGTATACACCAAGCAGCTTCGCGCGCTCGAGGCGTATCGTAACGAGCATCCCGACGCGGCCGACGCCCGATTCTTGCTGGCCTATGAGTATTTGACCTGCGGGCGCACCGAGGCGGCCGCGACCGAGCTAAAGGCCGCCGTGCGGTTGAACTCGCAAGATCAACTCTCGGCCCAACTGCTGGCAGGCATCACCCCACCAACCGACGCGGCAACTCCAGCGCCCGCGCCAAAACCCGATGCCGCGCCGGCCCCTTCCAAGCCCGTCAACGCCGCCAGCGTGGCCGGCAAATGGTCGGCGTCGCGGCCCGATGGTTCGTCGATCGCGCTGGACCTGAGCAAAGACGCCAAATTCACGTGGAAGTTCAATAAGCAGAAACAGGCGCACGACTTCGACGGGACCTACACCGTGGCCGACAATCTGCTGATTTTGAACCAGAACAACAATCCGGCCATGGTCGGTCAGATCACGCAATTTGACGGGCGATCGTTCAACTTTCGACTGCCGGGCAGTCCCGCGGGGGATCCCGGGCTGACTTTCACGCGATAACGTCGGCCGACACGAATGTCCGGCCCGACGATTTGACAAGCGATCGTCGGGCAACTATCAAGCAAGTCTGTCGAACGTTCCATTGTTTCCCTCTCGGGAGTGTTTCCGATGACGCGTGTTATGATCCTGGCGTGGCTGCTGGCGGTTTCGTCAATTCCACTCTCACCGGCGCAAGCCCAGTCGCCGCGCTTTCTGGCCACGCGCTCGGCGTCCGAAGGCCAGGCGACGCCGCCCGAGCACTGGAGCGCCAGCGAAAACATTCTATGGAAGTCGGACGTGCCGGGCCTGGGTTGGTCGTCGCCGATTGTCATCGGCAACCGTATCGTGCTCACCACCTGCGTCAACAAAGGGGAAACACCCGAGCCGCGCAAGGGACTGTATCTCGAAGACGTCGATGCCAACAAATATCCCAAGCCCAAGGATCAGCACGAGTGGCGAGTTGTCTGCCTGGACTTGAACAGTGGCAAGACGCTGTGGCAGCATACGGCGCACGAGGGTATTCCGGCCAAGCCGCATCACATCAAGAACACGCTGGCTTCCGAAACGCCCACGACCGACGGTCAGCGAATCTTCGCCTATTTCGGCAACGTAGGGCTATTCTGCTACGACCTCGAGGGCACGCAGCTTTGGAAGCACCTGGTGCCGGCCAGCGAGACCCAGTACGGCTGGGGCACTTCGATTTCACCGATCGTTTACAAAGATCGCGTGTACCTGGTCAACGATAACGAAGAGAAGTCGTATCTGCTGGCGCTCAACGCCAAGACGGGCGAGGAAGAACTGCGCGTCGAACGGGAGGAGAAAACCAACTATGCCACGCCCTTCGTGTGGGAGAACGCCGAGCGCACCGAGCTGGTAACCTCGGGCATCGGCTGGGCCCGCTCGTATGATCTCGAAGGCCGGTTGTTATGGCAATTGAAAGGCAAGTCAATCCTGGCCGTGCCCACGCCGTTCGCCCAGTTCGGCAATCTCTACCTGGCCGCCGGGCACGTGGTGTGGGGCAGCAACCCGTTGTACGTCATCCGTCCCGGGGCCAAGGGAGACATCTCGCCCGGAGAAAAAGAAACCACGAACGAGTTTGTCGTCTGGTCCAGCCAGAAGATCGGTCCCTATCATCCCACACCGTTGATTCTCGGCGATACGCTCTACATCCTCTACGATCGTGGTTTCATGGCCGCTTACGACGCCCACACTGGCGGCGAAGTGTACTCCCGCAAGCGCATCCCCAACGGTAAGGCGTTTACCAGCTCGCCCTGGACATACGGCGATAAGGTGTTCTGCCTCAACGAAGACGCCGTCACGTTCGTGATCAAGCCGGGACCAAAATTCGAGGTCTTGCACACCAATACGCTTGCCGACGACGATATGGGCATGGCCACCCCGGTGATCGTCGGCGACAAGCTGTTGATTCGCACGGCGCCGCGGATCTATTGCGTGGGCGCGGCGGCTGTCGCGGCGACGCGCTAAGCGATGCGGCTGAGAGTCGACGCGCATGGGGCGGCACGGACGTCTCGCCCTTCAACCGCCAGCGTCTCGAAAGCCTGGCGTTGGCGACAGTTCATTCGCGTCGTATTAGTCGACATCAAGAAATCATCGGCTGGCGGACGCAGCAGCTTACGCCCCCTCAGTTCAAGGAGATTCGCGTGCCCACGGTCGACGAGATTCTACAGCAAGGCAAGGCGCAACATCGCGCCGGAGACCTGCACGCCGCCGAACGATCGTATCGGCAAGCGGTCGAGATCGACGCCGACAGCCTCGAGGCCCATTATCTGCTGGGGGCGGTCAGCCACGCCCTGGGCAGGCCCGACGCCGCGGTGGCGGGACTCTCGCGAGCCGTGCAATTGCGACCCGAATTCGCCGAGGCCCATCATCACCTGGGTGTCGTGTTTGCCCAGCAAGGAAAACTCGACGACGCACTGGCCTGTTATCGCCGCGCGATTGAGCTCAAGCCCGAGGAAGCGAACGCGCATCTGAACCTGGGCGTCGTGCTGGCCCAGCGCGGAGCGCTGGTCGAGGCCACGATCAGCTATCGCCGGGCCCTGGAGTTGAGCCCCAATCTGCCCGAAGCGCACAATAACCTGGGCGCGGCCTTGGCGCACCAGAAACAGTTGGACGCCGCCGTCGCCAGCTACCGTCGCGCGTTGGAACTGAAGCCCGATTACGCGGAAGCCCACAACAACCTGGGGTCCGTGCTGGAACGGCAAGATAAGTTGGACGAGGCCGCGACCAACTGTCAACGAGCCCTGCAACTTGCGCCCGGCTATGCCGAGGCCTACAACACGCTGGCGATCATCCTGGACCGGCAAGGCAAGGACGAAGACTCGCTGACCTGCTATCGCCGCGCCACGGAATTGAAACCCGACCATGCCGAGGCCCATAACAATCTGGGTGCGGCGCTGGCCAAGCGCGACCGACTCGACGAAGCCGTGGACTGTTACCGCCGCGCTTTGCACCTCAACCCGCGGCTAGCGCAAGCGCATCGCAATCTGGCGGTCGCGCTGTCATTGCTGGCGCTACGGCCCGACTCGCCGAGCGCGGAACACGAACCGGGCTTGCTCCTGGCTCGGCAGGAAAAGCTCAAAGAGTCGGCGGACCACCGCCAGCAAGCGCTCGCGCTGGATGCGGGCAACAAGAGCGCCCGCGACATTCTCAACAGCGCGCTGGCGAAGCAGGAAGAACGGGGCTGAGATCGCGGCAGCGCGTTTACGGCGCGCGATTCAACTCTTGCCACAGCGCGGCGAACCACATCAGCCCGGCGCGGCGCTGGCCGATGCCCGAGAAATGACGCCGTGTGCCCAGCCCGCCGCGATGCTCACCGGCCAGGATGTCGGTATCGGGCCCGGGCCGAAATCCCGGCATCGTCCACAGGCGATCGATCGCCGCGCGGATACGACCCTCCCCCTCGGGATCGTTGTACACCGTGGGGTGCAGCGTCGATTTGGCCAGCAACCAGGGCGGATCGAATCCCCATTGCCTGGCCAGCGACTCGCGGATCGTCACCATGTTTTGCACGTAATAATCCGTCGAGCGATGCTCGATCACATCCGATTCGCCTTGTTGCCAGAGCACCGCGCGAAAACGCCCCACGCTTTGGCCGGCGTCGGCCAACTGCACGTACAGCTTTTCGCCAGGCAGCCACTGCCGCGTGGCGGTGCCGCCCACGGCAACGTTCACAAAACCGATCGGCACGCGCACGAGCGGCAGCAGCAGGTTTCCGGTGGCCGGCCAGATCGTGCCTCCGTCGCCGGAGTTGGGTTGCGGGTCGTTGGCCACTCGCCACGATTTGTTCACGGCATCGTATGCCGCGATCCGCCCCTGTGGGTCGTCGACCTTGGTCAACTCGTCGTTGGCGCCGACGGCATAGGACTGCCCGGCGATAACAAATACCTCGCCGACGCCCAACGGCTCGACGTGGCCGGCGGCCAGAATCTGGTCCCCCTTTCGCGCCCGCACTTCGAGGCGATACCACCCGCCGGCCGGCACGCGCGCCGTGCCCGACCAGTTCTGCTCGCGGCGCTTGCCCGAGACGGCCGCCCAGTCCGGCCCACCGTCGAAGGCGGCTGACATTATCACCGCGCGGTACTCGAACACCGCGTCGTCGCCGATCGCCTGGGCCGCGCCGGATAGATCGAGCTCGATGTCGACCAGCGCAAAGCCCCGTGCCGGTCCGCCTGGCTCATGCTCGTGGGCATGGCGCGGGTCAAAACCTTGCCGCTGGACCACCTCATGGGGACGGGGTCGCGAGAGCACAAGCAGCGCCGGCTCGGCCGCCTCAAGCTGTGCGACGAAGCAAAGGCACACGAGCAGCATCGACGCCCAAATCGTACGGATCGGCACGCGCGGAGTCTCCTGCACGCGAAAGAATGTTAAGCCAGAAGTTCGTTCAACACCGCGCCGTGGACGTTCGTCAGCCGCCGTTGAATGCCGTTGTGATAAAAGGTGAGCCGCCCGTGGTCGATGCCCAGCAGGTGTAGCACCGTGGCGTGAAAGTCGGGCCAGGGCACGAGCTTGTCGACCGATTTGTAGCCGAAGTCGTCAGTGTGCCCATAGGCCATGCCGTGTCGCAGTCCGGCCCCGGCCATCCACACCGAGAAGGCGTGTTGATTGTGGTCGCGGCCCAGGCCGACCGAGTCGGCGGCCGACTGCGTGAACGGCGTGCGGCCGAACTCCGTGGTAAACAGCACCAGGGTGTCGTCAAGCATGCCCCGCTGCCGCAGATCGCGCAGCAACCCGGCCACGGGCCGATCGATGCGCGGCGCCTCCTGGCCATGATTGAGCGGCATGTTCTCGTGTCCGTCCCAATTGATGCGTGGATTGCCAAACGACCCGCCGGAAAACAACTGCACGAACCGCACGCCCCGTTCGAGCAATCGCCGCGCGAGCAGACAACCGCGTCCGAAATCGGCCGACTCCGGTCGATCCAGCCCGTAGAGCGCATGCGTGGCCGCCGTTTCGCCGTCGAGCGCCGTCACCTGCGGAACCGCCAGTTGCATCTTGGCGGCCAACTCGTAACTGCGCAGGCGGGCCGCCAGCATGTCGTCCGCGCCGCGGGCGGCCAGGTGCCGCGCGTTCATCGCCGAGAGCAACTGCCGCGCGGCAAGTTCGCTGCCGGCGTCGATCGTCTTGGCCGGCGCCAGATCGTTAATGGCCGGGCCCTCGCTGCGAAAGGCCACGCCCTGATGCCGGGCCGGCAGAAAGCCGTTCGTCCAATTGATCGTGCCGCCGGCCGGAACGCCTCGCGCGTCGGGAATCACGACGAAGCTGGGCAGCTCGTCGGTCTCCGATCCCAATCCATAGGAGAGCCACGAACCCAGGGCCGGAAAGCCGTTGAGCCGGAAGCCGCCGTTCTCTTGAAACGTGGCGGGCGTGTGATTCGAGGTTTCCGCCACCATCGAGTTGATGACCGTCAATTCGTCGGCGACTTCGGCCAGGGCGGGAAACAACTCGGAGACCCACAACCCGCTCTGACCGCGGCGTTTGAACTCCCAGTCGTTCTTGCGCAACAGGCCGACCTGCCCAAAGAATACGTCGGGTCTTTCCG
>JANNQN010000098.1:0-16465 GCA_031400775.1 Planctomycetia bacterium | reverse complement strand
CGCCGATCTTGGTCTGCATGATGGCGTGGAACAGCTTGTCGGCTTCGTTACGGCCGCTCTTGCTGGTGTTGGCGCGCGTGCTGAGCCCGGCCTTCTCGCAAATCCGCGCCGCCACGGCCGGACTGACCTTGCTGAACGACGAAGTAAGAAACTGCGAGAGCGTCATGCTCTTGGCGTCTTGCAGCATCGTGGCGAGCATGCCCAGCTCGATGCCGTACGGATGGGGCTTGATCTCCTTCGGCTCGGGAGGAAGCTGATCGGTGGAGCGCGGATAGAGCCGCTCCTCGACCTCGGCGCCAGAGCCGCTCTCGGGATCGAGATAGTGCAAGATGACGTGCGGGTTGGCGATGGCCGTCTGTTCCAGATATTCGTCCACGCTGCCGCGGCCGCGGATGAACCGGCCTTCGAGCTCGATCGTCACCCGCGTGCCGTGATCCAGCTCGATCCACTCGATGCCGTGCTTCTCGATGTATTTGCTGCCGGCGTCGCCCGGCGGAATGTCCTCGCCTTCGCCCTTGCCGTTGAGGATTTCGGGCAGGTTGCGCTTGGTGTCGATCTTGATTTCGTAATAGTGCGCCGGCTTGCGGGGCGAGACCTTGGAGACGATCTTCACCGGTTTGCCGGTGGTCAGCACGCCATACATGCCGGCGGCGCTGATGCCGATGCCCTGCTGGCCTCGGCTCATCCGCAGGCGGTGAAACTTCGATCCGTACAGCAGCTTGCCGAAGATCAGCGGGATCTGGTTCTTGAGAATGCCAGGGCCATTATCTTGCACGCCGACCTTGTAGCGGTTGGTGCCGGTCTGTTCGACGTGGACCCAGATCTCGGGCAGGATGCCGGCCTCCTCGCAGGCATCCAGCGAGTTATCGACGGCCTCTTTGATGGTCGTGAGCAAGGCCTTGCGGGGGTTGTCGAAGCCCAGCAAATGGCGATTCTTGGCGAAGAACTCGCTGACCGAGATATCGCGCTGGCTGGCGGCCATCGACTTGGCGGTGGCGCGGCGACGCTTGCCGTTCTTCGACGGCTCCGCTTTGCCGTTTGTTATTTCGCCGTGGCCGTTGGTTTCGGCTTGCGGCCCGTTGTCGGCGTGAAGCTCATCATCGTCGTCAGCATCTTCGGCTTCGACATGGGCGCGGCGGCTTTTGCTGAGTTTCTTGGCCATGGATATAAATAGCGAAGGCTGAGAAAATTTACGGGCTGATGCGAGCGCCCACAATTCTTGGGTAATGTGCGGGGCGAAAGTGGCAAGATGCCTCGCGGGCCTCCTTGCCAGCCCCGATGCGCTTATTTCCGTCTGCGCGGAGTATAACGACTTTAACGGGCCGCCGACCAGAGACCCCCGGAATGTCCCCGGCGCCGGCGGGGATTCCGCCTGTGCGGAGTATAACGGTTGTAGGCCCGGCGGTCAGGCGCGCTTCGCCCCCTGCGAGCCGCAAATCAGGCTCAATTGTCGCATTCGACGCACAAAGATTCACCCCTACGACCGCTGCCGGTCGAAATGGTTTCTAGGCCCGGCAAAGTCAAAAACCTTGTGCCGCCCACCCCCCTGCGACACGCCGCTATCACGCCCTTCTCCTCAGATTCCTTTCCCGCTCGTTCCCTTCTCGCTAGCTCTCGCCCCGCCCTGCCAGATTCATTTCGTATTGGAGGAACCACGGCATGCTCCGCAAGTCGTTGCGCACCGCGCTTGTATTGGGGGCTTTGGCCAGCGCGTCCAGCCTGATCGGCTCGGGCACGGCCGAAGCCGCTCATCCCGACATTTTCTACAACTTCTATCAGGGACCAACGGCTTCGGGCGTCGGCACCCCGGCCCAGCTCTATGTGTCGCCGCGGCCCACGCCACCGCTGGTCGGCCACACCTACAACACCTATCCGCCGCTGATGCCGCACGAATTCCTCTATAAACACCACCGCACGTACTACAAGTACTACCGCAACGGCGGGCACACCTCGTCGCACGTGCGATACCACACGGGCAAGGTCAAACCGTTCATCATGCGCAACACGTTTGGGCTGTTCTAAGAGCCAATCCGAGAACTGTCGGGGACTGTCCCGATTTTTCGGTGCCCTGGGAGAAAAATGGGACTGTCCCCTTCTCCCAGACAGTACTCTGATAGGCACTAAACGGCCCGAGATCAATCAGAACCCGCACAAGGACTGTGGCATGAAGATTCGCAATTTTATGGCCCTCGGCCTGGCCGTGGCCGCGCTGGTGTGCCTGTCGCGGGCCGAGGCCGGCGACGAGACGCCGTATGGCCACGGCGCTCGTTGGCGCGCCGGACTGCGGCCCTGGCACGGCCGGCAATACAACGTGCAGTACGGTCAGCCGATCGGTCTCGTGGTGCCTCCCACGGCTGAATTGACGACCGACTATAGTTGGGGTTCGGTGTCTTCGCGGATGACGCGCATCGACCACCAGTTTCAGCGTCCCTGGCCGAACGGATATTGGTCGCCGTACGGCTACGGATTTTTGCCGACTCCGGCCTGGCCCAGCGACACGCGGCAGTTCGGAACCTATTACATTCGCGGTCCGTGGTAACGCGCTTCCGCAAGCGAAAAACCCAAACGTACCCCCACCAGGGCGGCCTTCGCGCAAGCGGGGCCGTCTTTTTTTATTTCGCCGCGCCCAACCGGCTATTGCCAGCGGCCGGCGAGCGCCCGTCGCAGGCCGCGAGCAGTTGCTCGAAGCTGGCTTTCATCCGTGCTCCTCCCAGGTCCGGATGCGCCGCCGCGACCAGCTTGATCACGTTGCTGGCTTGCTGGGGATTGCCCAAGTCGAGTTGGGTGCGCGCAAGCCCATAGTGGGCCCGCAACCAGCGCGGCGAACCGGGTCGGCTCTTGCTGGCCACGAGTCGCCATTGTTCGAGCGAGGCCTTCTGGCTTTCGCGATCGCCACCGGCCATGAGCGCGGCCAGATCCTCTTGCGTTTGTCCGTCGCGCGGGTTCTCGGCCGCTAGCGCCGTGAGTGCGGCCAGCGCTTCGGCACGGCGACCGGAAGCGGCCAGGGCCGCGGCCCGTTGCCGTGCGATCCCCGGCAGTGCCTTCGCATCGATCTTGTCGCGCGCCAGCAGCAGGTCGTCGAGCACGGTCAGTTCCAGGCGGGCCAATTTGCGGGCCGCATCGCCACTGGCCCGGCCACGTGCGTCGCCCAGCAGTTGGCTGACGGCCAGGGCATCGGCCGTGGCGTCGATTGGAATCTGTTGCAAGAGCTTTTCGGCCTGATCGACCTGCCCACTTGCGGCCAGAGCGGCGACCAACAGGCCGCGCGCCGTCGTTTTCCATTCGAGCGGCGCGTCGGTGGCACGCGCAAGCGCGGCCGAGACAAGCGCTTCGGCCTTGGCGGCCCCTTGAGGCAAATCGGCCAGTGCGATCCGGGCCGCGGCAAGTGCCGCCGCGCGGGCCGCCGGATCGTCCTTGGATCGCGCTTGCCCCGCTGCGATCAGTCGCTCGAAATAGGACACCGCTTCGCCTGCCAACCGCTCGTGCTCCGCTTCCTGGCCGCGGGACTCGGCGACGAGTTGTGCGTAGCACCGCCCGGCGGCTTCGACCGCCTCGGCGTATCGCGGGTGATCGGGCTTCACATGCTGAAACGCTGCCAGCGCTTCGCGCGAGTCGTGCTCGTGTTCCGCCAAACGTCCCAGCCACCACCAGGCTTGCGAGGCGGTTGCCGCCGCAGGCCAGTTGGCAACGTGCTCGCCGAGCAAGTCTTTATACTCGTCCAGTTGTGGCGGCTGCTGGCCGGCCGCCAATTGCGCCGCCGCGTGTACGGCCAGCAGGTGCGCCTCGGCCGCCTTCGCATTCTTGGGCCATTCGATCGCCAACTTGCGATAGCGATCGATTGCTCCTCGCAGCTCCTTACGCTCGCGCTCGATCGTGGCCGCCGCCAGCGCCGCGTCGAAGGCCGCACCCACGTCGCCGGCTTGCCGGGCGGTTGCTGAGGCCCGATCGTAGGCCGCCACCGCTTCATCGATCTTTCCGCCGCGATAATAGCTGCCGGCTAAGCGCATCAATAGCGGCGTGCTCGGCGCGGCGTCCGAGCCTGCGATCGAACTGGCCAGCAGGCCTTCGGCTTTTCGCGACCATCGCGGACCGTGTACTTGCTCGATCGCGCGAACCTGGTCCACGGCCGTGCGTTCCCAGCGGTTCGTTTCGGCGGCGTCCTTCCGCTCGCGGGCCTTTTGCCAGGCGGTGGTATATGCCTCCAATTGGGCATACTCGGCCGGCGCCCAATCCGCATGCGGCCGCGGTCCGCTCCGGCCGGCTTCACTCAAGGCTTCGTCGATCTGTCCGCGGGCCAGCGCCAGGCGTATCCGCTCGACTCGCAAGCGGGGCGCGATTTCTGGCGGTGGCTCTTTCTTTTCAAGCGAGGCCAGTTTGCGCTGAGCCGCGGGGTAATCGTCCATCGCCCGCCAGGCGGCCACAGTGTCCAACGACACGGACCAGGCCAACTTCGGTTCCAGTTCTTGTTGCTCGAGCGATTTCAGAAGCTCCAGGGCTTGTGATAATGAATTGACGCGATCGGCGCTTGCCGCCGGATAACACAAGCTCTGATTCAACAGAGCCCGCGCCAACTCGTGCCGCAAATGCATTTCCAGCGACAGTAGCTGAGCCGTTGAGAGCTGGTGGTCCGGCGCCGCGGCGCCGCGCGGCTGGCGCTTGATCGCGCTCGTGACGTCGGCATGCAATTTTCGCAGCCGCTCGCAGGCGACGCGCAATACTCCGCGCGCTTCTTCGAATGCGACATCCCCTTGGCCGGCCAGTTGGGCCGTCTCGCGAGCTTCTTCGCCCTGGGCCAATGCCGCCAGCGCCCCCTGGGCTCGGGCGACCAGCAACTGGGGACTTTGCACATGAGCGTCGGCGAAATCGTCGACGACCGCGCGAGCCCGCCGCCACAGAGCCGCCTGGGCCGCCGGCGGAGATTCCAGGGCATGCTGGGCCAGCGTGCGCGAAAGCTCGATCGTCAATTCCGCGCGACGCCGATCGTCCAACCGTGAACTGGCCAGCAACTCTTCGCAATGTTTCTCCGCCAACTCGAACAACCGCCGCTGGCGCAGTCCTTGCAAGAACTGAGCGTCGCGCGGCGCGCCGATCTGCGGGCGGGTTTCGATCGAAGGCGACTTGCCGGCGGGCGCGGCGTGCGCGCCGGTCAGCAGCCCAACCGAGTAGAAGATTGCCGCGATTGCCGCGCTGCACCGCATGCTTGTCGCCCGTAGAAAAGTCATATCAATGGGCTGGCACCGCGCCGGCCAGGGTCTGCAATCGCCGCTGGGCTTCGTCAGCCTCGCTGAGCGAGCCGGTGCCTGCGACCACTTCGCGATAGAGCGTGGCGGCTTGCGCGGGCCGCTGGAGCCGTTCCAGGCATCCGCCGGCCGTGAGCAGCGAGGCCGCCGCCAGGGACCGTTCGCGGGGATACAGGATCGGAATTTTTAGCAATGCCAGAGCGGCCTCATCCGGCTTGTCGACGACGCATGCCAGACCGAACACATAATACGGCCCGGCGCGCAGCGCCTGGGGACTGGTCTCGAGTCGCTTCTGCCAGCCGCCGCGCTGGTTGCGCGCCGCCGTGCCGGCTGCCCGCCAGGTCTGCGCCTCGGCCAGCCAGGCGATGCGCGGGTCAGGGTTTACCTTCAGGCTTTCGAGCTTAGCCAGCGCGATCGCCCGGTGGCCAGTCGAAAGCAGATGGCTCGCGCCTAGCAATGCGGCCAAGGGTTCCGACTGATCCAGCCATCGCCGGGCGTTGCTCTCCAGCGCCGGCGCGGGTCGCGCCGCGGTCCAGGCAAGGGGGATGCAGTCGAAGTACGGCGTGTCAGGATCGCGGGCCGATAGCGTCAGGAAGGTCTCGCCGGCTTCGTCCCATAAGCCGCTGGCTCGTTGGCACCAGACGGTCTGCGCGAGAATCTGGCGGCGGACCCAGCCGCGCACTTCGCGGTCGCCTTGCACGGCCGCGCGGTATTGGGCCGTGGCCTGTCGAAAGTCGCCGTCGGCCAGCAGCTGATCGCCGGCTGCGTGTTCGGCACAGTGCGCGGTCTCCACGCGGTCGACCCGCTGCGGCCGAATCGTTTGTGTTCGCCCGTCGGGCAAGCGCAGCGATAGCCCGCGCCCCGTGAAGTCAATAACTTTGCCAGTCAAGGCTTCCGGGCCGCGTACATTGGCTTCAGGAACCAGGTACACCGTGTCCTGGGCAAGCGCGTAGCCGATCGAAACTGAAAGAATCGCTGCGCCTAACGATGCCAGGAGAATCGCTTGCCGGCTTAGCCTGCACAACTCCTTGCAAACACGATATCGCAGCGAGTTTCGCATCGCGGGCGTTCTCTCGACTAACGTCGCTTCGCCGGCAATCGCGAGATATCGACATACACGTGCTTGCCGCTGTTCTGCCGCGCCAGCTTGACCAGAAATCCTTCGGGATCGAACGGCGTCCCGTAGCCGAATTCGATGGCGTTGATCGACGTGCCTTGGTTCAACTGCGCCACGCGGGCCAGTTGCTTGGCTGTCATTCGCGGCTCGTCGGCGTCGGTCAGAAAAAAGATCACGTCGGGCGCCATCTTGAGCGCGATCTCGAGCGCCTCGTCGTGGCGCGTGGCGCCGTCGGCCGTGATGCTGCCCACGAACTTCTGCGCCAGGTATTTGTTTTGATCGGTGCCGAACACCAGCTTCCCTGGCGTGCCGGTAGGATTGAACACGCGGGGCTGCTCGTTGTAGAAAATGATTTGAAACTGGTGCGTGGTGCCCAGGTCGTTCAAGCTGGCGACCAATTCGCTTTTGGCCGCGCTGAGCGGCGCGCCGCCATGGCCGTCCATGCTGCCGGAGCGATCGAAGACATAGACGAATTTGCGCCCTTCGCCGACGGCGCCAAACACGCCGGTCCGCGCGGTGCCGCCTCGCACGCGGTTCGTGCCGCCGGAGTGACCGGTCAGCGCGTGTGCCGAACCGACCCCGCCGCCAGGGCCAGCGGCGGATCCCTCGGCCGATATGCCGCTCAGCACTCCAGCCAGGCTGACCGCCGGCTTTTCGTTCAAGAGTGACGCCAGCGCCCCCGGGCCGTCGCCGGCCGGGCGCGGGTCCGGGTTGGCCGCCATGTCGACGAGCGGTTCGTCTTCGAAATATTGGACTTCGGCCCCCTGCGGGCTGCCCGAGTCCGAGCCCAGCGCGTCATTGCCTGCCGAATCGCTTCCGTCGGCCGACGAAACGAACGTCACGCTCAATCCCTCGGGCGTGGTAAAGCCGGCCGGAGTGGGCGAGAGACTCCAATGCAACGCCAGCAGTATGAGCATGAGCGTGTGCGCAGTTGTCGACAGCAGCCACGGCAGGCTCGAAGCCGCCGCCGCGCCGGTACGACCGGCAGCGAGATATCGAGGCAGGCTCAAGGCGGGCCGCTCGGATGAAGTGGACATCGGCAGCGCGACTCCGATTGAGGCCCAAACGCTTGGCGCATATAGAATTGCGATTTGTACGATATGGCAGCCGGACGAGGCCAATTCTAGGAGCCAACGGGCGACGGGTCAACGCGGAAACCAGCGGCCAATTGCCGACTTCGGCTAACACTTCGACTCGGGACGCCCAGCACGTTACTCGCCTGGCCGCCGCAGCGACCGGCGGCGCTCGACGGCGGACCGGCCCGCAATCTCTTCGAGAACGTCACCAACGGTCTGCCATCCGAGTGCGTTCGGTTGTTTTCGCTCGAAATCGTCGACCCCTTCGCCAGTACGCTGGTAGAATTGCGCTGCGGGCGATGTGGTGCTCTTTCGCGAAAGGAGGACTTTCATGTCTTCTAAGCTTCGAATGTCGGTGGCGATTGTAATGGCAATCCTGCTTCCGGCCGCTTTGGCGTTTGGCCGTGGCGGCGGCGGTGGCGGAGGAAAAGGTGGAGGCGGCGGTGGCGGTCATGGCGGAGGTGGAGGTGGCCATGGCGGTGGTGGTGGCGGTAGCCACAGCGGCGGCGGCGGAGGGATGCGCTCCGGCGGTGGTGGAGGTGGCGGCAGCTCGGCAAGAATGGGCGGCGGTGGTGGCGGCTCGAGCATGTCCCGATCGGGTGGCGGCAATTCGGGCCGCTCCGGTCACTCCGGCGGCGATGGTGGCGGCGGTAGCTCTTCAAAAATAAGTGGCGGGAACTCTGGTCGCTCCGGCGGCAGTCCGTTCAATTCCGGTAGCGGTGGCTCAAGCGCGTCGAAGTCTGGCGGCGGCAAATCCGGCAGCGCGAACCACGCTGGCGGCGGTGGCAACCATGCCTCGAATCACTCCACGTTCATGAAGAACAACTTCTCCAGCCACCAGGCTGGAAAGAACAGCTCGGGCGGCGGTCGCGGCGACGCCGAGCGTCATCAGGTCAATCGTATCACCAGCAACAACTTCAACCGCAGTTCGCTGAACTCGAACAACTCGTTCGTGCACAAGCACAACATCGGCGACAAGGGCCAGAATCAGTGGACCCACAACAACGGTAAGTGGAACCAGGGAAACCACGACGGCAAAGGCAACGGAAACCACAACCAAAACGGTAACAATTGGAACCACCACGGCAACAATTGGAATCACAATCACAACGGCAACTGGAACCACAACCACAACGGCAACAATTGGTGGGGCGGCGGTTGGGGCGGGGGCGGCGGATGGCCCTGGTGGGCATTCACCGGCTTGGGTTCGCCGTATTACGGCTACAACAATTACCTCTACGGTTACGGCAACGGATTCGGCTATGGCAATGGCTACGGGTATGGCAACGCCTATAACAACGGCTATGCCACGAACTATGCCGCGGCATCGCCGGTGGACACCGCCGTGGCGGCCGTCGATGGCGGAAGCGACGGACAATTCGCCGATCAAGGCGAAGCCGACTTCAAAGCCGGCAACTACAAAGCCGCCGCGCGCGATTGGCAGCACGCACTGGTCGACGATCCGCAAAACGGCGCCATCATGATGCTCTTGGCGCAGACCTTGTTGGCCCTGGGCCAATACGACGAAGCCGCCGGCGCCACCCAGGCAGCCATGCAAATGCTGCCCGAGGATAAATGGGGCGTGGTGGTCTCCAACTACAGTCAACTGTACGGCAATCCGCAGGACTACACCGACCAGTTGAAGGCCGTGGAAAAAGCGCGGGACGCGAAACCTGAGTCTCCCGCTTTGCGATTCTTGCTGGGCTTTCATTTTGGGTATTTGAACTACCCGAAGAATGCCGTCACTGAGCTGGACAAGGGTTTGACCGTGGCGCCCAAGGATCTGGGGGCGTTCAAGCTGCGGCAGGTTTTCGCGGCCAAGTGGCCCGAGGCGCCGGCGCCGCCGGCCGCCGCGGTCGAGGCCGCCAAGGAAGCCGAAAGCCAGCAACCGCCCGCGGGCAAGGGTCCTCCGGGAGCCCCGCCCGCCCCAGGGCCCAGCAAGGGCGTGGAAACCGGCTCGCCGAGTTAGGCCCTTTGTAAATTGCATTGCCCAGTGCCACGGCTCGAACGTCGAGCCGTGGTGTGTTTTTTGCGCGTGCCGGGTGGCGGCGCTGGGCAACGCATGCGTGAGCCGTGATCGATTGCCTGCAGCCCGGTCGGGGTCGCACGACAAAATCAGGAATATCGTTTACAGCGGTTTTTGCGGGTGTCTATAATAGGCGGCGCCCACGAGTCCCGGAGCGTGCCGCCCGTGCGGCCTCGTCCGATGCGCTGTTTCGCCCCCCACGAAAGCGCGCGGAACTGATACGAGCCCGCCCACAGCCCGAGCCGTACGTGATGCGATTGATTCACCACGGTCGAGGAGTTGTGCGTTCGTCTTCGGTCGTGGGGTCAAAAGTTCCAACCAGCAGCAGTTGCCGCTTTCTCTTTCAGGAGTGATGTTCCATGTGGATCCCAAAATGGGTGCGCGACCGGAAGAAGGGCGTCGACACCGCGATGCCGACCCAAGTCGTCTCGAACGAAGAGCTGACGCCGCGTCCGCAGACGAAGCAGCAGAAGCAGGTCGAGTACTTGATCGGCACGATGGCCGAAGAGAATGCCAAGAAACTGGGAATGGAACGCCGCGCTTTCATGGCCAGCAGCATGGGCATGGCCACATGCTTCCTGGCTCAGAGCATGGTCTACGGTCCCAATAGCTGCTTTGCGGTCGACAAAATCGAGACCCTGGAGCCAGGCGCCTACGAGGACAAGTATCCCAAGAGCGAATACTTCATCGTGGACGTGCAGGCGCACTTTACCAACGGCGCCGCCATCGGATTCCGCAATATGGAATTCGTGAAGAACATGGGCTTCAAGCTGACCGATGATGCCGAAGCCTACTCCTTCCCGAATTTCGTCAAGGAGATGTACTTCGACAGCGAAACGGCCATGGTCGTCATCTCGGGCGTGCCGGGCAAGGAAAACCAGTACGGCAAGGACGGCAAGCCGCTGGAAGGCGCGGAGCGAACGCCTGGAATTGCCGGAAAGATTCTGCCGAGCTGGGTGATGTCGAAGCGCAAGAAAGATATCAACGACATGGCCGGCGGTGTCCGCGCCCTGTGCCAGGGCAACTGTGCTCCCAACCATTACTGGGACATGAAGACCAACAGCCAAGACAAGAAGGCGCTGTTCGATCAGATGGAGCGCGAGGTGAAGTTGTATGGCATCGACTCCTGGAAGTGGTACTGCCACACCGATCCGGGCCGCAGCGGCGGCGGCTTCCAACTCGACGACGAGAAGATGACCTATCCGTTCTATGAGAAGTCGAAAGAACTGGGGCTGAAGTTCTTCAGCGTTCACAAGGGCTTTTCCGCCCAGTCGCGCACCTTGGGCGACCTGGCCAATCCCAAGGACGTTGAGAAGGCGGCGCTGGACCATCCGGATCTGACGTTCGTGATTTATCACTCGGCCTTGAAACACGGCCCGAACGAGCCGAAATACGAAGAGCTGAACCACTTCAATCCCGAGACGGGCGATTTCGACTGGCACGACGTGCTGATGAAGATCAAGCAGCGCAACCCGAAGATGACCAACGTTTACCCGGAGATCGGTTCGTCGTTCGCCACCTTGGCGATTTCGCATCCGGTGATGTGCCAGCACCTGATCGGCAAGAACATACAGAACTACGGCGCCGACCACGTGATCTGGGGTACCGATTGCCTGTGGTGGGGTTCGCCGCAGTGGGCCATCGACGCCTTCAAGCGGTTCCAGATCTCCGACGAACTGTGCGAGAAGTACGGCTACAAGAAACTCACCAAGGAAGACAAGGCCCAAATCTTCGGATTGAACGCCGCCAAGCTGTATGGCGTCGATGCCAGCGAAAAGCGCAAGACGCTACCCAAGGACGGGTTGTCGAAGCTGAAGACGGCCTATCGCGATGCCGGCGGCACGAGCGACCGCGCCGCTTACGGCTGGGTCCGCGACGACACGAACGTATAGCACGATTGCAATCGCGGCGCGATGCTCGTCCACTGTGGCGAGGGTCGCGCCGCGTTTTTTATTGACCGGGCCCTCAATCAAGCAAACGAGTTCATCTTCGGTGCGCCGCCGCCTGCCTGGACTGACTGATTTAGCGGCAAGCGCCCTGCTCGCGTTGGTCGCCTGCGCACTTTTGGCGGCGCTCGTTGGCCAGGCGATTGACGCCCGCGCGCTGGTGGCCGCGCCTCCGGCCGACGGAAAGTTGCTTGATCCGGCCGCTTGGGGCGGCGACCACGTCGGCGGCGAGGTGCCGCAGTACATGGAAAGCGGCGAATGCCTGTTCTGCCATCGAAACGAAGTCGGCGGCACCTGGCCGACCAACAAACACAATCGAACGATTCGCGATGCCGACCCCAACGAGCCAGCCATGCAGGCGCTTGCCTCGGACGCCAAAACCAAAGCGATTGCCGGCGAGGTCCAATTGCTGATGGGCGACTCGCGCGCCCAGCGGTTTCTCAAGCGTTCGGCCGCGTATGGCAAGGCCGACTTGCTCTCGGTCACCGCCGCGCTCGGCCGCGGACGTCGCGCCCGGCTGGAAAAGACCGACAACCCGCACTGGGAAGCCGAGACATTTGCCACGTCCTGTGCCGGCTGCCACACGACGGCCGTCGATCCGAAGACGCATGCTTTCGCCACCGTTGCGATCGAATGCTTTGCCTGTCACGGCGACGCCCCCGAGGGGCACACCGAGGACGCGAAGCTCATTCCCCTGGCCAAAGCTCGCCAGGATTCGCCGGCCGTGGTCGCCTCGATCTGCGGGTCGTGCCACATTCGATTCGGCCGCTCAAAGACCAGCGGCCTGCCCTATCCGACCAACTTCGTGGCCGGCGACAATCTGTTCAGGGATTTCCAGGTCGATTGGAAGGCGCTCGACGATCCCAAGCTGAACCCGGGCGACGCGCACGTGCTGGAGAATCTTCGCGACGTGGTGCTTCTCGGTCGCGAATCGACGACCTGCCTGAGTTGCCACGACGTACACACCGGCTCGAGCAAGAAGCACCGCGAGCTGGCGGTCGTCGAGTCGTGCCAGCGCTGTCACCCGGCCGGCGACCCGATCAAGTCGCACAAGACCTATCAGGTCCACAGCGAGCGCTGTCAGTACTGATTGGTCGCGTGCAGCGTTACGCGGCAATTAACCGCGGTCGCTGGCGAATCGAAAGCGGATGTGTTCGGCCAGCACCTTGCGGTACTCTTCGATATCGACGTCGCGCTCGCTGCAAGTCAGGAACAACGTTCCGTCATCGCGGAAATTGCCGTCCCAGTCGATGACGACGTCGTCGGTCCAGGTCGACACGTATTCGGCCAGCTTTTCTTTGGGCATCTGGCTGAAGTAGTAGCGCAGATTGACGTCGGTTTCGTCCATCGCCATGCCCAAGGGCAGGCTCTCGTAGTTGACGTCGCTGGTGTTGGATTCGCTCATGGTCGGGTTCTCTTGCGGGGCTCGGATAAGGCATCACCGATCATTGTACCCCCGCCGGAGTCGGCAAGAAACATTTTTCGCCCTCTCCCGAGCGAACTCTCCCGAGCGAATCCTCGCCCGAGGCATTCTAGGGGCCGACCGTGACCAGCGTGCGGATCCGATCGATCGTGCTCAGCGGCACCCCGTCGCGGGCCAGGTCGTCGAAGCTGCGATAGGGCCGTCCGGCCATGATATGGGCCCCCATCGCCGGTCCGACGCCCGGCAGATTTTGCAATTGCTCGAGCGTGCAGGTGTTCAGGTCGATCTTGTTGGCGGCAGGTCCGCGCTTCGGCTTGGCGGCCACGGCCGTGCGCGGCGAGCGCGTCTGCGGGCCGATCAACCCGCCCGGACGCCAGTTGCGGCCGATGGGCATGTCGGCAAGTTTTTTTGGCGGGGCGACGGTTGTGTCGGCCGCTTGGACCGCACCACAGATCGTGTAGCTGGCCAGCACCGTCAGCACCAAAGCCAACGCCGCCGGGATCTTGTGAGACTGACCCATCGCGGCTGCTCCTTCTTAATTGAATCGATTATCGCGCAAGCGCCAGACAATTGTACAACATGCAATTCGCCGCGGCCTTGGCCAATCGCTCCCCCGCTGGTTCGCTTCGGACCTTTTGGGCCGGTTTTTAGGGAGTGTACCCCGGCCCAATCGCCTACAATATCGGCGCCGGAGCGCGCAATTCGATCTTCCGCGAGAGACCTAAAACCATGGAGCGACGCGAATTCTTAGGCAGCAGCCTGGCCAGCACATCGCTGCTGGGCGCCAATCAGGCGGCGTCTCAGCCGGACAAACCGGCCCCGGCCGGCGCCGATGTCACCGCGCCCGGCCCGATCACGATCGAGCGCGCCCGGAGCGGAAAACCGCACGCCGGCAAGGTGCTGGCCACGATCGCTCCGCATTCGGACGATCACTCGATCCTGGCCGGCGGCACGATCGCCAAACTGATCGAAGAGGGTTACACCGGATACCTGATTCGCACTAGCAACGACGAGAAGGACTCGGCCGATCTCAGCTCGGGCCAGACCATCGCCGCCAACGAGGCCGACAACGAAGCCATGGCCAAGGTGCTGGGAATCAAGCAAGTCTTCAATCTCGGCTATCGCAACCATCGCATGGACGACGTCTCGCGCGTCGAGATGCGTGCCCGACTGATCTTCTTGATTCGCTTGCTCAAGATCGACACGATCTTCAGCTACGACCCCTGGGGACACTACGAGGAAAACCCCGATCATTATGTGACCGCGCAGTGCGTCGAGGCGGCCTGCTGGATGGCCGGCGGGCATTTGGATTTTCCCGAGCACTTCGCCGCGGGGCTCAAGCCACACGCGGTGAGCGAGAAGTATTATTACGCGCGCGGGCCGCAGGCGGTCAATCGCGTTGTCGACATCACTTCGACGATCGACAAGAAGATGGCGGCGATCCGCGCCAATCGGACGATGATCGGCAACATGGTACACGAGTTTCGCACGGCCCTGGCGAAACGAAAGCTGAAGCTTCCCGAGCTGGAAGGCGACCCGGCGGCCGCGATTCGCGCGTTTGTCGATCTGCGGTTTCGCGCCGGCTCGGCCCGCCGCGGCGCCGAGCACGGACTAAAATTCGCCGAGCAATTTCACTATATCGGGCTCGACCCGTCGTTCGACGAGTACATCGCCAAGCACGCCGTGCCGCTGGGCTGAAATTCTGTAAGCGCCTTGCGCCGCTCGTTCGGTCATTACACCGCTTCGCGGCTTAGCCCGCCTTGGCCGTCATCTGCCACAGCCGCAGCGTCTTGTCGTCGTGCGACGTGGCCAGCCGCAGTTGGTCGACGTGCAGATCGAAGTCGCGGCACAGATCGGGTAGCTTGAAATCGAAAAACTCGTTGGGCTGCTCGGTCTTCCAGAACAGCAGATGCCCGCCGTCGTGACCGCCGCTGCAGCCGATCAAGTAGCCATCGCGGTGGTATCGCACATTCCACACGGGACCTTTGAGCTTGGCCGCGGTAACGTGTTGTTGTCGCTTCTCCCCCGTCTCGACGTCGATCACGACGACCAGCGGATGGCCCAGGCCGGCGAAGGCGTTGGAGACTTCGCTGATGCCGCCGCAGGCCAGCAGCTTGCCGTCGCCGCTAAAGCCAATGCCGCGCACGCCGCCGATGTCAGCGCCAAATCCCGGGTCGTATTTCCATAGAGCCTGCGCGTCGAACTGCCGCAGTTGCTCGCAGCTTTCCAGGTCCCACTCGCGCACGATGCCCTTCAAGTCGCCCGATACGAGTCGTCGTCCGTCGGGATGAAAGGCGACGTTGTAGACGTGATTCGCATGGCCGAAGCACTCTCCCAGCGGCGTGCCGTCCAGCGCGTTCCAGATTTTCACCAGGTTGTCGTTCCCGCAAGTGACCAACAGCTTTCCATCGGCACTGACGGTTACGGCCCGCACCCAGCCCTGGTGGGCTTCCAGGGTCCGTAGTGGCTGAGGCGACTCGCTTGTGGGCTCCCACCAGATCACGCGGCCATCGTAACCGCCGCTGTACAGAGTGCTGCCCGAGGGATGAAACGCCAGGGCTCGCACCCAACTATCGTGACCCAAAAGTGGCGTGACCTTGCCGGAGGACAACTGCCAGCGCTGGATCGTATTGTCATAGGCCGTGGCGAACACGAACTGTCCGCTGGGGTCGAAGCGGCAACTCAACAGCGGGCTGGTGTGCTTGAATTCGCCGATCGCATGCGTCTGTTGCGGATCGGCTGGCGGGGGATTGGGCGGCGTCGGATTGGCCGCGGGTGTCGCGTTCATGCCAGTAACTCCGAGATCGCTTCGGCGGCCGGATCGGCCATGGGGATCGCGCGGCCTCCGGCGTCGAACTTGGCCGTCGGGTCGACGCCCACGGCTTTCAAGTAGGTGTGGAACAAATGCCCGTGATCGACTTGCCGGTCGGCGACTTCGGTGCCGTTGGCGTTGGTCTTGCCGATCACGGCGCTGGGTTGAATTCCGCATCCGCCCAGCACGACGCTCCAAGCTTTGCCCCAGTGATCGCGGCCGAAGAAGCGATTGATGTTGGGCGTGCGCCCGAACTCGGACATGACCACCAACAGCGTGCTCTTCCACAAGCCACGCGCGACCAGGTCTTGGACCAGCGTGGCGAACGTGCGATCGAACTCGCCCAGTTGCTCGATGTGAAAATCGAAATTCTCGTTGTGCGTGTCGTAATTCGAGTGGTTGACCTGCACGCCGCTCACGCCGTGTTCCAGCAACCGCCGCGCGAGCAGGCAATGCCGGCCAAACTCGTGCGTGCCGTAGCGCTCCAGATCGGCCGCGGGCTCCTTGGTGACATCGAATACGTCGCGGCGGTCCATGAGCTGCTTGGCGGAATCGAACGATGAGACAAACGCATCGCTATCGGCCGTGCGGCGACGGCGGGAAAAGTGGTCGTTGACTTGCCGGCGGAAGGCATTACGCTCGGCGTCGGCCGCTTCGCTCAGATTGGCGGGCCGCTCGGTGTTCTGCGGCGGGTTGCCGTTGCCCAGCGTGATGCTGGCATATTTCGGTCCCAGGAACGCGGCATTGTTGGCGCCGCCGCCCCCGCCCCCACTGGCAATGTGAATGTGGCCCGGCAACGGCGAATCTTGCGGCGCCAGCACCTTG
>JANNQN010000097.1:0-3275 GCA_031400775.1 Planctomycetia bacterium | reverse complement strand
TACCCGACGGCCGTATTCTTCACGCCCGGGGTCTGGCGAAAAGCGGCCTCGACACCCCAGAAACAGCCGGCGGCAAAGGTGGCTTTTTCCATCTCGGACTCCTCAATAAGAATCTCAGTGCCTTTCGACCTTGGACATTGTACGGTCTCGGGCCACTAGTATAGCAGTCATGCAGCAAAGCGAACCCACCGACGGCGAACTGGTGGCCCAATCCCTGGCGGGAAACCGCGAGGCCTAATCGTACCCTTGGAGCCAGAGCAAAAAGAAAGCCCGGGGAGTTTCCTCCCCGGGCTTTGGCTGTTTAGCCTATGCGTAGCGGTAGTTTACCGAACTGCTTCGTTGAGCATTTTGGTATTCGGCACGCTACGTCGATTCAGTAGTCCGTCCTCGTCGGTTTCGATGATCGTGGCCACGGGGCCGACTTCACGAACCGTGCCTTCCATGTTGCCGACCGTGACATGGTCGCCGGCATGCAGGCGTTGGCGAACGTAGTAGCCGGACAAGATGCCAGCCATCACGTCGCGGCCGCCCAGGCCGAACGCCAGACCAAATCCCACCGCCACGGCGCCGAAGGCAATCAGGATAAGCTGCTCGAGCAGAGCAAACTCGATTCCCAACTGGTGGAACGCGGCGATGAACGTCAGCAGAGCGAACACGTAGTAGCAACCATTGGCCAGGTGCTGAGCGTAGGACAAGCCCACGCGATCGGCGCTGGTGGCGACCACGCCCCGCAGGAACGTGGCGACCAGCAAACCAACCACCACCACGACGGTAGCGACCAGCAGCTTGGGAATGTAGTGGACGATCTCTTGCATGGCGTTGCTCACGGCCTCGAGGCCGAGGATGTTGAACGCGGCCGTCAAGAACACGCACATCAACAGCCAGAACACGATGGTGCCGATGATCGCCGGCACGTTGCGTTGCAGGCCCATGTGGTGCATCGAGTCGGCCAGACCGCTTTGATCGGCCGCGCTTTGCAGCCCGACCTTCTCCGACAAGGTCGTAATGGCCTTGGCGACGAATTTGGCGATGACGTAGCCGATCACCAACACCACGACCATGGCCACGATCTGCGGCGCGATGCCGATCACCTGCTCGTAGGCCTTGGTAAAGCTGTCCACCACGGCTGCCTTCGAGTTGTCGAAGGTCGTGGTTACCGTGTCGGCCGTTTTTTCGACGGCGTTCGCGGTTTCACCAGCGAAAGCGAAAAGGTTCATAGCGTAGGTCCTCACAAAGGGAGAAGTGGATTCTTGCGTCCGGCGACGTGCCAGAGCGCTTCGTTTTATGTTTCTGCTAGTTAGAATCGCGCGGCGACCGATTCGTCACATCCCGTTTGCTAGCGGCGCGGTTTTTTTGGTTTCGCCTCGTATTGCCCGGTGACGGTAAAAGCGATTAATCCGACCACGGCCCGGGCGAAGTGCAGCATGGCCCAGGGCAGGCCGCTCACGACCAGGTCGACCAGTTGCCAGACGAAAAGCGAGCGATTGACGCGCTGGTGCAATTGCCGGTCAAATTGCGCCGGCGGCGGCGGGACTTCCAAATCGGCAAGTTGTTCCAAGAGATTAGCCATGGGGGCGATCCATCCGGGTTACGATGTTTGATCGGGGAATCGTTGTTGTAGTTTTTCGCGGGCTCGCGAGAGCCGCATCTTGCAGGCGCTGACCGACAGTTCGAAAATCGCGGCCAACTCCTCGTAGTCGTAACCCTCGGCGTATTTGAGGATCAGCATCGCGCGATCCTCTTCGTCGAGAATTTCCAGCATTTTCATCAGGTCCAGCGACAGTCCGCTGGCCGTGGTTTTTTGCGTCGGCTGTTGTTTTTCCCACTGTTCTTCGCTGGCCGTGTCCTCGTGACGCTGGCGGCGGCCTCGTCCGCGGCGAATCGTCAGGCACGTGCGCACCGCGATCGCGTGGACCCAGGTGGCATACTTCGAGCGGCCCTCGAACTTGGTTCGATTGAGGAACAAGCGGACGAAGACTTCTTGAGCCGCGTCGTTGGCGTCCTGGTCGTTGCCTAGCAAACGGAAACAGATTCGCCACACGCGCTGACGGAAACGCTCCACCAGCGCAACAAACGCCGGCCCGTCAGAGCCTTCGCGGGCAGCCTCTGCGGCCAATTGCTCGTCGGTTTGTTCGGTGACTTCCAATTCAAAAGACCCCGAAACAAGCATGGCACGCCAGGCCGCGCTCCATGCGACCCACGAAAGATTCGATGCCGAAGGGGTCACCCTAGTCACACGATTCGCGGCCCTATCGGGCGATACGCGGGCGTGCCAGAAATGCCGTAAATCCCGAATATTCCAGTGGTTCCGGTGGAATCGGACCACAACCCTATTCTACGGTCAAGATCAGCTTTCGGCACAAGCGGGCCGGCAAGGCTCGAGGAGGCGACATCGCGACGCCTTTGCGCTTCAGCGGTGGTCACGTTATCCGATAACCCAGAAATCGTGGCGCGGTACGATAGAAGGATATGACTTCCACGCGCGCTCGCATCCGCTCCCTTCGCCGTTTGGGCCGCGCTTCGCAATTCACCTTGCGCACGCTGCTGGCCGCCACCGCGGTGGTCGCCCTGGCGATGGGCTGGGTGCATGCCGCCCGCAGCCAGCGCCAGGCCTGCGCGGCGCTCGTGCTTTCGAATCCCGCGAGCGTGGTGCTTTACGGCCATCAGGTCGACGCCGAGGGCCGGCTGGCGCTCGACGCGCCGCCGGCGGCGCCGCAGTGGCTGCGCAGTCGCGTGGGCATCGACTACCTGTCGAGCGTTGCCGGCGTGGAATTGTTTTACGCCACCGACGCGGATGTCGAGTGCCTGTTGCGTTTGCCGGCGCTGCGGCGATTGAGCTTGGACCGCAGCATCGACGTGACCGACGCCGGCCTGGCGCGGCTGGCGCAACTCAAACATCTCAAGCGATTGGCGCTGAACGAGGCGGACCAGATCAGCGACGACGGTTTGCAATCGCTGGCTCGGTTGACGAACCTGGTCGAGCTGCACCTCGACTTGGGCAGGCACATGACGCCGGCGGGCATCGAACGGTTGCGCAACGCCCTGCCCCGTTGCCGGATTTCGGTGGACGGCGATGCCGTTGCCGACGTGGCAGCCGCGAATCGTTAAGCGACGATTCGCCGGCGTCCTACCACTTCAGCCCGAATTGCTCGCCGCTCGATGGTCCGCCGATTCCGCCCTTGAGCGGCACCTTGCGCTTTTTGGGTGGCTCCGGCGGCGCCGCGGGCCCGTCGGATTCGGCTTCGACCGTTTCGGCCGGCGCCGCTTTGGCCTCA
>JANNQN010000096.1:0-7804 GCA_031400775.1 Planctomycetia bacterium | reverse complement strand
CGGCGGTGGAAGCTCCGGTCGTGACGGCCGAGGACCGACAATTCTGGGCCTTCCGAAAGCCCGTTCGTGCGACGCTTCCCAGCGTGCGTCAGTCCGCCCGTGTGCGCACTCCGGTCGATGCTTTCGTGTTGGCAAAGCTCGAGGCCCAATCGCTCGGTCTTTCGGCCGAAGCGGATCGCCCGACGCTCATTCGCCGCGTCACGTTCGATTTGCTGGGTTTGCCGCCGACGCCCGAACAGGTTGCCCAGTATCTAGCGGATACCGACGAGGCAGCCTACGAGCGATTGATCGACCGTCTATTGGCATCGCCCCACTTTGGCGAGCGTTGGGGCCGGCACTGGCTCGATGCGGCCGGCTATGTCGATACGATCGGCGACGATACCGACGCCGCGATCGCCAAGGTATCGGCGGGCAAATGGTTGTACCGCGACTATGTCACGAATTCGTTCAACAGCGACAAGCCATTCGATCGGTTCCTGGTCGAGCAGATGGCGGGCGATGAACTGGTCGATTGGCAAAACGCCGAGACGTATGGCGCCGATACGAAAGAGTTGCTGATCGCGACCGGCATGTTGCGTGCCGCCGCCGATGAGACCTTGCAGAACGAATTGAACACGGCCGACATTCGCCAGGCAGTGTTGGAACACACGATGGAAGTGGTTGCCAACAACATCCTGGGGCTTACGGTCAACTGCGCCCGCTGTCACAGTCATAAGTTCGATCCGATTCCACAAGAGGACTACTATCGGATGCTGGCGATTTTTTCGCCCGCCTTTAATCCGCAATCGTGGCTCCAGCCGGCGCAGCGCGAGCTGCCCAACATTTCCAAGCCAGAAAAAGCCCGGGCCGATGCCGCCAACGCCGAGATCGACAAACAAGTGGGCGAGCGAAAAACAAACGTTTCCGCGATCAAGAAACCGTACGAAGATCGGCTGTTTGAGGCCAAACTGGCGACCATTCCCGAACCGATTCGTGCCGACACGCAGGCGGCGGTGCAAACCGAGGCGGCCAAGCGGACCGAGGTGCAAAAATATCTGGCCGGGAAGTTCGAATCCACGTTGAAAGTTTCGGCGGAGGAGATCGTCGCCGCGCTGGCGCCGGCCGACAAAACCAATTTGGACCGTCTGGAGCAGGAAATCGCCGCGCTCAATGCCACCCGGCGGACTTGGGGCACCATTCAAGCGGTCTACGACGTCGGACCGCCGCCGGCCACGTATTTACTTCGGCGCGGCAACCTCGATCGGCCTGGACCCGAAGTTCCACCGGGCTATTTGCACGCGCTGGCAGAAACTGAATTGGAATCGCGCATCGAAGGCCCACCGCTCAGTCAACACGCCAGCGGACGGCGGTTGGCTTTTGCCCGTTGGCTGACCGATCAACATTCGGCCGCTGGAGGACTGGTCGCGCGGGTGTATGTAAATCGCGTCTGGCAGTATTTGTTCGGGCAGGGCATCGTGGCCACCAGTGATAATTTTGGACATTCGGGCGCCCGGCCCACGCATCCCGAGTTACTCGATTGGCTGGCGCTGGAATTTCAATCCAACGGCTGGCGGGTAAAGCCGCTGGTGAAGTTGATCATGATGTCGACCGCATATCGCCAGGCGTCCTATCGCCAGCCGGCGTATCAACAGCCGAGCGGATCAGGCGTCGAAGAGCGAATGGCGGATCCCCAACTGGTGGATCCCGGCAACGAGCTGCTGTGGCGAATGCGGCTGCGGCAGATGGAGTCGGAGAGCGTGCGCGATGCGATCCTGCTGGCCAGCGGACGACTGGAAGGCACTTTGGGAGGCCCGCCGACCATGATCGAGGGCAAACCCGATGGGACGGTGGTGGTCAAGAAAGAAGGGACGCCGCCAAGATCGGCCAATCGCCGCAGCATGTACCTGTTGGCCCGCCGGCGCTATAACCTTTCGCTTCTAGATGCCTTCGATCAGCCCGAATTGACCAGCAATTGCACGCGTCGCACCCCCTCGGCAGTGGTTTCACAATCGTTGACGATGCTCAACGATGATTTTGTCAAGGAGCAGGCTGCGGAGTTTGCGGCCTTGCTGCGCAGAGATGCGACCGAGCGAAAAGATCAGATTGCGCGTGCCTTTCGCGTTGCGCTGGCGCGCGAGCCCGCCGAGGCGGAAGCAACTTGGGCCGCCGACTTGCTCGATCGCCAGACCCAGCGGTATCAACAAGCGCCGATGCCGCCCGCGGAAGCTGCCGAAAAGGCATTGGCCCACCTGTGTCAGATGCTGCTGAATACGAACGAATTCTTGTATATCCGCTAGAGGCCCTGCCATGGGAAAGCCGTCACAATTCTTGGTTCCGCGGTCGATTTCGCGGCGAGAGATGTTGCAGACGACGGGGCTCGGCTTCGGCGCCGTGGCATTGGGTGGCATGCTAGCCACCGACGGATTGCTGGGGGCGGAATCCGCCGCGCGAGCGGTCTTCGATCTGCAACCCAGGCCGGCCCACTTTGCGCCGCGCGCGAAGGCCGTCATCATGCTGATGCAAAACGGCGGGCCGAGCCAAATGGAGTTGTTCGATCCCAAACCCGAGCTGAACAAGCGTGCCGGCCAGGTGCATCACGATAAAGTCGAGATGTTTCAACCCGGCAGCGAGTCGAACAAGCTGCTGCCGTGCCCTTTCAAATTCGAGCCGCGCGGGCAGTGCGGCATGGAACTTTCAGAAGTGCTGCCGCACTTGTCCGGCGTGGCCGACGATTTGTGCCTGGTGCGGTCGATGCACACTGGCCATAACAACCACACCGAAAGCCTGGTGATGCTCACCAGCGGCAAGCTCTTTCCCGGCCGCCCCACGCTGGGCTCCTGGATCAGCTATGCGTTGGGCGCCGAGAATCAGAATCTGCCGAGCTATATCGTGCTGCGCGATCCCGAAGGCTATCCCGGGACGGGCTCTACTCTCTGGCAGAATGGCTGGCTACCGGCGGTTTATCGCGGAACGGAGTTCAACGCCCAAGGCACTCCAATTTTGAACCTGCGCGCGAGCACGCCGCTGCCCGAGGGCGCGCAGCGCGACGATTTGGAGTTCTTGGCTCGCATGAACCAGCGGCATCGCCAGGACTATCCGCTCGAAAGCGCGCTCGACGCCCGCATTC
This sequence comes from Planctomycetia bacterium, assembly GCA_031400775.1. GTDB lineage: Bacteria > Planctomycetota > Planctomycetia > Pirellulales > PALSA-1355 > PALSA-1355. Next base: position 4,698 of record JANNQN010000096.1, on the reverse strand, counting down.
GCAATTACGAGCTGGCGGCGCGGATGCAATTGGCGGCGGGCGACGTGTTGGACCTTTCGAAGGAAACCGACGCGACTCACAAACTGTACGGGCTCGACAATCCGGTCACGGCCGGCTACGGCGCCCGACTGCTGATGGCCCGCCGGCTGGTCGAAAGCGGAGTTCGATTCGTGCAGGTGTTTCCCGGCGCCGGCAATCCTTGGGACAGCCACGGCGACGTGAAAACCGAGATCGAGAAGATCGCGGGGAAAACCGATCTGCCCTCGGCCGCGCTCATTCGCGATCTCAAGGCTCGTGGGCTGCTAGACAGCACGATCGTGCTTTGGACGGGCGAGTTTGGTCGGTTGCCGGTCTCGCAAAACGGCAAAGGCCGCGACCATAACCGCAACGGTTTTAGTTTGCTATTGGCCGGTGGCGGCTTCAAGTCGGGGCACGTGCATGGGGCCACGGACGACGTCGGCTATCGAGCGGTCGAAAAGCCGGTGCACGTTACCGACCTGTTCGCGACTATGTTGCACCAATTGGGACTCGATCACAATCGGCTCACGTTTCGCCACCTTGGTCGCGACGAAACACTTACCGACGCGGCGGTGTCTGGCGCGAAAGTCATCGAAGAGCTCATCGCCTAATCCTCCGCCCCATCTCTGCCGAAGCAAGAAAGAGAGTCGAGACGCCGTGGAAAACGCCCATTACTTTCGCGATAAACTGGCCGCCGGAAAGACGCTGGTAGGAACGTGCATTACGTTCATCGATGCCACGGTAACCGAGGCGCTCACCCGCACATTGGATTTTGTCTGGATCGACACGGAGCACAACCCGCTTTCGCTGGAGCGCGTGCAAGGACACATCATGGCTACCAAGGGGAGCGAAACGACTCCCTTGGTGCGAGTGCCGGCCAACGATCCGGTGCTGATCAAGCCGGTGCTCGATATCGGCGCGGCCGGGGTGATCGTTCCTCTGGTCAAAACGGCCGATGACGTGCGGCTGGCGGTTTCGGCCTGTCGCTATCCGCCAGAGGGCGTGCGCGGTTTCGGGCCTCGGCGGCCGTCCGGATTCGGCGCTCGCGGCGGGGCCGACTTTTGCCAGGCCGCCAATCAAACCATCATCACGATCGTGCAGATCGAGCAAGCCGAGGCTCTGCACAATCTGGCGGAGATTTTGACCGTGCCCGGACTAACCTCGATCGTCGTAGGGCCAAACGACTTGGCCGCTTCGCTGGGCTACACGGGCCAACCTCGCCACCCCGAGGTAATCCGCGCCATTGATGGTGTCATTGCCCAGGCGCGCGACGCCAAAGTGCCGATGGGAATTGCCGTGGGCGACGATCCCGACGTGCTCGTGGAATGGGCCAACAAGGGCGTAAACTGGCTGGCGATGGCCGCCGATTATGCTCTGCTCGTTCGCTCAGCCTCGCAGTTGGCGGCTCGGGTTCGAGAACGCCCGCGGGGAAAGAATTAGCATCGGGACGTTATCGAGTTCTCATTCCTAAGGAAGCATCATGCCGAGTGTGTTGATTACGACCGAGGTCCTGCGCGAGGCGCCGGGCGCTCACTTGAATGCTCTACTTGCGGCTGGTTACGAAGTTCGCTATCCGGCCAAAAGCGTGCTAATGAGCGAAGAAGACGTGCTCGAGTCGGCGCAAGGCATCGTGGCGGTAATTGCAGGCAGCGAGCCCTATACCGAACGGGTATTGGCCGGTTTGCCACAGTTGCGAGTCATTTCGCGCAACGGCGTTGGCTACGATCGAGTGGACGTTCCGGCCGCGACGCGGCACAGCGTGGCCGTGACCATTACCCCCGACGGCAACCATCAGGCAGTCGCCGAACACGCGATGGCGATGCTGTTGGCCGTGGCGCGCTCGGTAGTGTCAAACGCCATCGATACCCGGCAGGGCAACTGGCGGCGCCGTTCGATTATGATTCCGCTGCGCGGAAAAACGCTGGGAATCGTTGGGCTGGGCAGAATTGGCCGTAGCACGGCCGTGCGCGCGGGCGCTTTTGGAATGCGATTGTTGGCGCACGAGACATTTCCCGATCTCGAATTCGTAAAGGCCAACAGCGTCGAGCTCGTCGACCTCGATACGCTCTTGTCGCAGTCGGACTTCGTCACGTTGCATACGCCCATGTCACCCGAAACTCAGGAAATCATCAATCGTAAATCCCTCGCGCGGATGAAGCGGGGCAGCGTGTTGATCAACACCGCGCGAGGAGGATTGGTGAATGAGGCAGATCTGCTTGAGGCCCTGAAGGCGGGTCATTTGGCCGGCGCGGGGCTGGACGTGTTAGCCGTCGAACCGCCGCCGCCGAACCATCCGCTCTTGGCGCTCGACAATGTGATCGTCAGCCCACACGTGTCCGCGCTCGACGAACAAGCGATCAAAGACATGGCGCTGGGGGCCGCCGAGAATATTTTGGATATCTATCGAGGCCAGTGGCGGATCGCCGGATTGCTCAATCCGGAAGTCAAGAACACCTGGAAGGCATGAAAGGCCAATGCGCCGGCCGCGAAGTCATATCGTTTCGCCAATGCGAATTGACCTCTCCCGTCGCGGTTCCGCACGATAACGCTAGGATTGCAACCATGACATTTCTCCGGATCGCGATTTTGGTCGCCGCCGCCTGGTGCATCGCTGTCTCGGGACGAGCAACGGAACCTGGCCGCTCAAACCCGGCCTATTACCACCAGGGTGACCTGGCCGGATCATTGAAAAGTGAAACTCCGCTTCCGCTGTACGACGCTGATCCGCAGAGTCTGGCGAATCGGCTGTTCGCGGCCTTCTATATCCGCACCAGCGAAATTCCCGCCAAGCGCGGCGGAACTCCGGTTTGCAGGATTGAAGGCGGGGACGTGATCGACTTTCTGGCCTGGCCGGGTAGCGACTATTGGTCGACTCCCGTAACCTGCCAGCATCTCTCATCGCTGCTGGACGAATGCCTTGCCGATCCTGCGCGGGTTCGCCCGGCCGATCCGCTCCGGCGCGCCATGCTGCAACGCGACCTATGGGCTCCGTTCGATTTTCTCGTGAGTCGAAACATCGCGCGCGAGGGAGATAAGTCGACGCGACAACGCCGCGATACAATCTGCCGTAAGCTCGCGACGGTTATACGCGCGCTCACGCTCTCGGAACTCGAGATCCAATCGCTTCCCGACACGTATGCTCTGGCGATCAAGTCCGAGCGATTCTCCGCCGATCATCGATTCGATCCGAGCGTCGATTATCTGCCGCCAGGCTTGCTCACTGCCGGGAGCGACTGGCTGGAAATCGATTTTCATCAGCCCAGCGACATCCATGAAGACATCCAGGAACGATTCATTACATTGCATACTCGCAATTACAAGGGACGTTCGTATTTCCGACTGTTCTACCGCTTTCCCGACGGAAGGCCCGCGCTCGAGGAATACTTGAAGTACATCGACGCGGAAGCGATCGACTGGAAGGCGGGCGCGCAACGGGGGTTCATCAAGGTTCGCGACGGTGTGCGACAGATTCCCATTGGAACGGAGGTGGCGCTCGTGCAATTTCTAATCACGCTCGACAATCAGTTGCGCCCGACACCCACTTCCATCGTTGAATCGGTTCGACTGCGCGTGTTCCGCAATGTGGACGGACGGGCGGAACCGCCGACTAACACCGGAGTTGGAATGAACGTTTCCGAGCACACGCTCAAGCGACAACTGCTGTTCGACGGCCTGAATCAGGGGGGACTGGAGCGCGAGCCCGACGATCAGCCGATTTATCGAGTGATTTTTCAGGGCGAAAAAGCCCCGGACTGGGGCGACATCGGCAGATCATTGACCCTGGTGCAGGACTGCCGCCGCTGCCATACGTCGGCCGGACAAATCGGCGTGCAAACGATCGTCTCGCTCGTGCATCAAGGCGGGGTCGACGCCGGCGCCCAGCTCGGAGTCGCCCACCCTCTACCCACTGGCGCACAAAGCCCGCGCGGTGCTCGCGGGGCAACGTGGAAGAGCCGCCACGAAACGTACCGTCGATTGCTTGACTATCTCGGTGAGTAGTAGTCCGGCGACGCTTGATTGTCGGGTGGCACTCTACGCCGTTAACCTTGCTGCGATGGATTCAACCCTTTCAGGGTTGCCCTAATTCGGCGGCCACCGGTACCCAGGGTAGCCGCGAAAGCGGCAACCCGGGGCTGAAGGATTCAATCCCCTTGGGATTGGGTGGGCCGGTTTGTCCGATGCCATCGCACTCCCCGATCCCAACGGCATCGCAACATGGAGCCCTTCCCATCACGAAGGGGATTGCTGTTTGCAGCTCTGCTAATCCCAACGGGATTGCAGCGTCCAGCCCAGGGTTGCGAGTCCTCGAGCTACCCTGGGACGTATCGAGCGCCATGCCATGTCAACCCTGAAAGGGTTGCATCCGTCTTTAATGCACGTGTGCCGGACATGATCTGCGGATTGGTCGATTCGCGCGCGGCGGGTTTGCCAGGTTTTCGCGATGGCGGATTCGTGGGCTACGAATTCTCCCTTGTCGAAGCGAGGCACGATTTCAGCGATGACGCCGTCTCGACTATTTCTTCACCGCGGCCTGGAAGCCGGCATTGAAGAGCGCTTGGATGGCGGCATTGACGTCGACTCCCTTGCCGGTCACTTCCAGCGTTTTGGTCTTCTTGTCCGAATTGACGGCGCTGACACCATCGACGCTCTTGAGCGCCTTTTCGGCCGCGCGGTAGCAGG
>JANNQN010000095.1:0-10795 GCA_031400775.1 Planctomycetia bacterium | reverse complement strand
CTGGGCTTCTTCCTGGTTGGGGGCGTCGATCACGTCCTTGATCTCGGCCCCGGTCGAGTCCATAGCCTCGAATTGATAGGTTGGCATCGTCGAAGTTCCTTTTGTGGGGGTTGGGGGCTGGAAAAATCAGCCCGCCTGTTTACCCCGAACCAACAATCCCCAAAACCCAATTCCTAAATCACAGTCCTCGTATTCCAAACCCCAGCCCCCAATCTCCAACCCCCACTCGGCATTCGCCCCCTCACCCCGGCCCTCTCCCGCGAGGGGAGAGGGAGATGGTAAGTTCTCCCGCCTTCTGCGTCTCCAAACCCCAGCCCCCAAACCCCAACCCCCACTCTCACGCATCCATCACCGTTTCGCGCACGACTTCGTCCAACGTGGTGCGGCCTTCGTAGGCCGCGTCCATGCCCGCGTCACGCAGCGCCACCATGCCAAACCCACGGGCCGCTTCGCGCAGCTCGTCGCGCGAGGCGTTCTGCATTACCAGGTCGCGCAAGTCGTCGTTCATGATCAACAACTCGAACAGCCCCACGCGGCCCTTGTAGCCGGTGTTGTTGCAAGCGTCGCAGCCTTTGCCGCGGTAGAACTTTTTGCCGACGATATCGGCGGCTGTCAATTCCAGATCTTGCAGCAGCTCGCTCGAGGGCACGACCTCTTCGCGGCACTGCGTACACACACGCCGCACGAGCCGCTGGGCCAAGATGGCTTCGACCGTGGCCGTGATCAAAAACGGCGCGATCCCCATGTCGCGCAACCGCGTGATCGTGCTGGGCGCGTCGTTCGTGTGCAGCGTGCTGAACACGGTGTGTCCGGTGAGCGAGGCCTGGATGGCGATTTCGGCCGTCTCGAGATCGCGGATCTCGCCGACCAGGATCTTGTCGGGGTCTTGCCGCAGGATGGCCCGCAAGCACTGAGCGAACGTATTGCCGATCGAGGCGTCGATGGGCACTTGGATAATTCCGTCGATGTCGTATTCGATGGGATCTTCCGTCGTGATCAGCTTGTCATGCACCGAGTTCATTTCGCTCAGTGCCGAATACAGCGTGGTGGTCTTGCCCGAGCCCGTGGGACCGGTGACCAGGATGATGCCGTTGGGCTTGTGCATCACCTCGCGAAAGAGCTTGATCGTGGGGGCGTCCATGCCGACTTTGGCCAGATCGAGCGAAACGACCGAGCGATCCAACACCCGCATCACGACGCTCTCGCCGAACATGGTGGGCAGCACGCTGACGCGCAGATCGACCGGGTGGCCGCCGACGGTCAGCTCGATGCGGCCGTCCTGCGGCATGCGCCGTTCGGCGATGTCGAGATTGGCCATTACTTTGATGCGCGTGGTGATGGCAAACGCCAGGTGGCGCGGCGGCGGCACCATCTCGTAGAGCACGCCGTCGGCCTTGATGCGAATGCGGAACTCGTCTTCGAACGGCTCGAAGTGCAAGTCGCTCGCATGGTCCTTGATGGCCAGCAGCAACACCATGTTCAACAACTTGCGCACCGGGGCGCTATCGGCCAGTGCCTCGACGCTGGTCAAGTCGATCGGGCCGTCGGAGTTGATCGACGCGGCGGCGGCCGCCAGCTCGACGTCCTCGTCCATGTCGTGGACCAGGCTCTCGACGCTTTCGCCGCTGGCGGCGTAGTAGCGGTCGAGTCCCTTGAGGATATCGCGCTCCGTGGCCACGACCGCGCGGATCTCGTAGCCCAGAAACGTGCGCAGCTCGTCCTGGATGGCCAGGTTCTGCGGGTCGCAAAGCGCGATGGTCAGCGTGTTCTCGCGAAAGCTGATGGGTATGATGCGATACATCTGGGCCATCGTTTCGGTGACCAGCGTGAGCACGTTGGGCGGCACCACCGTGTCGGCCAGGTGAATGACCTGCATCGAAAACTGCTCGGCCAAGGCCTGGGCCAGTTGCTCTTCGTTGAGCAAGCCCTGGGTTTCGGCCAGCTTGCCCAACAACTGTCCGGGATGCTGCTGTTGCTCTTCGAGCAGGGCTTCCAACTGGTCGTCGGTAATGAAACCCAGATCGACAAAAATCTGGCCGATGCGGCGAATCGCCATAAAACCACTCGCTGGTTCGTTGCCTGGTGCGTGACTTGCTATAAAGCGGCCGAAGCGCTGACACTTCAAGACGCCCGGCCGGCGTCGTTTTCACTCGTGTGGGTTAGTGTTCGTCCTTGGGCTTGGGTTTGCCCTTGTCTTTATCTTTATCCCCGCCTTCCTCGTCGAACAGTCCGCGCTCGGCGTTGGCGATGCGCGCGGCCAACTCTTCCGCCGATTGGGCTTTGGCCAGCACGTCGGCCTTGGTGCACTTTTGTTCCTTCCACAACTCGAACAGCGAGTCGTCGAGCATCATCATGCCCTGTTTGGCGCCGGTCTGGATGGCCGAGGTGATGCGGAACGTCTTGTTCTCACGAATCAGGTTGCCGATGGCCGAATTGCACACCAGCAGTTCGTAGGCGGCTATGCGCCCGCCGCCGATCTTGGGAATCAGGGCCTGCGAGAGCACGCCGATGATCGACGTGGAAAGCTGGGTGCGAATCTGGTCTTGCTGGTTGGTGGGGAACACGTCGATGATGCGATTGACAGTGCCCTGGGCGCCGGTGGTGTGCAGCGTGCCGAAGACGACGTGGCCGGTTTCGGCGGCGCTGATGGCCGCCTCGATGGTCGCCAGATCGCGCAACTCGCCCACCAGGATGACGTCCGGATCCTGCCGCAACGAGCGACGCAAGGCCTCGGAAAAGCTGGGCACGTCGACGCCGATCTCGCGCTGATTGACCGTCGATTTCTTGTTGTAGTGATAAAACTCGATGGGATCCTCGACCGTGATGATGTGATGGTCGAAGTTCTCGTTGAGGTAGTTGATCATGCTGGCCAGCGACGTGCTCTTGCCCGAGCCGGTGGGACCGGTGACCAAGAACAATCCGCGCGGACGTTGAATGAGCCGCAAGCAGGCGGGGGGCAGGCCCAATTGCTCCATGGTCAGCAGCTTGTTGGGGATCTGCCGCAGCACCATGGCGATATTGCCGCGCTGCTTGAAGATCGAGACGCGAAACCGCGCCAAGTCGCCAAAGGCAAAGCCGAAGTCCGAGCCGCCGACGGCCTGCAACTCCTGCTGACAGCGGTCCGGGGCGATGCTTTTCATCAGCGACATGCAGTCGGCCGGCTCGAGCACCTTGGTCTTGAGCTTGACCATGTGGCCGTCGTGCCGAATGACCGGCGGCTGGCCGACCGTGATGTGCAGATCGCTGGCGCCCTGCCGCACCACGGCATGTAACAGTTTGTCGATCAGAACGGTTTCCGTTGCCACCGCAGATTCCTCTTGCCTGGTGCGCGCTAGCGATGCGGGAAGAAACTAAAGCGATCAAACTGTCGCCAGGCCATTCGCTGGTCGTTGTTCCAAGACGACTGGCAACAGAAGTGTGGCCTGGATTTGCCACAGGATTATTCACCGCCAGTCGTCCGATCGCCAAATCGCGGCCCGGCGGCGACCGTCCGTGCGACGGTTACCCAATTCCGAGCCGTGTGTCGATCGACCTGGCCGACAGCCTGCTCGATCGCCGGAGTTTCGACGTCCGGCCGCGTGCTGCACAAACCTCCAAAGTTCTAGAAACTTGTCTACTCGGCCAGTCGGCGACGGGCCAAAGGCCGCCGTGCCACCCGGCCGCTCGTGGAATGGCGGCAGGGCTACTGGGTCGGTCAGTTCTCGGTCCTCTTGGACACCCGAAAAACCTCTTCGATCGTGGTCGTACCGTTGAGGACTTTGCGAATGCCGTCGCTGTAAAGCGGTGTCATGCCTTGAGAAAGCGCGGCCCGGCGGATGTCTTGCGTCGAAGCGCCCGCAAACGCCAGCTCGCGAATCTTGTTGGTCATCATCATCAATTCGAAGATCCCGATCCGCCCCCGATAGCCCGATTTCGAACAGTGTCCGCAGCCCTTGCCCTTCATGAACTTTCCGGCGGCAGCCATTTCGGGGGTGATGCCGGCCGACTCTAGCGACGCGTCGGAGGGGGTGAAAGGCTGCTTGCATTTCGAACAAACCACGCGTACCAGACGCTGCGCCAAGACGGCCATCACGCTGCTTGCCACCAGATATCCGGGCACTCCCATGTCGGTCATTCTTGTAATAGCACCGGGCGCATCGTTCGTATGTAGCGTACTGAAAACCAAGTGTCCCGTCAAAGACGCTTGGATGCCCATCTGAGCGGTCTCAGCATCCCGCATCTCACCCACTAGGATCACGTTCGGGGCCTGACGCAGCATGGCCCGAATAATCAAGGCGAAGTCCAGCCCGATATGGTGCTTCACTTCCACCTGGTTGACCCCCGGAAGGTAGTACTCCACGGGGTCTTCGGCTGTGATGATTTTGCGGTCTGGACGGTTTAATTCATTGAGCGCGGCGTACAGCGTGGTCGTCTTGCCCGAGCCTGTCGGACCGGTAACCAGGATGATTCCGTTCGGGCGGCGGATCAGGTTTTTGAAGTGTCGAAAATCAGCTTCCGAGAGCCCCAACTGCCGCACGCCCACCTTGATGCTGTCTTTGTCCAACACCCGCATGACCGCCGACTGACCGTGATTGGTGGGCAGAATGCTGACCCGCAGGTCGAGCTGCTTTTCGCCCAGCGTCACTTTGATGCGGCCGTCCTGCGGGCGGCGGCGTTCGGCGATATCGATATTGGCCAGAATCTTGATGCGCGACAGCAGCGCGCCCAGGAGCCGCCGCGGGGGGCTATCTCGCTCCACCAGCACGCCGTCAATGCGGTAGCGGATCCGCACGCGGTCTTCGAACGGCTCAACGTGGATGTCGCTGGCTCGTAGCTGAACGGCCTCGCTGATCAACAGTTGCACCAGGCGGACGATCGGCGCACTGGTCTCGTCGATCACTTCCTCTCCGCCCTGGCTCTCCTGCTCGGTCTCGGTAAAGTCGATGGCTGTGTCGGTAAACTCCTGCAGCATCGAGTCGGCGCTTTGATCCTCCATCTGGCCGTAATGGCGGTTAATCGCGTCCAGAATGCTTTCCCGGGGCGCCAGCGCTATATCCACCTTGCGATTGAGGATGAACCGCAGTTTTTCGAACGTGTCGAGGTCCAACGGGTCGCTGACGATGACTTTCAGCGCGCCGTCTTCCTCGGCCATCGGCAACACCGCGTTTTCGCGAGCCACGGATTCCGGCACGAGCTCGACGATCGACGGCGGAATGACCACTTCGTTCAGATCGACGAAGTCCAGGCCGTGCTCCTTGGCGATCGCCCGCATGACTTCATCACCAGTGGCATAGCCGAGGACCACCAGTTGATCCTGCAGCTTCTTTCCGGACGCCTTGGCGACGCGCTTGGCTTCGGCCAGTTGGTCGGCGCCGATGACTCCCTGCCGGATAAGGATCTCGGTGAAATCCACTTTCTTAGCGGCCATTGCAGATCCGTGCTGGATGAATTGAGGATTGATTTGCCGATCGCCCGCGAAACCACCGCCGTGCCGCTCACGCGGGAGACCAGCCCGAGGTCGCTTTGTTTCCTGAATCGCGCCGAGTGGCTATCTTGTTACTGCCAAACGCGGCGCCAGACAAGCCATTAGCGCACGAGCAGCCCCGGCCAGATACAGGGCGAGGCGAAAGCCTCGCTTGAGAGAAAAGCGGTAACTCTGTTCTAACTTGAGACTAACGGCGCTTCAGGCGATTGTCAACATACGGCCATCGCCGCTGTTCGCCCACCGTGTTCGGTACTCACAAGACGTTGCTATCGAATGGCATATCGGCTGCGAATCGAGGCTCGAATCGCCCTCAGAACCAGGGCGCCGTCGGCTCGCGCGCCGGCAGCGAACCGACTTTCGTTGCTTGCGCCCTGACCGCTACGACCGTTTTCTTCCAAAAACTGACGCAAAAATCCTTGCGGCAATCGACCTGGCCCGGCTATCCTAAAGGACTGGGTCGCACCTGGGTGCATGGCCCATCCCGTCTGGGGCGCTCTGCCGGAAATATCGAGAAGTGCCAGGCATGAAGTTCGCGCGCGGATTCCGCAATCAAGTGAAGCGAGGCCCGGCCACGCGTGCATTTGCGTGCGAATCGCTGGAAGTTCGCCAAATGTTGGCCGGCGACAGTTGCCCACAATTCGCGGGCGAACTGGCCGAACCATTGGCACAACCGCTGGCTGTGCTAGCCACCGATGGCGAGGCGACGCCCCTAGCCACTGCGGACCCCGCCCCTACGGCGTATACGCCCGTCCAGATTCGGCACGCCTACGGCTACGACCAGATTTTTTTCCAGGGTGGCAGCATTGTTGGCGATGGCACCGGCCAGACCATCGCCATCGTCAATGCCTATCACACGCCGACGGCGCTGGCCGACTTAAACGCGTTCAGTACTGAGTTCGCCTTGCCGCCACCTCCCACCTTCACGCAAGTGTCGCAAACCGGCGGCGATCCGTCGGCGATAGCCACCAACGGAAACTGGGCGCTCGAAACCGCGCTCGATATCCAATGGGCGCACGCCTTCGCGCCGGGCGCAAGCATTCTGCTGGTCGAAGCCGCCAGCGCCACGTTCGCCAATCTCACCGCTGCCGTTAGCTATGCGCGGTCGGTGGCCGGCGTTTCCGTCGTCTCGATGAGTTGGGGCTCCCTCGAGTTTTCGACCGAATCGCAGTACGACACCAATTTCACGACGCCGTCGAATCACGCGGGCGTGGTCTTTGCCGCGGCGGCGGGCAACTCGGGCAGCCCGGGAATGTATCCCGGATATTCGCCGAACACATTGACCGTGGGCGGCACCACGCTGGGACTCGACAGCAACGGTAACATCATTGGCGAGCAAGCTTGGAATAATGGCGGCGGCGGCATCAGCCTGTACGAGCCGCAGCCCAGCTTCCAAAACGGTTTCGTCACTCAAAGCGCCACCCAGCGCACGTCGCCCGATGTGTCGTTCGATGCCGATCCGTTCACGGGCGTGCCGGTCTACGATTCGTTCAATAACGGCAATTCGACGCCTTGGGTCAAGGTGGCGGGCACCAGCTTCGCCACGCCTTCGTGGGGCGCGCTGGTGGCCATCGCCGATCAGGGCCGCAACCTGGCGGGCAAGCCCGTGCTGGACGGCCCGACCTTAATGTCCATGCTGTACGCCATGCCGGCATCGAACTTCAACGACATAACGATCGGCGGCAGTGGTGGCGCAACGCCGCAACTCGCCACTCCGGGCTACGACCTGGTGACGGGCCGTGGAACTCCCAAAGCGCAGTTGATTGTCGGAGACCTGGTCGGCGTGGGGGCGGTTTCCGGCACCGTGTTCGGCGATGCCAACGGCAACGGTCTCAATGATGGCGACTCGGGACTTTCCGGGTGGACGGTCTACAGCGATCTGAACAACAACAGCGCGTTCGATCCGGTGGCGGTCAACACGTTCAACTCGACCAACGTGCCCCTAACGATCCCGAACAATTCCACGATCACTTCCAACAACACCGTTCCCGCGCTGGCCGGGCACATCATCGACGTCAACGTCACGATCAACATCTCGCACAACAGCGACAACAATCTGGAAATCGCGTTGATCAGCCCGACGGGCACGCGGATCGTGCTGGCCAGTCGCGTGGGCGGAACGGGCAATCACTTCACTAACACGGAGTTCGACGACTCGGCCCCGATCTTGATCGACAAAGGCACGGCTCCGTTCGCCAGCACGTTTCATCCCGAGGAATTGTTGTCGGTGCTTTATGGAACGAATCCCCAGGGCGTCTGGCAGCTCGAAATAAATGACAACACCCTTTCGACCACTGGCACGCTGAACTCTTGGTCGCTGGAAATTACCACCGGCGATCCCAACACGACGACCGCCGCCAACGGCATGTACACGTTGGCGAATTTGCCGCCCGCGAGCCACAAGATTCGCGAGGTGCTGCAAGTTCCCTATGTGCAAACCGCGCCGCCCGGCGGCTTCTATACCGTCAACGTCACGGCCGGCGCTCTCGTGACCGGGCGCGATTTCGGCAACCAGGCCCCGACCACCGCAACGCCCCTCGGCGTCGCGCTGTTGGCCGCCAGCGACACGGGCAGCTCGAATTCCGATCAAATCACCCAGCTCAACAATAGTAGCCCGGTCAGCGTGTTGCAGTTTCAAGTCAGCGGCACGATTGCCGGCGCGACGGTCACGCTGTTCGCCGACGGCAACGCCATCGGCAGTGCCCTGGCCAGCGGGCCCACGACGATCGTTACCACCGACGGTTTGCTGGCCAACGCGCTGGGCGACGGCAATCGTTCGATCACGGCGCGTCAAACCGAACCGGCCAAGGTGGCGTCCGGCGATTCTCCGGCGCAGGCGATTACGGTCGACACGACCGCGCCCACGGCCGGTATTGTGCCGGTCTCACCCGACCCGCGCACGGTTTTCGTGGACAGCATTGACATCAACTTTAGTGAAGCCGTCAGCGGACTCGATCTGAGCCGACTTACCCTGACGCGCGACGCCGGAGCCAATCTGCTCAGCGGCGCGCAAACGATCGGCTCGGGCGACAGTATTTTGTGGACGCTCGCCAACCTGGCCGCGCTGACCAGCGTGGTTGGATTTTACGAATTGGATTTGTTGTCCACCGGCTCGCCGATCAGCGACGTGGCCGGCAATCTCTATGGCGGCAGCGCGAGCGATACCTTCACGGTCCTGGCGGGCATTGTCGGTCGCCAACTGTTCTATAACGAGTCCGGTACCGGCGGCGCTACCGTCCGGTACGACGGTAACGACGCGGCGATCAACTCGCTGGACGACAACGCGATCGCGTCGGACAAAGTGGCCTACCTTCCCGGCGCGGGCGCCGCGACGTTTGCCAACATCTCGGGCTATTCCAAAGGCATCAACGGCGTGATGATCGACATCGCCGGTTCGCACCCGTCGATTACCGCGTCCGATTTCATCTTCCGCGTGGGCAACAACAATACTCCCAGCGGTTGGGCCACGGCCACGGACCCATTGAGCATTTCGGTCCGGGCCGGCGCCGGCGTGAGCGGCTCCGACCGCGTGGAAATCATTTGGGCCAATTCTGCCATCGCCAAAACGTGGCTGCAGGTGATTACGCTCGCCAACGCAAACACCGGCTTAAGCCAGAAACCGGGCTATCCGGCCGGCGAGGCCGACGTGTTTTTCTTCGGAAACGCGGTTGGCAACTCGGGGCTTGGCGATACTGCGATCAATGCCCTCGTTAACGTCATCGATGAAAATGGCGCGCGCTCGAACAATCAAAACCTGGCCAGCAACATCCCGATCACGAACCTGTACGATTTTAACCGTAACGGCAGCGTGAATGTCACGGACGAGAGCATTGCTCGTCTCAATGGCACGAACTCCACGACGGCTCTTAAGTATCTCAACCTCGGCAGTCCGCCGTTGGCGCCCCAAGGCGACGATTTACCTGGCGGCAACGACAGCTCGGGCGTGGCCTCGGCATTGACGGCGGAAGACCCCGCAGTGGCACGCCCGCAGAACGCGACGAGTTTGACTACTGCGGTCGCTGCGTCTGCTGACGACGTCGATCGTACGCGGGCTATTGCAGCTGGCGCACCGCTCGCCTCAGCGATTGACCGGCAGCTTGTACGGCACGCGGATTTGTCGGGCCATTGGCTGGCTTTCGTCGACGAACAACTGCTGGATCTGTTGGCGATTGGCCAATCGCACGCAACGTCACGCCGCCGCAAGTAACGAGTTGTTCCTGGATGCCTTCTCGGGCTTATGCGTTGGGGGTTACTGTCCTAGTCTTGCGATCGCCGCGCGGTGCCCATAATATCGCGGACCGATATTTCCACGTTCCTGCATGGTGAATAGCTCTTTTTTTACCGAGTTTCACAATAGTTAAAATACTATGCCCGAAACCTCCTCTCGGGTGGCAAAGCGTACGTGGCGCTGCTCATCTATCGACTTGTTTCATGGCTGATTAAATATGCATAAGAGTACATGGCGAAGAACGTGGCGAAGCGTCACAAGCCCGGCGGCGCTAACCAAAAGCGCTCAGGTATTTGGTTCGCGCTTCCGATATGGACTAGCGGTGGAATCTCTGGAGCGGCGACTACTGCTTACGGTGCCTGCCGTTTTGTCGATTGACCGCGCTACGCCGCTGGCGACCGAGACGAATGCCGCGAGCGTCTCGTATGCGGTGACTTTCAACGAGTCCGTCACGGCCGTCGGTAGTGGTGATTTTCTAGTGACCACGACTGGCAGCCTGGAGACCGCGACACCCGTTATCGTTTCCGGTAGCGGCTCGGCGTACACGGTGACGGTCAATGGCATCCAAGGCAGCGGTGATTTGCGCCTGGATTTGGTCGACGACGATTCGATCCTGGGACCACTGGGCGCGGGCGATCCATTGGGCGGCGTCGGTGCCGGCAATGGCAGCTTCCAGGGACAGACCTACACGGTCGACCGGGTGAGCCCATTCGTCGTATCCATTAATTGTCCCAACCCGGATGAGCCGATCTTCAGTGAAACGAGCGTCCCCTATACGGTCACATTCAGCGAGCCGGTGACCATGGTTGATCCGACCGACTTCATGCTGGCGCTGACCGGAAGCCTGACCACCGCAACCCCGCTGTCCATTTTGGGGAGCGGCGCGGTCTACACGGTGACGGTCGACGGTCTTACCGGCGATGGCACGCTCGGCTTGAATCTGACCGACGACGGCAGCATTCGCGACGGGGCCGGTAACCAGTTGGCGCTAGGCGTCCCCTTTGACTGGAGTTTCGTCGGCGATCCGGGTAATCAGGGTGAATTGGTTGGAACAAACGTCCCGGGCGGCGGCGGACCCAACGGGATCGCTGGCGCGGTCGACTACA
>JANNQN010000094.1:0-2829 GCA_031400775.1 Planctomycetia bacterium | reverse complement strand
TGCAGCCCACGACAGTGCAGCCCACGACAGTGCAGCCCACGACAGTGCAGCCCACGACAGTGCGGCCCGCGCCGGCCAAATCCAGCACGACAAAACCAGCCGTAACAAAACCCAGCACGGCGAAAGTCAAGGATGTCGCCCGACCCGCGGCCAAGGCGGCTGTACGTCCGACGGTCAGTCAACCGGGCAAACCGGCTAAACCGGCGGAGCACGCCGACGCCATCGAGCTGGCCATCTCGGCCGGCGCCGATGCGAACGTGATTTGGAACGACTATTTCGCCGCTCATCCGGAGGTCAAGCCCGAGGCGGTTCGCGAAACGGTCCGCGCCCGCGTGCACGAGCGCAAATTTGCCGAGGTCATGGCGCTGATCACGGCGGCCTTGCGAAACGGTCAGCCGCAGCCCTGGATGTACGAGGCGCTGGCTTTGGCCATGCAGGCCACCGGCAGCTCGAAATCCGATATCGAACGAGCCTTGATGTCCGGAATCGACTTCGGCGACAGCGCCGAGGATTACATGTACGTCGCACAATACATGGCCCGCTCGGGCTTGGAACCGCGCGCGCTAAAGATCTTCCACCAGGTGTCGATGCTCGAACCGCTACGGCCAGAGCCGTACTTGTTCGGCTTGCAACTGGCCCAGCGGCTGAACGATCTCGAGGGCATGCAGTGGTCGAGCCTGGGGATCTTGAAGCAAGCCTGGTCGAAGGACAAGAAAGACGTGGCCGAAAGCGCCGCCCGCACGGCGGCCGCGGTGCTCGCGCAACTCAAAGCCGAAAAACGGACCCGCGAGGCGGCCGAGTTTCAGGCCCAGCTCGACCAGGCCAAGGTTCGCGACTGCATGGTCAAAGTCACGTGGACCGGCGAGGCCGATATCGATTTGATGGTTGAAGAGCCCTCGGGCACGATGGCCTCGTTCCGCAATCCGCGGACCAGCGGAGGCGGCGTGATCGTGGGCGACGCGGCGATCGCCGACAAGCGCGGCGCGGCCGCGGGTCAAAGCGAAACGTATGTCTGCCCCGAGGCTTTCGACGGCACGTATCGCGTGCTGGTGCGGCGGGTATGGGGCAAAGTCACGGCCGGAAAAGTGACGGTCGACGTTTACTCGCACTACGGCAGTCCGGAACAAAAACACATGCGGCAGCAGATTCCCCTGGGCGAGGAAGACGCGCTGGTCGTGTTTGACCTGCAAGATGGCCGCCGCAAGGAAGAATTGTCCGAGCATTTGTTGGCCAACGCCGCGGCCGGCCAACTGGAAGTGAATCGAGCCGTGCTGGCTCAGCAACTCAACGGTCTGTCGCAGTCGCAAGCGGGCGGCGCCAACGCCAACCTGGGCGTGTCGCGTCAAGGTCTGCTGGGCGTGCCATTCATGCAGCAGCAAGTCGGCTACATGCCGATCATCCAAACGCTCCCTAGCGGCGCCGGATTTCAGGTGAACGGCGTGGTTTCGGCCGATCGACGCTACGTGCGCGTGTCGCCGTCCCCGACATTCACCGG
This sequence comes from Planctomycetia bacterium, assembly GCA_031400775.1. GTDB lineage: Bacteria > Planctomycetota > Planctomycetia > Pirellulales > PALSA-1355 > PALSA-1355. Next base: position 1,334 of record JANNQN010000094.1, on the reverse strand, counting down.
CGTGGGCAGCGTGACGACGTTCAATCTGCAAACCGGCGACCAAGGCACGTCGCCCGGTCCGGGTGCCGGCGGCACGCAGCCGGGCGCGACCCCGCCAGGCGCCAGTGGGGGCAATCCGGTCACCGGAAGCTAGTAAGCGAAGTTGTCGCCGAGTGGCTGTTTGAGAACTGTCCGGGAGAAGGGGACAGTCCCATTTTACTCCCAGGGCACCGCAAAATTGGGACAGTCCCCGACAGTTCTCGGATCGTCGCTTATCGCACGAGCCCCGGATAGACGTCGAGATCGAGCGACTCGATCAGGCCCGCTTTCAGCCGCTCCACGGCGATCGCGCCCATCACGGCGTTGTCGGTACACAGCTTGAGCGGCGGGATGTAGAGCGCGATATCGCGGCGGCGCATTTCTTCCTCCAGCCGTTCGCGGAGCCGGCCGTTGGCCGACACGCCGCCTCCGACGCACAACACGCGGGTGCCCGTCTTCTTCACGGCCAAAAGCGCCTTGGCGATGATGCAATCCACGACCGCCTCTTGAAAGCTGGCCGCCAGATCGGCCACGGTCGCCGGGTCGAGCGGTTTTTCGCGCGGCGCGCCGCCGGGCGGTTGAATGCGATAGCGCACGGCCGTCTTCAAGCCGCTAAAGCTGAAATCGAGTCGATCCGTATCCACCAGCGGTCGCGGGAAGGCATACGCGGCACGATTTCCCTGGCGGGCAATCCGGTCGATGGCCGGTCCGCCCGGGAAGGGCAATCCCAGCAGGTTGGCGACCTTGTCGAACGCTTCGCCGGCGGCGTCGTCGATCGTGCCGCCCAACAGCTCGAACTCGAGCGGCGTCGTGCAGCGGTACAGGCTGGTGTGGCCGCCGCTGACGATCAAGCCCAGGCAGGGAAACACGTCGTGCCCGGCCGAGATGCGGCAGGCGTAGATATGGGCCTGCAAATGGTTGACGGCCACCAGTGGCTTGTCGAGTGCCAGGCAGAGGGCCTTGGCCGCCGCCAGCCCGACCAACAGCGAGCCGGCCAGGCCCGGGGTGTTGGCCACCGCCACCGCGTCGATCTGGCCGATCACGAGACCCGCGCGTTTGAGCGTTTCGTCGATGACCGGCAAGATCCGCTCGACGTGCGCCCGCGATGCGATCTCCGGCACCACGCCGCCGTAGCGCTCGTGCAAGTGTTCTTGCGAGGCCACGACCGACGAGAGTACCTCGAGCGAGTCGGTCACGACCGCCGCCGCCGTTTCGTCGCAGGTGCTTTCGAGAATCAGTATCTTCATCGAAGAGCCTCCTCGCTCATCTCCGTGTCCTGCTATGTAGCCGGGTGTCAAGGCTGGGATGGCTGTTTG
>JANNQN010000093.1:0-8046 GCA_031400775.1 Planctomycetia bacterium | reverse complement strand
CCCTCGTCGCGGCTTTGGGTGTGCTGACCGGGCTGGTTTGGATGCACCAACCGGCGCGCGAGTACCTTTCGACGTATTTCGACAAGCAAGTGCTGATCAGTCTGCAAGGCGCGCGAGAAACGAAGGTCTCTAGCTGGGGACGGTTTTATCTGGTCTGGTCGCTCTGCCTCGACCTGCTCTGGACCGGTGCGCTGGCGGCCGTGTTGGTGGCGTGGGGGCGTGCAGGCCGCAGGGGGTTGGGGGTTGGGGGCTGGGGTTTGGTCGGGAATGCAGGAGGGAGCACGACCAGCACGGGCGAGACGAGGCTTCGCGGTCCGCAGTCGTTTTGCGTGTTGACCGCGCTCAGCGCGTCGCTGCCGATCATGATCAGTCCCAAGCAGTCGGCCTATTATGCCGCCCCCTCCTGGCCTTTTTTCTGCATGGCGCTGGCGATTTGGTCTCTGCCGGCGGTGGCGGCGCTGGTCGACGACTGGGCCGCTCGAACGAGTTTTGCGCCAACGTCGCGTTGGCTGCGAGTCGCCGCGCTCGGCGCCGCCGTGCTGGCTGTCGTGCTGTCGCCGCTGTGGTATGGTCGCGCCTTGCGAGACGCTCAACTGGTGCGCGACGTCGATCGCATTGCGCGACTTGTCGATCCGCGCGACAAGATCGTCATGGGCCCGGCGATTGAAGACCAATGGTCGCTGCGGGCGTATCTCTATCGCTGGCATTTTAGATCGCTTGAGCCGGCTGGCGCTGCCGGCGCCTATCGGCTGGAGCTCGCCGAACGCGAGGAAACGCCCACGCCGGGGTATTCACTCGCGGACTCCGGCCTGACCATGTTTCGCTTGTATCGCTGGCAGGATGTCGCGACGTCGCCGGGACAGACTGCGCCGCCTCGATAGCCCGCCTTTCCAGGCGAATCCTGGTTGCTGCCATGCTAGCGACTAGCGTGGGCATTGCTTCCAGCAGGCCGCTTCCCAGTAATTACTCGATTGCGGCCTGGGAATGGGCTTGTATGCCGGCGGAGACTTCGATAAAGTCCCGCCCTCTTCACTTCTCGACTCCGGCGTCTTCGGAGAATTCTGTCATGTACCGCGTCAGCGCACGTCTTGTTCTTGCCGTGGCCATCGCCGCCAACATTGCCGGCCGGTCGTCCGCCAATGACGACGAGATCGATCCCTTCGTCGAGGACACGAGCCTTACCGCCGAATTCATCATCCGCGGACAAAGCCCCGCGCCCACGCAATTGCGAGTTGCCCAGGGAATGTCACCGACGCCCGACATGTACTACACGCCGGGCGCCACCAATATCTGCCCGCCCGGCGGTTCGGTGTGTCTGCCGCCGATGGACCCCTACCAGGGCGCGCCTTGTACGAATCCCTGTTCCTGGCAGCCGTTCCACTTCGGCTTGTTCGGGGAGTTTATTTATTTGCAAGCCCGCAACGCGGACGTGCCGTTCGCGGTTCCGCAAGATGGAATCGTGTTGCCAGGCTCGGTGCCGACCGGCGCCGCGGGCGTGGCCGATCCGGGTTTCAGTCCCGGCTTTCGAGCCGGCGGATTCTTCGCGCTCGGTCCCGACGCGCGTGTGATCGCGACCTGGACCTGGTTTTCCAGTTCGACCGACACCACGGTCAATGCCGGCGCTCCCAGCGTAATCAATCCCCTGGTCCTGTTCCCGGGCACGTTCAATGCCGGGTTCACGGCGCAGCAAGCCACGGCCGACTACGACCTCGAGTTTCAATTCATTGACATCGATTACCAGGTCGTAGCCGATTGCTGCAACACATATTGGTGGGGGTACTCCGGAGGCGCGCGCTACGCCCGGCTCGTTCAGGACTTCAACGCCTCCTTCCCCTTCGCGCCACCCGATGGCGAGACGGCGCTGACCACGAGTTCAACGTTCGAGGGCGTCGGTCCCCGCGCGGGCTTGGAGGGCGAACGAGTCTTGTTTCCGAGTTGCGGGCTGCGGGCCTATGGAAAGAGCTCGGCCAGCTTTCTGGTCGGAAAATACCAGTCGACTTACCTGCAGACCAATCAATTCAATGGCGTTGAAGCCAACACAGGTTTGAAGCAGGACCGGATCGTGCCGATCCTGGATTTCGAGCTCGGCCTGGCCTGGGTCAGCCCCCGCGAGCACGTGCGCATTTCGGCCGGTTATCTGGTGCAAGCCTGGTTCAATTCGATCACTTCGGAATCTTGGATTGAATCGGTGCAAAACCGGGGCTATGACCCAGGGGCCAGCACCGTGACGTTTGACGGGCTGACGGCCCGGGGCGAGATCCGCTTCTAGGTCCGACCGTTTCGGTGGCTGTGCATGCCTCGCGCTATAACCCCAGTTGTAGAGCGGGATCGGCGAATACACTCTTCCGCCTCCCGGCCGACTAGGCCGTAAAGTTGGCCTTCTTCGGCATTTTTTGCCGACCCGCCTTATTCCCGCCATGCTCCCTGGCCTGCTTGATCGTAGCTCCTTGACTCCTCTAGGGACCCCAACTAGCCTAGCCCCTTGGGTATAGGGTGTTTGATTTATGCCAGGTCCGCTGCGCGCGCCGCCGATTTTCGTCGCGCACGGGCAGCCTGGCTGTGGGTCTCTGAGGGGGGTCGTGCCGTGAATCGTTTTGCTGGCATATTGCGCCGATGTTCTCCGTTTGCTCCGCAACGTGATTTCCGCGGCGTGCGTAGCCCTGGGCTCTCACGATTGCACCTCGAGCCGCTCGAAGATCGGCGGCTGCTCGCCTTCACGAGCACGTTGGCTGGGTCCACGGCGAGCATCACCGGCGATGGGAGTAGCGATACGTTCATCGTCGACGTCAGCGGCGGTGGAAATTTGCGCCATAATCGCTTCACTGCCGGAGACGCCGGTTTCGCCAGTGACTTGGATTGGGATTCGACGAACGGCGCTGTCGTCGACTTGCTGCCTGCTGTCGCCGGTTCTTTCCTCGACTTCGCCACTCTCGGCGGCGGAGACGACACCCTCACCCTCGGCACGGCCTCGGTGGCGGCCAGCAGCATCTTGGCTCGGATCCAAATCAGCAGTGGCGGCGCCGGCGATGACAAATTGAACATCAACGATAGCGCGCGGGTGAGTGGGAATACTTACGTGGTCGATGACGACGGAGCCAGCAATAGCATCACAGCGACGGGCATCAACATCGACAACCAGACCGCGGAATTCGAAAACGGTATCACGCTCACGACGGGCTTGGGCGCCAATACGATCAACATCCTGCACACGTCATCCGTCGCTCCCATAACCGTCAACGGCGGCGCCAATAGCGACACTTTCAACGTGACCGGAACGGGATTGGAGTCCGGCACCACGAATCTCAACGGACTAGGCGGCACCGATACCTTCAACCTTTCCGGGCTGCCGGGTCCGACCGTGGACCTGAACATCGACGGCGGCGCGCAGGCCGACTCGATGGTCTTGAACGTTGACGCCAATACCATTCGCCACTTCCTGGACAGCCCTACAACCGGTCGCATCGAGTTCGATCTCGATGTGACTGACGACGGCGGCGCCGCGGAAGTATCCGTCGACTACGCCGGCCTGGAGCCGATCGCGGACAACGGCAGCGCCGTGAATCGCGTCTTCGATTTTGGCGGCGGCAACGACAGCGACGTCGTGCTCCGCGACGGACCTGGCGCGACGAACATCATCGAGGCCCCGCTAAACGCCGAATCCGTCTCCTTCGCCAATCCCACCACCTCACTCACCGTGAATTTGGGCGCGGGCGACGACACCATCGAAGTTCGCTCGTTCGATGCCGCTTGGGTCGCCCCGACCATCAACATCAATGGCGATGGCGACCAGGACGAGATCCGCATCGCCGCTACGCCTGCCGTTGCCAGCACGAACGTCAACACCCGGGGCGGCAACCCGAATGACCGGACTATCGTTGGCCGTAACATCAATACCGGGAATGGCATTACCTTTGCCCAGTTCAACACGGGCCTTGGCACGCTGGGTGGAATCGCGGGCGCGATCAACGTGGACGACGGCGGCGGCGTGGGCCAGTTGTTCGTTGATGACTCGGGTGACGCAGGCGCCGATGTGGTGACGTTCACCAGCACCACGATTACAGGCGCAGCCCCCGCTGTCATCACCTACGACGGCACCGGCGACTTGGAAATCGTGCAGTTGGCTCTTGGCACGTCGGCCGACACTGTCGCCGTCAACAGCACGGCAGGGAATGGGGGTCAAGTCGCGACGACGATTTTCGGCAACGCTGGCAACGACGTGTTTACGATCAACGGCGATGCGCTGCAGGACTTTAACAACTTCCAGGGCGGACTCGGCAACGACCAGTTCACGCTTAACATCGCCGCCAATCTGGGCGCCGCCGGCGGGGGCATCAGCAGCCTGCGGATCGAGGGCAATGATCCATCGGCCAATAGCGTCAATCGGGATCGGCTGACGATCAACGACAACAATGCCGCCGCTGCTCGACAACTCAACTACCAATACCTTGCGACTTCAGGCGATCTCGACATCCTGCCGAGTGTCGCGGGCGCGGGCCTGGCCGGTGCAGTCAACGCGACCTTGCCACTGAACGTGCGCACGATGGAAACCATCGTTTTCAACGCCGCGGGCGCCGCCAATGACGTCGACCAGGTTACTGGAACGACCGGCAATGACATCCTGACGGTTGCTCTCTTGAACACAAGCGCGCCCAACGGGACGGTCGCCAATTCGTCGGCCCTCGTCTTCCTGAACGGCGCGCCCTACCTCGGCACGCCACCCGTTACGATTGCAAACTCTCGGCCGGGCGTCGCCGGCGGCGGAAATGGACCCGACCTGCTTATTAACGGCATCTCGCCGGCGTCGGGGCTGTTGCTGGACGGCGGCGGAATTCCGGCCCTCGGGGGAGACCGCGCCGTTGTCTACGGCGCCAGCGAAAGCAGCCTGATCGACGTCGGCAATGCAACGAACATCTTCGGTTTTGGCGCGGGTGTGTTGCAGCCGGGCTTCGGGGTCAACAATGCCTACGACACCGTGACTGTCGACACCACGGTCGCCAACACGGTCGTCACCAGCAATAACTCACAGGGAGCGCTCGTCAATGTGCGATTGAACGTGCCCACGTTTGTCCAAGGCACGCCGCCGGCGGCGGCACAGCAGGCCGCCCTGATCGTCGACGGCGGTAACGAGGCGGCTCCGCAGGCAACGGGTATCGCCGATAAGTTCAATGTCACGCTTTCGTCGAGCTTTAACATCCAGGTCAACGGGAACCTCCCGAATCTGACGCTCGGTCCGTTTGGCGAGCCGCTTGGCGACGAGCTCAATGTTGCGGTGACCGGTTCGATCAACGTGTTTAGCGATGCGGCCAATCCGCCGAACGTGACGGTCACCGGTTTGCCGGTGTTTGGCCCTTTCGGCGTCAACTTCAGCTCGATCGAGCGCAGCCGATTTACGCCCAGTAACGGCATCGTCAACATCATCGGGGACAACAACAATCCGGCAGTAACCCAGAACGATTATTTCAAGGTCCGCGGCACCGACGTGGATTTTAATCCGGCCATTCCATTCAATGGTCAAAACGAGTTCACGCTGCAGATCGGCGGCAATTGGGTTCCGGCCACGGGCACCGTCAACCTGAGCCCGCCAATCCTCTTCAAAGGGGTCACGCGCATCAACGCCGTCGGCGGCGCCGCGTCGAGCTTCGACGTTGCCGGCAACGTGATTCCCGAGGTGACTGATACCGGAGTTGACGCGCTAGATATTCGGGCCTACGCAGACAACACGCCGCGCGGCTGGGGAATTGAAACCTTCTTCAACGAGGGCGACCCCATCGAGGACGGAGGCCTGGGAGCCGTCGATCTTTTGATCTTCAACGGCGTCGCGGGGGTGTCGGACAAGATCGTCGTTCAACCGTCCGCGTCGCAGGCGGGCCAGGTTTCCAGCATTAACGCCGCGACCGGCACGCCGATCGCCGTGGTCAATTACGTGCTCAACACGAACATCATCGTCAACGGCAATGACGGATCGGCAGGCGACACCGACACTCTGACCCTGCGCGGCACCAATGGCACGACACCGTTGACGAGTGGAAACGAGACGGTCACTGCCGATTTCAATCTGGCTGGCGGACCGGGTACCGAGTGGGTCTCGGTGAACGACACCAACGGCGGGGCCGTGCTGTATAAGATCCAAAGTTTGACCAATATCCGGACCGTCGACTTCGAGCTGTTGGGCGGCAGGGACCTGGTCACGCTCCAACAACGCACCAAGGCCGGCGGAGTGAAGTTCGTCAACCTTAGCGGCGGCTCTGGCGACGATACCTTTACCGTGGTGCCCGCCGGCGGAATCATTGCCGGCACGGACAGCCTCGAAATCAACATCGACGGCGGCGCTCCGCAGGCAAGCGACGCATTGGTCGTGGCCGCGGCTGGAGGCGTAGCGCTGGGCGCCAATCAATTCGTCGTGCTCAACCGCGGACGCAATCCGGATACCGGCACCGTCCGCGTCTTTACGAACGTTGGGCCCGGACCGGTCGCCGACCCCGACATCGCGTATGAAAACGTCGAGATTGTCTCGCCCAAAGTTGCTCTGATCGGCGTAAAGCCGAATCTTTTGATCCTCGGCCCCGATATCCACGAGCCGAACGAATTCCAGGACACCGCCGCTTTCCTGGGTTCGGGATCGAACATTCAGATTCAGCATGCCTCGATTTTCCCCAACAGCGGCGAGCACCCTGGAGTGCCGGCCGATCTCGACTTTTACCGCGTCGTCGCCGACACGACCGGTATCCTCGATTTCCAGGTTTACTTCAGGCTCTTCGATCCAACGCTGTTGCCGGGCGGCGGGGAGCTGGGCATCCAGGTGTTGGACGCCGCCGGAAACGTGATTGGGCGCGCTGGCGCCGGACAAGTGCCCCTGTTCGGTACGGCCGGCGCGTTTCCTGCCACTCCGGCCAACGCCCGGGTTCGCGTCCCGGTGGTTGCTGGCCAAAGCTATTACTTGAGGGTCTTCGGCCGGATCCTCGACGCGACTTCGCAGGTCGTCAACGGCTACGACGCCACGATTATCAATACGCCGCTGGGCGTGCCGACGGACCTCGAACTGTCGCGCAGCGTGCCGGCCGCCGTCGCGGGCTCTCCCGGCACGGGCGATTTGCCCGCCGGCGCTCCGGGCGACGACACCGGCCGGTCGCAGTTCGACGACGTCACCCGGATCAACGACCCGACGATCTTTTTGCGATTGGACGACGCGCTCTTTTTGCAGGATCTGCCGGGCAACCAGAGCCCGGGTGGGGTGCCGCCGATGGGAAGCATTCCAATTCCATTCAACCCCGCGACAACGCTCGACAGCGCGGTGCCCGGCTTCCGCATTGCCGTGTACGACGGCGGCAACGGTCTACCAGCGGCGGGTAATCCACACGCGGTCGATCCCAATGATTCGACGTTCCTGGGCTTTGCAACGCAAGTACCCGGCGTTCCGCACCTGTACTCGCTCAAGATCGGTAGCCAGGGACCCGCTGGCGGCCCGGCGGACCGCCTGGCGGACGGATTGCATTTCATTACCGCGCGAACGCAGTTCATTGATCCGGCCAACCCGACGGTCCGCGGTTTCGGCGCTCGCAGCCAGTCGCTCAAAATCGTGGTCGATACCGCTCCGCCGCCGGTGACCTTCGCTGGACTGCACCCGTCCAGTGATTCGGGGCTCGATGGCGACGGAATCACGAACGTTACCGTGCCGCTCTTTTTTGGCTCGGCCGAAGCCAATGCCATCATCCGCATGTTCGTGCAGGTTCCAGGCGGAGAGGGCCCGGTCAATATACCCATCGGGCTGACCGTGGCGATTCCGCTGGATGGCACCAACGCTTTTCCGAACGGAAGTTGGGGACTGGTCTCGAACGTCGATCTGAACGATCCTATTTTGGGATTGCCGCTCGACGGAGTGCGCACTCTGATCGTCACGGCCGAGGATCTGGCCGGAAATATTTCCGAGGAGGTCGCGATCGATATCTTCCTCGATACGCAAGGTCCGCAGGTGACCGCCGTGTTCATTACGGACGTGCCCGAGTTCAACCTGTTTGGACTTAAGCCCAATAACGCTTCTTCTGGCCC
>JANNQN010000092.1:0-21327 GCA_031400775.1 Planctomycetia bacterium | reverse complement strand
AGGACCGGCCGTTCTTTGTCGCGGTTGGGTTTCGCCGGCCGCACGCTCCCTACGCGGCGACACCCTCTTGCCGTTCGCTGGCCGAGATTGGCTGCGTGCCGGCGGGATACGTGAATGCCGATCGCGGAATCCGACCCAGGTGCTCAGCCGGTTCCGCGAGCGGCGGAATCGACTTGGGCGGGTAGAGGTCAAAATACTTCTGCGGCGCCGCGTAGGGAGCGTGCGGCCGGCGAAACCCAACCGCGACAAAGAACGGCCGGTCCTCGGCGGCGCGCTGCTCGAGCAACTTGCTGGCCTGGCTGGCCACGACCCCGTCGGCCGTTTCCGCGTCGGACGAATTCAGCACGCCCCACTCGATCGTGTACTTCTCGGGCCGCGAGATTTTCTGGGATCGCACCACGGCGGACCCTGGCGGATGCTTGCCCGTCTCGCGGATTTCCATATCCCAGCTCGGCGGATCCTCGAAGGCATCGCTCGTGTGAAAGATCTTGCCGACGTGGGCCGTGTAATAGCCCTGCTGGCGGAAATACTGCGGCAGGAACACGACGTCTTTCAAATACGTCCGCGGCGGCGTTTGCAGATCCATGATCCGCGTGGTGTCGGGCCGCAAGCCGCTGAGTATCGAAACGCGCGAGGGATTGCAAACCGGATACTGGCAATAGGCCCGATCGAACTGCACGCCGCGCGCCGCAAGTCGGTCGATGTTGGGCGACTTGACCAACGGGTGTCCGTAGCAGCCCAAGTCGTTATTCATGTCGTCAACGGCGATCAACACCACGTTGAGTCGCTCGCCGGCCCGAGCGTCGATTGCAACAACGGCCTGCACCGCGAGAGCAATGCAGCAGATCAACGCCAGCGGGCGGTTCATGGAAGCTCCCAACCGATCGAAAACAATCGCCTTCTAGAATTGAAATCTGAACTCAGAATTTCCGCGGCCCGGCCGGCTTGACGTCGCTGGGAGCCGGCGCACCCGGACGAGGCGGCGACTGCTTGGGCGCCGCTGGGGCGCTAGCCTTCGGCTTGGAATTGGCCGGCGCTGGGGCGGTCGCTGCCTTGCCAGCGCCAAACGGCAGGCTGGGAAACTGGAAAGCCGCCGGACGGGTTTCGACCGGCATGATCACGTTGGCATGCGCCGCCAGCCGCCCGTCGTCAACTGAGAGCTCCGCATCGATGCCGCGCAGCCAATTCAGCGCCGGAAACTGATAGTCGTCCGGCGGTTGGTCGCTGCCTTTCCGATCGGCCAGCGCCGTGGAGACCCAATTCTTCAGCCCGCCGTCGAACTCGCGCAGCTCGTATTTTCCGCCTAGAGGCGAAACAAACTTGGCTCCCAGCAGCCGCTCGCCGGTGGCCAGGCACTCTGGCTTGGGCACGTGCAGTTGCTCGCTCAGCATGTTCATGAAGCGGGCGTTGCCGGCGGTTACCTGTTTCGCCTGACGATAACCGTAGGCGTTGAGCAGTCCGGCAAGCTGCGAGTTCAGCAGATCGTCGGCGCGAAGCCATACCTGCGCCGGCCGCGGCGCTTTCTCGAAACGCAGTTGCGGCGAGATCTGTTCGAGAATTTGCGAGTGGAACGAGACCAGCGTGAAGTCGTTGAATTGACGGCGCCAGAGGCCGGTCAGCAATTGCGAGTAACCGGCCGCGTCGGGCTGGGCGTTGGACGCCCCGCCGATCAAACGCAAAAAGCCCGGATTGGGCCAGGCGCCCAGGTAGCCCTGCAGACCTTCGAACTGAGACGTGAACAGCCGGGCAATCAGGTTGGCGCTGGGATCGAGCGCGATGGCCGGATCGGCGTCGCGCAGGGCTCCGAACAGATGATGCTCGCCGCCAGAGAAAAACGTACCGCCGCGGACCACGGCTTCGAATTGCACCGCGTTGCCCGGCACCGAGGCCAGACGTTGATCGGTCGGCTCGCCCAGCCATTTGGAGAGCATGTCGACGTGCTTCTTCGCGAGCGGGGCGGCCTGAATGTCGACCGACACGCGCTCGAACTTGCCGTCGGGCAGCGCCTGGCGCTGAATGCGGGCCACGAGCGGATCCATCGATCCCCAGCCGGCCGTGTAATCGCGGGCGAAATCGCGATAGGCCACCGCCTCGGCCGCCGTGACCTTGCCGATCTCGACGTCGGGCGCCGGCAAAAAGGCGCCGCGTGGACCGCGCACCGAGTCTACGGCCACGCCATCCGCAAGCTCCAAGCGGCTGCCGTCGGGCCGCGTGCCAAATCCCGCGGGCAACATGTCGCTGGCAATGAGTTCGGCGATCGTTCCGCCCGGTTTGTGCTCGCTGCGCGCGGCGAGCTGAGCAATTCCGACCAATTCCAATTCCACAGCGGACCGCAGCCGCCGGTCGAGTTCGACCTGATAGCGGGGGCTCAAGAGGTTCTGGAAGAACTGCGGAGAGAGGTACGCGAAAATCGTGTCCTGCTGATCGAGCGGAACATTGACGCGGGTGATGCGAAACTCATCCGAGGAGGCCAGCGATTCGTGCTTGCCGTCGGCGGTCTCCAGGAACCGCTCCATCAAAGCCCGGCTGGTAGTGACGAGATGAAAGTCGCTGGCGGCAACGTAAAACGACCGCAGCGAGTTGTCGGGCGTGGAGACCAACGACACTTTATGGCCCGCGATCGAAAGCGTTTCCTGCTTGCCCCCCTTGGCTTCCTTCAATGCCGTGAGTCGTTGCTGGGTTAGATCGGCAGTCAGGGCGGCATTGTTCTTGGCATGAAACAACATGCCCAGCGCGGCCCCTTCGCGGACGAAGGTATCGGTGCCGATGATGGCCACGTCGGCGATGACGCGCTCGCCCAGCACCTCGGCCAGAGCGCTTTCGCGCAGTCCCAACTGCCGCTGGAAGCGATCGTTCAAGCCAAAATCCAGCCCGCGCTCGGAGATGATGTCGCGTAGCTCACCGCCCCAGTCGTCCATGCGATGACGCAGCCAGAGGAAATTGGCAAAGCTGCCGAAGCGCACGTACAGGCACTCGACCGGCACCTTCGTCGCGATCGGCTCGATGGCCGTATCGGCCCCCGGCGGGTTGAGCAGCTCGGGCTTGGGCTCGGGCAACTCTTCGGGAAGCAGCTCGCTCGCCGGCTCGTGCGCCACTTCGCCCAGCAGGATCGTTTGGGCCCATTCGAGCCGCGCCGTCTCGGTTTCGAACAGCGAATTCAGCTCGCTTTGCAGCAGGCTCGTCTCGCGCTTGGCGGGGCGTTGATCTAGCGACAAGTGCAGCCGGCGGGCCAAGGTGTCGGTCAGATACTCTTCGACCATTGGCGGATACTCGCGCACGGCGTTGCGGCCATCGGCGGCGGCCGAATAATCGCGCCACCAGGAAGCCAGCATCCGGTCGTAGCCCGCGCGGTCCTGGCGGGGAACGATCTGCAGGGCTTGCGCCTGAGGAACGTACGCGGTGACGTCCAGCGGCGCAGCGCCCTGGAACAGAAAATAGATCGTCGAAGCGGTGGGGGTATTGACGAATTGCTTGAGTATCGGCCGTTCGCGTTTTTCGAAGACAGGATAAAACGCGCGTCCCGACTTCTCGCTCAACGCCATCTCGGCGCTTTCGAGATTGACGGTCTCACGGTTACCGCTGCCGGCCTGATCGATGACCTTCTTGGCCAACTGCGCAATTCGGCCGCCGCCAGGGCGGGGTACGCGGTTGACGCGAAAATCTCCGCCCGAGCTGAGCGTGATGCGACCGACGCCAAACGGCTCGCCGGCGAAGGCCTCGGCCTCGAGGCGCACCTGGGCGTGCGCGATCGCGGCCGTGCTGGCAACCAGAGCGCCCGCAACAAGGACGGCGAGCGATAAGAAAACGCCCTCAAGGGGCTTACTGCGATAAATGGCCGAGGCGATACGACGATTCATGATTCTTCTGCCACTTGCTGTTCGAGAGAGGATTGATCGCCAGACCCCAGGCGCACGAGCTTCGCGCGTCACTGTGGTCGTGCCGCTAAATTCGTTGGGCGCGCTCAACCGTACAACTGGTTGGCTTCCTTGTAACCGATGCGACGAGCGCGGGTCAGCCCGCCCGCAAGTTTCTCGCCCAGGGGGTCGATGTACACGCGGCCGGTGGGCAGCGTGGCCTTCGGGTTCGTGTCCATCACGTGCAAGTTGAAGATAAAGGCCGTCTCGCTCGTGGCCTGAAACCAATGGACGTTGTCCTTGTAATCCGAAACGGTCGAGCACTCGCCGGCCGTGAATTTGCGATCGACCGTGGGTCGAATCAGGATGTGCTCGGCCTCATCCTGCACGCGGTCGTAGTGCCGTCCGCGCAGGTCGCCCTTGAGGATCAAGAAGGCCGTGGCCATGTTGTTGTGGCCGTGCGGCACGACCGAGCGGTCTTTCTTGAGCGCGAAAATCTGCTTGCCGAAGCTCAACTCGACCGGCATGCCCTCGACCTTGGGAAAGCTGAATCGCAGGCTCCGCTCGCCGCGCTGGGCAAAATCGACATTCGCCGTGAGGCGCTCGAAGTCGATCAACTCCAACACGTCGGGCAGGCTGGCCTGGGCCAGCAGCTCTTCGATCTTCTTTTGCCAGGCGAGCGGCTCCAGCGATTGCCCCTTCAGGTCGCGACCCAGTTGGTTGACGTCGGCCAGCCAGCGCACGGCGTTGGGACGGACGTCGTCGGCCAACAGGTCGTGGCGAAACAGGGTCTCCAACAGCGAGAAAGTCAAAAGCGATCCCAATGCCTGTTGGTTGAAGACGCGCCGCGATTGAATGGGTGTTGTCATTGAGTTGGCCACAGCAATGGAGTGCGCTGGTTTGATTTGCGAAATTCGGCGGACGCGCCGCCCTCGCGGTTTGCGTCATCGTACCCCCGCACTCGCCGTTGGGCAATGTTCAGCCGCCTGCATCCCGGCCTCAAAGGTGCGGGACGCAATGAGTTAGCCTTTGCCGCTAGCGCCCGAGCTAGTAGAATCGCGTACTTCCCGTACGTCTCTTGGGGCCTCTGCAAGCGAGCGCCAAGGCGAGGCGCAAGCAAGCATTCCAATTCTTAAATTCTGCAAAGATCCGGCGTCATGCCCCGTTACAACCCCGCTGTCATCGAACCCAAGTGGCAAGCCTATTGGGCCGAGCACAAGACGTTCGCCGCGCCGCGCCTGCCGGGCGATCGCAAGCTGTACGTGCTCGACATGTTTCCCTATCCCAGCGGCGACGGATTGCACGTCGGCCATCCCGAGGGCTATACCGCGACCGACATCATCTGTCGCTTCGAGCGGATGCGCGGGCGCAGCGTCATGCACCCGATGGGTTGGGACGCATTTGGGCTGCCCGCGGAACAGCACGCCAAAAAGACCGGCACGCCGCCGCGCGTCACGACCGAGAAGAACATCGCCACGTTTCGCCGGCAATTGCAGATGCTGGGTTTCAGCTACGACTGGGACCGCGAACTGGCCACGACCGATCCCGAATACTTCCGCTGGACCCAGTGGATTTTTTTGGTGCTGTTCGACACCTGGTTCGACGACGCCGAGCAGCGAGGCCGACCGATTGCCGAGTTGCCAATTCCGGCCGATGTTACGGCCGCCGGCGCCGAGAGAGTCCGCCGCTACCAGGATGAGCATCGCCTGGCGTATCAGTCTGAGGCGCCGGTCAACTGGTGCCCGGCGCTGGGCACGGTGTTGTCCAACGAGGAAGTCATTGGCGGCCTGAGCGAACGGGGTTCGCACCCGGTCGTGCGGCTTCCGCTGCGGCAGTGGATGCTGCGGATCACGGCCTATGCCGACCGGCTGGAAAACGATCTGGACAAGCTCGACTGGTCCGAGAGCATCAAGGCCCTGCAGCGCAATTGGATCGGTCGCAGCACGGGCGCGGAGGTCGACTTTTTCATCGGCCAGGCCGCAGCCGACGGGCAGGCCAAGATGTCGGGCGCCGATGTGAAAGCCTGGCGTGCCGCGCGCTCGACTGGCGGATTTCCGCGCTCGGCCGGAGATGCGGCGATTCGCGTCTATACCACGCGGCCCGATACGCTCTACGGCGCTACGTACATGGTGCTGGCGCCCGAGCATCCGTTCGTGACGCGGCTCACGCGCCCCGAGCAGGCCGCCGCGGTGCAAGCCTACTGCGAACGGGCGGCGCGCAAGAGCGATCTGGATCGCACCGACCTGGCCAAGGAAAAGACCGGCGTGTTCACCGGCTCGTTCGCCGTCAATCCGGTCACGTCGCGGCCGGTGCCGGTCTGGGTTGCCGACTACGTGTTGGCCAGCTACGGCACAGGCGCGATTATGGCCGTGCCGGCTCACGACACGCGCGATTACGAATTCGCCGTTGAGTATTCGCTGCCCATCGTGCCGGTAGTCGATCCGCCGGAAACCGCCGGAGTCGACCGCGACGCCGTGCTGGCCGGTAAGGCCGTATTTACCGGCGAGGGGACCGCGATCAACTCGGGTCCATACAACGGGCTGCCGACCGATCAGTTCAAAGAAAAAATCACGGCCGATCTGGCCGCGCGCGGACAGGGGAGGAAGGCGGTCAACTACAAGCTGCGCGATTGGCTGTTCAGCCGGCAACATTTTTGGGGCGAGCCGTTTCCAATTTTGCACGAGTTGGATGCGCAGGGAAACTTGACCGGTTTGATGCGGGTCGTGCCTCCCGAGCAACTGCCGGTGGACCTGCCGGAGTTGGAAAAGTTTCAATCGCACGGCAGTCCCGAGCCGCCGCTCGAGCAAGCGCCGCCCGAGTGGCTGTTTCAGACGATCGACGGGCGCCGCTACAAGCGCGAAACCAACACCATGCCGCAATGGGCCGGGTCGTGCTGGTACTACTTGCGGTTTCTCGACCCGCGCAATGCCGGGGCGCTTGTGGATCGTGAGCTCGAAAAGGCCTGGATGCCGGTCGATATCTATATCGGCGGCGCGGAGCACGCCGTGTTGCATCTGCTCTACTCCCGTTTCTGGCACAAGGTGCTGTTCGATCGCGGGTATGTGTCGGGCGCCGAGCCGTTTCAAAAACTGGTCAACCAGGGCATGATCCTGGGCGAGATGGAACTGACCGGCTACCAGACTGCCGACGGCGGCTGGGCCAGCGCCGCGGAGATCGACTCCAGCGACGAGGGCAATCTGCTGTTGAAAGCGTCGGGCCAGCCGGTCAAATCCGCGCGAGTTCCTTTCGAGCAGGCCGAAAAGACCGGCGAGGCCTTCGTGCTGAAAGCTCGCCCCGAGGTGCGGCTCGAAAGCCGGGCCCACAAAATGTCCAAGAGCCGGGGCAACGTGGTGAATCCCGACACCGTGGTGCGCGAATACGGCGCCGATGCCCTGCGGCTGTACGAAATGTTTATGGGTCCGCTCGAGGCCACCAAGCCCTGGAGCATGGACGGCGTCAACGGCGTGCGCGGATTTCTGGATCGCGTGTGGCGGATGATCACCAGCGAACGCAGCGAGCAGTTGGAGTTGAATCCGGCCGTCCGCGAAGTCGAGCTCTCGGCCGAGCAGAACCGCGTGCTGCACAAGACGATTCAAGGCGTCACGCAGGATATCGAGCGGATGTCGTTCAACACCTCCATCGCCAAGATGATGGAGTTCACCAACTACTTCCTCAAGTGCGACGTGCGTCCGCGGGCCGCGATGCAGACGCTCGTGCTGCTCGTCTCGCCGCTCGCGCCGCATATGGCCGAGGAGCTGTGGCAGTTGTTGGGCCACGAGAAGACGTTGGCTTACGAGCCGTGGCCCGTGTTCGATCCGGCCGCCATTCGCGAAGACAATGTGGAAATTCCCGTGCAAATCAAGGGCAAGCTCCGCGCTCGTGTCACGGTCCCGCTGGGAGCCAGCGCCGAGGCCACCGAGCAGGCGGCCCGGGCCGACGCGCGCATCGCCGAGCTGCTCGCGGGCCAGACAGTCGTCAAAGTGGTCGTCGTGCCGGGTCGGATGGTGAATTTCGTCACGAAGTAAGAAGAAACCGATCGTCTCGAGCGGTACTCAAAAGGAATCTGCATGCGCAATGTTCTCACGTTCGTTCTCGGCGGTGGCCGGGGAACGCGACTCTATCCGCTCACCAAGTACCGCTCGAAGCCGGCCGTGCCGCTGGCCGGAAAGTATCGGTTGATTGACATTCCGCTGTCGAACTGCATCAATAGCGGCCTGACAAAAATCTACGTTCTCACGCAATTCAATTCGGTGAGCCTGCACCGGCACATCCGCCGGGCTTATGCCTTCGATCAGTTCAGCGCCGGCTTCGTCGAAATCCTGGCAGCCCAGCAGACCCTCGACGCCGCCACGTGGTATCAAGGCACGGCCGACGCGGTGCGGCAGAATCTCCGCTATGTGGATCAGGCCGAGTACGAGCACGTGCTGATTCTCTCGGGCGATCAACTCTATCGCATGAACTTTCAGGAGATGATGGCCTCGCACGAGGCCAGCAACGCCGACGTGACGATCGCCGCCATGCCGGTGGACCGCCAGACGGCCCGCAGCATGGGCCTGATGCGGGTCGACGAAAACGGCCGCGTGGCCGGTTTTCTGGAAAAGCCGCAGACCGACAAGGAAATCGACATGGTGCGGATGGATCCGGCCTGGATCGACGCCCGAGGAATCGCAAGCCAGGGACGCGACTGCCTGGCCAGCATGGGCATTTACCTGTTCAATCGCGAGGCGCTGGTCAAGCTGCTGGTCAAAACCGACTATCACGATTTCGGCCGCGAGATTTTTCCGGCCGCCACGCGCACGCACCGCGTGCAGGTCCACTTGTTCGACGGATACTGGGAGGACATCGGCACGATCCGCTCGTTTTACGATGCCAACCTGGCGCTGGCGGCGCAGAATCGTCCGTTCGACCTGGCCGTGGGCACGGCGCCGATCTACACCCGGGCCCGATTTCTGCCTCCCTCGCGGCTCGACGGGGTCACGGTTCGCCAAAGCCTGATCGCCGACGGCTGTGCGATCGAGGAGGGCGTGGTGATCGAGAACAGCGTGATCGGCTTGCGATGCCGGATCGAGCGGGGCGTGACGATTCGCAACTCGATCCTGATGGGCAATGACGAATACGAATCGGCCACGGGCGCGCTGGCGGCCACGGCGGCGGGGCAGCCTCTGCTGGGCATTGGCGCGGGCACGGTGATCGAAGGCGCCATCATCGACAAGAATTGTCGCATCGGCCGCAATGTGCGGATCGCCAACGATCGGGGCGTCGACACGAGCGAAGAGACCCCCGAGGCCGTCATCCGCGACGGCATCGCCTGTATACAAAAGGGCGCTGTGTTGCCGGACAACTGGCGGATGTAAGGGGCGGCATCGGCTGCGGAAAGGCGTTCAGCTAGAAGCAGAATACATCGCGCGGCGCGTAAGCGCCAATCCCACGCAGAAGATCACCGCGCCGCCCACGGCTGGAGTCAGGTGCAATACGTCGGTGTAGCCAATCGCCGGATGCACGAAGATCGCGGCGGCCCAGCCGAAAAACCCGCCCGCGGCCAGCGCCTGCCAAAGCGATCGTGAGGGCCGCGCGCACCACACGCAAGCCAGCGTGAGCAGGCCCGCGGTCACGACGGCGCCGCCAAATCCGGCCCGATCGTGGGCGATCAGCGGCACGAGCCGGGGGCTGATCGCGTTGAGTTGCGAGCGAGAGAGGCCGATGAACTCCAGGTCGGTATCGACGAACACGCTGGTTGCGCCGACGAATTGAATCGTCGAGCCGCCGCCGATCATGCCCGAGGCGGCCATCAGCAGGCAAACACGGCCCAGCCCGGCAGGCGACGTCCAGTGAATTTCATCGTTCGATCGCAATAAGGCTCGCCAGGTACCGTCGTCGCCGTTGCTTGCCACGATGAGTCGCCGTGAGCGGACCAGTCCCACGATAAAGCAAGGCAGCAGGGCCAGCGTGGCGGCTCCGTGCCAGGTGTCGAGATAGCCGTAGCCCAGGTAGGACAGGAAACTGCCGAAGCCCACGATGCCGCTGGCCACCAAGGCCCACCAGGACCAGGCTTCGCCGGCGCGGAGCGGGAACTCGGCCAACCACAGGTACAGCGCGGCAATGGCCAACAGCGCCCCGCCGAAGCTCACCCGATCGTGAACCATGAAGTGCACGACGCGGCACTCGTTGACCTGGCACAACTCCTGCGGCGTCATTTGCAGGAATTCGGTGTCGTGGGGCAGGAAATGGCCGGTGGCGGCCTGAAAGATGGCGAACGCGCCCGACAGCGCGAGGCACAGGCCGGTGAAAGCGATCAGGGGTCGCCCGTCGCCGATGAGAGCCCCAAACAAACTACGCGAATCTCGTAACAACAATGCCGGGCCCGAGTGTCCGTGGTCATTTCCGAGCGGCGCGAGCACCAAGCAATCGCACCACGCGAGATTGTATCACTGACAGGCGCGGCGTGAACACCGCGAGTGGCGACTTCATCGGCATTCCCACTAACCCGACGCGCGAGCCAGGGATTTACGTCGAATCTCCCTCGCTGGAGCGTCGGGTTAGTGGTCGGAACCAACGCTTGCGGATGATCTTAGTCGACAATCTGCGAGGCGTAGTAAATCGCGGCGTCGGGCGAAGGCACTTCCATGGCTTCGAGCAAATCGATCTCGTGCCCCTTGCCATCGGCCGCCAGGAACTTGCGGAGAAACTCCATCGTCTCGTCGACCTTGTCGGCCTGTAGGACGAGCAGATCGCCCGGCCGCACGTGCCGCAGGGCGCTTTCGATGGCGCGGATGTTTCCCTTGAATTGCTGCACGTCGGTCACTCGCTCGCCGTCGGCCAGACCTTGTCGGAACAAGTTCATGATTTCGCCTTCGGCTCGGCCGCGCAGGTAGTGGTCTTCGTAGAGAATCACGCGGTCGAAGGCATGACCCAACAGCTCGCCCTGGCGAATCATGTCGCAATCGCGACGATCGCCGGCGGCGGAGTAAACCACCGTGCGCCGTTCTTGCGGAAACTGCTCGATGGCTTCGATCAGGGCTGACAGCGCCGAGACGTTGTGCCCATAGTCGACGATCACGGTGGCTCCGCCGATTTCCAGCAGGTTGAACCGCCCGGGCACCTTCTCGAGATCGGCGGCGAACGATTCCAAGCCGGCTCGGATCGCGTCGCGCGAGATACCCAACGCCCAGGCCGCGGCGGCCGAGGCCAGGCAGTTTTCCACTTGAAAGGTAATTCGGCCCCCGTGCGTCAGCGGCACGTTTGCCAGCGCCACGAGCGGGATCTCGACGTCCCCTTCGGCCACGATCACCGTTTCGTTCCGCACGAATACCGCGCGGCCGCCGAGTTGGCGATGGGCCAAGATCATCGGGTCGTCGCCGCGAAGCGCAAAGAAAATAACCGAAGCCCGGCAACCGCGGGCCATCGTCGCGACCAGCGGGTCGTTGGCCTTGAGCACGGCCGTACCGTCCTGTGCCAGCGCGTCGACGATCGTCCGCTTGACGGCAGCCAGCTTCTCGATGGTCTCGATATCGGAAATGCCCAGATGGTCGCCTTCTCCGATATTCGTGACCACGGCGACGTCGCAGCGGTCGAAGCCCAGCCCGGCTCGCAAGATGCCGCCTCGTGCCGTCTCCAGCACCGCGACGTCGACCATCGGATTGGCCAACACGGCTTGCGCGCTGAGCGGTCCGCTGCAGTCGCCGGCTTCGATGCGCCGCTCGTTGATAAAGATGCCATCGGTGCAGGTCATGCCGACCTTCTTGCCCAGCGAACGAATGATGTGTGCGATGAACCTGGTGGTGGTCGTCTTGCCGTTGACGCCGGTGACGGCCACGATCGGAATGCGTCCGGACTGGTCGCCGGGAAACAGGCTCTCGACGATCGCCTCGCCCACCGCTCGGGGCGTGCCCGAGGAGGGCTGCAAATGCATGCGCAGTCCGGGACCGGCGTTGACTTCGACGATCACTCCATTCTGGCATTCGAGCGGCCTGGAAATATCCTCGACGACGATGTCGACGCCCGCGATATCCAGCCCGATCATCTTGGCCGCTTCCACGGCTCGCTCGGCGACTTCAGGATGGACCCGATCGGTTACGTCGGCCGCCGTGCCGCCGGTGCTCAAATTGGCGTTGCGGCGGATCAACACGCGGGTCAACACTTGCGGTATCGAGTCGACCGTGAAGCCTTGCTCGGCCAGCAGGGCCAACGCGATCGGGTCCAGCTTGATTTTCGTCAGCACCGTGGCGTGATCGTCGCTGCGGCGCGGGTCGGCATTGACCTCGTCGACCAACTGGCGAATCGTCGAGCAACCGTCGCCCATCACGTGGGCCGGCTCGCGACGGGCCGCCGCCACCATCTTGTCGCCGACCACGAGAATGCGGTAGTCGTCGCCGGGTGCGAACTTTTCGACCAGGATGCGCGAACTTTCCTCACTCGCCGCGGCATAGGCCCTCAGCACTTGCTCGCGCGTGATCAGGTTGGTCACAACGCCGCGCCCCTGGTTGCCGTATTGCGGCTTGACGACGACGGGCACGCCGATTTCGAGGGCCGCCTTCCAGGCGTCCTCGGCGTCGCTGACCGTTCGGCCGCTCGGCACGGGCACGCCAACTTGCGCCAGCAGGGTGCGGGTCAATTCCTTGTCCTGGGCGATCGATTCGGCGATGGCGCCGGTGCGGTCGGTTTCGGCGGTGCAAATCCGGCGTTGGCGCGAACCGTATCCCAATTGCACCAGGCTGCCGGAGCTCAACCGCCGCACCGGAATGCCACGGGCCTCGGCGGCCCGGGCGATCGAACCGGTGCTTGGGCCCAGGCACACTTCATGGCCCAGGGCCTCGAGTTTCTTGATCTCGCCGGCGACGTCGAATGGGGTGCCATGGATGGCGGCCAGGCAGAGCCGGTGAGCCGTCGCCAGGCAAGCGCGGGCCAACTCTTCTTCTTTGTATTGTACGACGACTTTATAGACGCCATCTTCGGACGTTTCTCGGGCGCGGCCAAATCCCACCGACGTGCCGGCGAGGCTCTGAAGCTCAAGCGTGACGTGCTCTAGGATATGTGCGAGGTAAGTTCCGCGGCGCAGCCGCTCGATGAAGCCGCCCCGTTGACCGACGCTGCAACGGTGCTCGACCAGGGTGGGCAGCCACGCGGTCAGTCGCTCGTTGAATCCGGGCAATTCGTCGGATGCTTTGTCGGCGAGCTCCTTGAGATCGACCCGGGCTTCCAGCACCGGGAAATTGGCCCAAATGTTGGGACCGCGAAGTGCGAGTACTTTCCGAATTTCCATAAATCGTCACACGCTCCAGATGCTGTGCAAGGTTGTGCCTCAACCTTTGTCCGCCCCATGCCGCCTACGGCTCTCGACGGCGTCCGCCACTGTCGAGTTATCAAGTGCATCCGACTAGAACAGATGTCCTGAAAGGGAGGGATTGAATCAATCCGTTAATCTCACGCTGGCCACGCGCACCCTCCGGCTCAGGATGGAGCCGGACGATTCGCAGCGATCAACTTCATATCGACTTGTCAGGGGTGGTAATGCATGCCCTGGCCCGCCGACGGAATAGACCGCGAGCCACGGCACACTTTGCCACCCAGGTGTAAAGCAGGTGCCGTGCCGACCGCCAGCCGGTCGCGGCCGATACCTGCATCGAGCCCATCCACGCAGACATTCAAGCCTGAGTGGCTGTTGGAGTTCCGCAACGCCAGAGAAATAGAGTAAACTACGAGCCCTGGCAAAACTAGCGTTTTGGGGTTCTCGGCAGATAGTGAATTGTGTCATCAGTTTGATATCAATTGAGTCATTTTGATGACATCCAGTTTCAGCCTGCCCTTGCCGTTTCCGCAGCGTCAAGCGAGGGTATGCCAATTGCCCCGCTGATCTCGCCGATCTCGCAGGCGGTTATTTGGGGCAGGGGCGCAAAACAAGAAACTTAGCGTGCAAGAGTTAGGGATCACCATGGAAAGTTCACGCGGTGCCAGCACGTCGCATATCAACTCCGCCGACAAGGCGACGGGCGTTGTGCTTGCGCATGATGCCTTCGGCCGGCTGTTGCTGGTGGATGCCGACGGCGTGCGGCACGAGTCGGTCGAGCCCGTGCGAGGCTTTCCGATCTCGGATCCGGACCGTTGGATTTCTATTTGCGACGTCCGGGGGCGTGAATTGGCCTTCGTCGAAGATCTCGGCGCGCTGCCAGCGGAGACGCGGAGCGTTTTGGAACGCGACCTAGCCCGCCGCGAATTCGTGCCGCTCATCCGACGCATTCTCAGCGTTCCGGCCGACACCGAGCCCACGCAGTGGGAAGTGGAAACCGATCGCGGCGCGACGCGCTTCATGCTCAATACCAGCGACGACGTCCGGCGACTGTCAGCCGAACGCGCGCTGGTCATCGATTCGCAGGGCGTCCGCTACCTGGTCGACGACCTGAGCCAACTCGATGCTACGAGCAGGAGAATTCTGGAGCGCTACTTGTAGAGCGCCAAGTTTTCGTCCAAGCAGCGTTGCCGAGTCACCGCGCAACTCGGCTGCCCGAGGGTTGGCCGGTTCGAGGCGATGCTGGCGCCGGCTTGCCTGGCTGCCGTCCCGCCTGTGGCGCTCTTGGCGGCGATTGTTGTGGCGCAGTTGAACCCGGTCGTGGGCTGCGGGCGTTGGCGGCGGGCGCCGCATTTTGCCCCGCACGCCAGGCCTTTTCGCGCTCCAGCGCCGAGCGCGTGCGGGGATCGGTCGGCTGGCGACTCGCCCCCCAGGGATCGGCCAGTGGTTCGCGGCGATCGCCGATCGCGGCGCGCTCGGGCGCGCGCGGGTCGCTTGGATTTCGGCGCTTAGACATTGCATCGCTCGGCTTGCCGGGCGCGCTGCGAGGTGCGTCCTGCGCACGGCCGAGCGATTTCCCTCGATTCGGATCTGGTTTTTCCAGACTTCGGGTAAGTGGCGGTCGGTCGGCTGGTTTCTCGGGCAACAGCCCACGGATGCCTGACCGTTTGGCGCTCGGTGCGTGGGTGTCCGGCGCCGATTCACCTCCCGGAGCGGGCGAGTTTGCAGCGTCATGAGGTTGTGGGCGCTCGCGCTCGACGTCCGCTGGCGGCTTTGCGGGACGCGGAGTCCGCCGTGTTCGTGGAGTGGCGTCGGCGGCTGATGGATCGGTCACATAGGGAGGCGATTGCGGAATCGCATCGAGACCCGGCAAAATCGGTCCCTCTTCGGCGCCAATCGCATTGCAACACAGCAGGATCATGGCGCTCGCAAGCAGCAGAGCGCAGCCAAGGTGCCGTCCGGTCATCGGCATAAGTCTCCGATCGTGCGATGTGACTTGGGCCAACCCGCTAGCACGGATTCACTAGCGGCGCCGTGCGAATGAAATCAGAAATGAGACACGCAAGTTGCCTCTATCTTGAATCGGCCGTCGTGCGTGACGAAGCAAAACGAATCTCCGGGCGAAGTGCCTCTTCGCCACCAAGAGAGGCCCAATTGCTTGCAGTGCTATCGCGACTGGGGTTTAATGAGGGCGCGCAGGCGTACGGATCGCAGGATGGCGATGGTGTGGCGACGTGGGGATTGGCAACGCCGGGAGTGGCAACGTGGTTCGCACGCTGAGCACCGCGAATTGGCTGGAAGGAAAGCGCGTTGCAGTGGCTGGCCGGTTGGCTTCGATGACGCGTGCCGAAGCGGCCGAGCTGATCGTGGCTCACGGCGGGATTGTCGCCCGCACGGTGACCCGCAGTCCGACGATCGTGATTGTCGGGCGCGACGGCTGGCCGCTGGGCGAGGACGGGCGACCGACGCGCACGCTCCGCAAGGCCCTGGCCCTGGCGAAGCAGGGCTTCGATATCCGCATTCTTCCCGAGGAAGAATTGCTGGCTCGGTTGCATCGCCCCAGCGGGCGCATCCAACGGCACTCGACGCTGCGCGAATTGGCGCGACTCGTCGATGTTTCGACCGATCGCCTGACAACCTGGCTGCGGGCCGGGCTCATCAAGCCGGTGGCCACGCAGGACGGGATCCACTTTTTCGACTTTTGCCAGGTTGCGGGAGCGAAGACTCTGTGCGACCTGATGCGCTCCGGAGTCACCGCCACTCGGCTGCGACAGAGTCTGCGGCAGTTGCGCTACTGGTTGGGAGACATCGAACCGCCCCTGGCCCAATTGACGACGCTGGAACATGGATCGCGGTTGGTCGTCCGGCTCGACAATGGGCAACTGGCCGAGCCCGGCGGGCAATTGCTGTTCGACTTTTCGACAGCATCGGCCGATCCATCGCCCATGTCGCTCCCCTGGGCGCATGAAGTGCATACTCCGGAAGAATGGTCGGAGATCGGCGTTGCCGCCGAGGCCCGCGGCAGTTTGCCGGAAGCGGAACACGCCTTTCGCCAGGCCCTACTCGTTGGCGGCCCGACGGCCGAAGCCTGCTTCAATTTGGCCAACCTGTTGTATTCGCTAGGGCAGTATGCCCGCTCGGGCGAACGCTATCGGCAAGTCGTGGAGTTGGATCCCGATTTCTGGGAAGCCTGGAATAACTTGGGCACGGTCCTTTCCTACGATGACGAAAACGAGGCGGCTGTCGCGGCCTACTTTTGCGCGCTGCGGCTCAACCCGCGCTATGCCGACGCGCACTACAACCTGGCCGACACGCTGGAAGATTTGGGCCGGCTCGACGAAGCCCGCGAGCATTGGCTCGAATATCTCGAACTGGAACCGCACGGCGCCTGGGCGGAGCATGCCCGCGAGCGGTTGCGGGGTTGTGGCGGCATGTAGTCCTGTAGGTCACGCTTTAAGCGTGACGCGGAACGTCGGTTGACGAATCCTGTCATGCCAAGGCATGACATATGGGACTGGAAATCAGCCCACCCGAGTGAATAGGGCCAAGCCCTCAGGGCGTCCCGCCTCCGCCTCGCAATCCCGGTCGGTTATGATGGGGGAATGCGAATCCGATTCCCGCTAAGATTTCGCGCGGCACGTCCAAACGAGGAATTTCCAAAGCGGTTTACGCGGTCCTGGTTCGTCGATCGCAGGAAGCTGGTCGCGTGGGCGGTGCTCCTCTTTCTTGCGGTTTGGGTGCCGGCTGTCGCGATTCTACTTTTGTGCGACTACGTGTTCGGCTGGTAGCCCCACCCGCTAAAACCTTGATTTCAAACTGGCCCACTACCCATCTACCGAGAGATTTCATGAAGCCCTTGCGTTACGGCATCGTCGGCGGCGGGTTTATCTCCACCTTTCAATTGCGGGCCCTGCGGCAAGTTCGCGGCGTCGAGGTGGCGGGCCTGGTCTCGCGTCGTCCGCCCGAGGCCCTGGCGGCCTACGTGCGCGAACATGGCCTGGGCGAGGGGCGGATCTTTGGCTCGATCAGCGAGATGGCGCCGCATGTGGACGTGATCGCGATCTTTGCACCCAACTTCGCTCGAGTCGAAATGGTCGAAGAAGTCGTGCAGGCGGTCAAGGCCGGCGCGGGGCTCAAGGGCATCATTTGCGAAAAACCGCTGGCGCGGAATTTGGCCGAGGCTCGCCGCGTGCTCAAGCTGGTCGAAGATGCCAAGCTGCCGCACATCTATTTCGAAAATCAGTTGCACATGAAGTCGATGCAGGCCACGCGCGCGCAGCTCGAGCCGATCATGCAGGCGATGGGTCCGCCGCTTTTGGCGCGTTCGGCCGAGGAGCACGCGGGCCCGCATAACCCCTGGTTCTGGGATCCCACGCGGCAAGGCGGCGGCGTGATGAGCGACATGGGCTGCCACTGCCTGGCCGTTGGATGGTATGCGCTGACTCCGCCGGGCAAGGGCCCGCGCTTCCTAGTACCGCAGAGCGTGTCGGCCGATCTGGCGCTGCTCAAGTGGGGACAGCCGCGCTGGCGCAAGCAACTGCTCGACACGCACGGCGTCGACTACAGCCGCACGCCCGCCGAAGATTTTGCCACCGGCATGGTCACGTACAAAAATCCCGAAACGGGCGGGCACGTCAAAAGCCAGTTCACCGTTTCCTGGATGTACGACAAACAGGGACTGCGACTGGCGCTGGATGGGATCGGCCCGGGCTATGCCTTTGAAATGAATACGCTCCGTTCGCCGCTGGAAATCTTCATCGGCGACGCCGCCGCCACCTCCGCAGCCAGCGCCGAAGTGGCGCTGGAGAAGTCGCAGGCCAGCCGCGGCTTGCTGGCCGTGCAAAGCAACGAGGCCGATTTGTACGGCTACAGCGACGAGAACGACGATGCCGTGGCGGCGCTGACGTTGGGGCGGCCGCCGCTTTTGGATTGGAACTACGGCGTGGAAATCGTGCGGTTGACGATGGCGGCGTATCTTTCGGCCGAGCGACGGGCCACGGTCGACTTGACCGATCCGGCCACGGCCCGCGAGTTGGAGACGTATGTGCCCCTGATTCAGCAAGGCCGCGGCAGCGAGACTCTGACGTTGTGAGCGATTTGCCGCGAGAAACGCTGCCGGTCGCTGCGGCTAGCGCGCTCGGATTGTTTGCGCGGCTGACGGCGATTAGAATCGATGGCTAGGTCGCAATTTGCAGATAGGAAGAGTTACCACCAAGGCACGGAGGACACAGAGAACGAGGAGATCGAAATCTTGTAATTTGAATTCTCCGTGTCCTCCGTGCTCTCCGTGGTTAGTTGTCTTCGTAATCTTTAGTCGTTGGTCGATGGTCCCAGAGAGTCGATAACCGCGATCGCACATCAGTAGTTATTCGTTCTTTGCACTTCTCGTTGCGAGGCCAGAAGCATTCATGTCGACCGACCGACCCGAAATCCAGCAGTGGCTCGCCGAGCGCGGATATCCGCCGGCGGCGATCGAAAAAATTCTCGAGCGACTCGACCGCTTCGACTCCAAGATTAATCGCGACAGTGTCTTCGATGCGATGGAGACCGGCGAGTTGGACATGGATGCGCTGATCAAAGACGCGCTTGCGGGCGATTGAACGCGCGACTTCTTTAAGCGCGCCAGTTTTTTGGCGTGTCCGTGCCGGTCGCGACTCTATTCGGCCTGGCCGTTGGCGGCCGTCAGGTAGGCCTCGGACAGGTGGAAGTCGATCACCAGCGGCAGATGGTCCGAGGCCCGTTTGGCGAGCGCCGTGCGGACCACGCGGGTGTGCCGCACAAAGACGTCGCCCCGATAGAACACTTTGTCGAGCGAACCCATTGGGAAGTACGCCGGGAACGTGCGGAAGCGCGAGATCGGCGCCGTGGCCTGCAAAAAGTTGTGCCGGGCAAACGGACCCGCCGCCAGCGTGTTGCGCCAGTCGTTCGAGTCTCCGGCCACGAGCACCGGCAGCGTCTGGGCGTGTCGCAGCACGTGGTGAGTGAGTAGGTGATTCACCTGCCAGTGACGCTCTTTCTCGGCCAGCCCCAGGTGCCAGTGTACCAGTTGCAGCGGCCCCTCGGGCGAATCGACCACGACCAATTGCGCGCCGCGCGGCTTCTTGGCGCCGAAGCGCAGCGAGATCTGGTGGCAGGAGTGGATCGGCCAGCGGGAAAGAATGACGTTGCCGTAGCAGCCCGTCTTGAGCCGTACGGTGGTCTGGCAGAGGTGGCCGACGGCGTTAAAGTGCTTGGCCAATAGCTGCGGCTGGTCGTGAAAGCGACTGCGGCGAACTTCGCGATCGACCTCTTGCAGGCAGATCAGATCGGGATTCTCCTCCTCGATCACACCGATCACGCGCTGAAGATCGTAGCGACGATCGCGGCCGCCGATGCCCTTGTGGATGTTGTAGCTCAGGAGCCGCATCGTACTCGATCGAGAAAGTGCGAAATTATTTCCGTTTTTGGCCACCGAGTGGCCGACGCCGGCCGTCTGAAGCAAGTCTACAACCGAAAGCAAGCCCCAGCCGTCCCCGGACGCTTGCCAGCCGCGGTTGTGCGGGTTAGCTTGGACCTGCCTTGGGCGGTCGCAGCGGCGAATCGCCGACTAGTGCGGCAAGATTCCCGGAGATTTGTCTTATGCAGCGTGTTGGATCAGTCGTCATTATAGCCATAACCGCCTTTTCTTGGTTCACCCCGCTTGTACCCGCGGTGTTTGCCGGCGATCTGCCCGATGCGGCGGCGGTCAAGGCCGTGCCGCTCTTCGAGGTCGACCACTACTGCGAAGGCGTGGTGTTCGACCATCGCGGACGCGGATATGTGTCGCACGGCAAAGTGATCGAGCAGTTCACGCTCGATGGACAGCACAAAGTCTGGGCCGAGACCGGTTCGCCCAACGGCCACAAGATCCTGGCCGATGGAACGCACCTTGTGTGCGACGCCAGCCAACACGCCGTGCTGCATCTGTCGGCCGACGGCAAGTCGCTCGCACCTGCCTCGCGCGAGTGCGACGGCAAGCCCCTGCGCGGCCCGAACGACCTGACCCTCGACGCCGCCAGCGGCGGATTCTATTTCAGCGATCCGGGCGAATCGAGCGACGTGAATCCGATCGGCACCGTGCACTACGTCGACCCGCAGGGTAAAACGCACCTGGTCGACAGCGGGCTGGCGTTTCCCAACGGCATCGTGTTCACACCGGGCGGAAAGCGGCTGCTGTTGGCCGAGAGCAAGAAGAACCGCGTGCTGGCCTACGACGTGATTGCGCCGGGCAAAGTCGGACCGCGCCAGGTGCTGGCCGAGTTGCCCCAGAAGGATACCTCCACCGGACAGATCGACAATCAACCCGACGGCATGTGCCTGGACGACGCCGGAAATCTTTACGTGGCGCACTACGGCATGCGGCAGTTGCAAGTGCTGAGTCCGGACGGGAAACTGCTAGCGCGGTATCCCGGCGGCAATGTGACGACCAGCAATGTGGCATTCGGCGGTCCCCGGCTCGATCAACTGTTTGTCACCGGCGGCCTCGGGCCCGAGGGCGGCAAGGGCGGCGTGTTCCGCCTCGACCTGGGCGTCCGCGGTCTGAACATCCTGCCGGCTGCTACGAATAATAAATAGTCGCGCAAGCAATCGCGCCTAACGAACAACAATTTCACAGGCACTCCATTCAAAGGCACGGGTCCGATGGCACCAAACGACTATTTCAAAACCGCCACGGAGAAGGGGACAGTCCCATTTTGCTCCGCGGACTGCGCAAAATCGGGACAGTCCCCGGCGGTTTTGAATCGCACGCTTCTTATGCTGGCGGCCTGGATCGCGATTTCCGCGAGCCTGCAGGCGGCCGATGACTATCGCCTGGGCCCCGACTCCGAAAAGCAAGCCGGCGTGCCCGAGGGCAAAGTGACCGAGCACCATTGGACCAGCAAGGTATTTCCGGGCACGGAGCGCGACTATTGGGTGTACGTGCCCAAGCAATACGACGCGGCCCGGCCCGCCCCCGTGATGGTCTTTCAGGATGGCGGCAACTACGTCGATCCGAAAAAAGACTTTCGCGTGCCGATCGTGTTCGACAATTTGATTCACAAGAAAGAAATTCCCCCGGTGATCGGCATCTTCATCAATCCCGGCGTGGTGCCGGCTGCGTCGGAAGAGCACAAGCCGCGGCAGAATCGCAGCTTCGAATACGATTCGCTCAGCCCGCAATACGCCGACTTC
>JANNQN010000091.1:0-11359 GCA_031400775.1 Planctomycetia bacterium | reverse complement strand
CTCGACAACTATTTTACGGGGCAGAAAGCCAATATTGTACACCAGATGGGCAATCCTTACTTTGAACTGATCCGCCACGATGTTACGGATCCGATTTTTATAGAAGTGGACGAAATCTATAACCTGGCATGTCCGGCTTCGCCTATTCATTATCAGTACAACGCTATTAAGACGATGAAAACTTCCGTGATGGGAGCTATCAATATGCTGGGGCTGGCAAAGCGCATCAAGGCAAAAATCCTTCAGGCTTCAACCAGTGAAGTTTATGGCGACCCCGAGGTGCATCCCCAGCCCGAGTCGTATCGCGGCAGCGTGAATCCGATTGGCCCCCGCGCCTGCTACGACGAAGGCAAGCGGATGGCCGAAACGCTGTTCATGGACTATCACCGCTCGAACGGCGTCAATGTTCGCGTCGTGCGAATCTTCAACACCTACGGCCAGCGGATGCACCCTTACGACGGCCGCGTGGTCTCGAACTTCATCATTCAGGCCCTCTCGGGCGAGAACATCACGATCTTCGGCGAGGGCCAGCAGACCCGCTCGTTCTGCTACCGCGACGACCTGATCGAAGGCATGATCCGCATGATGAACGGGCCGGACGAATTCATCGGTCCGGTCAACCTGGGAAATCCCGACGAGTTCACGATACGCGAACTGGCCGAGTTGGTGTTGGAAATGACCGGCTCGAAATCCAAGTTGGTGAATCGCCCGCTGCCGGCCGACGATCCGACCCGCCGCCGCCCGGATATTTCGTTGGCGAAAAAACATCTCAATTGGCAGCCGACCATTCCGCTGCGCGACGGCCTGAAACGGACGATCGAATGGTTCAGCTCGATCGACCTGGCCGACTATCGCCCACCGACTCCGAATTTCTGAAAGCCGGGCCGGTTGTGCGCGGAAGCACGCGACTATGCGGACCCCGAGTCTTGCTCCGGTAGCCGAAACAGGCTCGCGGCGAGCAGGAACAGGCCCACGCCCGCGGTGGCGCCGGTGACGTCGGCGGTCCAATCGAAGAGGTCGCAGTCGCGGCCAACGGGAATTTGCGTCACTTCGTCCAGCGCGCCAAAGCCGGCCAGCAGGGCCAGCACGATCGCGCCGTGTCGCCAGCCCAGCGGCCGGCGCAACGACCAATTGAGGCAGATGAGAAACGCCAGGCCCCCGTATGCCGTCAGGTGCAGCAGCTTGTCGGAGACGTTCTTTGGCAATAGCTCGTGTGGCCCTCGCGGCAAGTGCGTGCCCACGAACAGCGCCAGCCAATAGGCGACCAATAGCACCAGGGCCCACGTCTTCAGTCGGTTACTTCGCCAGTTTTGCGCCATAGTCCTGAAGTGAATCCTCGGTGAATCGCTGGCGGTCGGCCCAGAAGGCACAGGGCCTCGTCGAACCGGCTGAAACCCGGCGGCCGACGTGCTATAAAGGTATCGAATGCGCTGGCACGAGTCAGCCCCGAATTGACGGCTGCCGTATTTCACGAGAATTCCATTTCGATTCGATGAAAGCACGATGACCGCAACCGCCACCTTCACCACCGAGGAATTGGCCCGTTACGACGAGACCGGCTATTTGTTCGTGCCGCGACTCTTCGACGCCGACGAGATGCGGATCCTGCTCGGTTATGCCAAACAGGATCAAGCGCTGATCGCGGGCGCCGCCGGGCGCAAGGACGCCAGCGGACAAGTCACGAAGTTGACGTTGTGGAATCATGCCGGCGACGATCTGTACGGCATGTTCTCGCGCTCGCCGCGAATCGTCGACCGCATGCAGCAATTGCTCGGCGGCGAGGTCTATCACTACCACACCAAGATGATGCTCAAGGAGCCCCGGGTGGGCGGCGCCTGGGAATGGCATCAGGATTATGGCTATTGGTACAACAACGGCTGCCTGTTTCCACTGCTGGCCAGTTGCCTGATCGCGGTCGATCGGGCCACGAAGGAAAACGGCTGCCTGCAAGTGCTCAAGGGGTCGCATCGGATGGGCCGCATCGAGCACGGCAAAACGGGCGATCAGACCGGCGCCGACATGGAGATCGTCACGGCGGCACTCGAGCGACTGGAACTGGAATACATCGAGGCCGAGCCGGGCGACGCGCTGTTCTTCCACTGCAACCTGCTGCACCGTTCCGACCAAAATCGCTCGGAGAAACCTCGCTGGTCATTGATCTGTTGCTACAACGCGGCTCGCAACGACCCCTACAAGGAATCGCGGCATCCACGATATATGCCGCTGGCGAAGGTCTCGGACTCGGCAATCAAACAGTGGAAGCAACCCCAGCCCACGCTAGCCGAGTGAGCCGATGAAGCTGGGATTAATCAATTCCGCCTGGGTGCAGGCCGGGCAGCCGACCGAGTTCGGACTGCGCAAGACCAAGGAGATCGGCTTCGATACGATCGATATCTTCGTCGATCCGCTCGACACCGACCCCCAGGAATTGTCGCGCATCAAGACCGAGTGCGACCGCCTGGGGCTGCCGATCGTGTCGCTCCCTTGCGTGGCGGTGGGCTTGATCGATTTCAATCCCAGCGTGCGAAAGTTTCATATCGCTCGCGCCGGGAAATATCTCGATCTGGCGCACACCTATCAGGCCAGAAACGTGCTGCTCGTGATCGGCGAATACATTTGGAATCGCGAGGTGATTCCGCCCGCCGAGCAGTGGACGCTCGGCGTGAACGCGGTGCGCGAGCTGGGTTCTCGGGCAGCGGAACTGGGTTTGGAAATCGCGATTGAGCTGGAGCCGTTTCCGCTCTCGCTGGTCAACAATGTCGATACCATGTCGCGGTTCCTGGACGACGTTGGTTTGCCCAACGTGATGGCCAACCTCGACATTTCGCACCTGGTTCTGTCCCATGTTCCGCCGGAGGAAATCCGCCGTCTGCAAGGCCGAGTGGCTCACGTTCACCTGTCGGACTGCGACGGCAAGGTGCACGGCGATTTGCCGCCGGGACGTGGCGTCGTGCCGTTTGAGCCATTTCTGCGCGAGATCAAGAATTTGAACTTGGGCGATCGGGCCGTTTCGATTGAGTTGGAATATTCCCCGGATCCCGAGAAAATCGTGTCCTGGGTCGAGGAAGCTTATCGCGAAACCGATCGGCACATGCGGGCCCTTTCGCTTCGCACCTGAACCGTCGTTGCGCACCTAAACGACCCGCCGGCAACCGAAGCAGCCGTAGCCATTCGAGACATCGCCATGCACGAACACTACATGCGAATTGCGCTGGCCGAAGCTGAAGCTGCCCTGGCCGAAGGCGAGGTGCCGGTCGGCGCGGTGATCGTGCAGCACGATCGCGTGATTGCCTCGGCCCATAATCAGCGCGAGCAATTGCGCGATCCCACGGCGCACGCCGAGATGATCGCCATCACGCAGGCCGCCGGTGCGCTCAATAGCTGGCGGCTCGAAGATTGCACGCTGTACGTCACCTTGGAGCCTTGCCCGATGTGCGCCGGCGCGATTCTGCAGGCGCGAATCCCCGTGGTGGTCTACGGAGCGCCCGACCCCAAAGGCGGCGCCGTGCATACGCTTTATCAGCTCTTGAGCGACCCCCGGCTCAACCATCGGCCCCAAATCGTTCCCGGCGTGCTGCAGGAACAGGGAGGCCAGATCCTCACCCGTTTCTTCCAGAGCCAGCGCGCTTTGGGCAAGAAGTAACGATTGCCCGGAGGAGCGAATCTCGCGGCGCCCGTTGCCCCGGCCCGGCCAAGCGCGTGGGGCGCTAGCTCCAGCGACGCATGCGCCGTATGATCGACTTCTTGCGGCGAAGACTGCGAACGCTCGACGGCTAGACGAGTCCTTCATGAAAGCGATGCGACCACTGCGCACCCTGTTCCGGTCGGCGGTTCTCTCGGCGCTGGCGATCGTCATCGGCGGCACTTCCCTGGCCCGCGCAGGCGGCGGGCCCGAGAATCTGTTTCTCGTGGTCAACTCCGCCAGTTGGGCCTCGCTGACCGTGGCCAATCACTTCATCCAATTGCGGAAGATTCCCGCGAGCAACGTGTCCTATATTGACTGGACCGGCGGCTTCGAAAGCCTCGACGCGGAGACGTTTCGCGAGAAAATCTTGGCGCCGTCGTTGGACGCCTTCGACCGACGTGGACTGAAGAACCAGATCGATTACCTCGTCTATTCCAGCGACTTCCCCTACTCGATCGACCTGACCGAGGATTTCGCGGGCCGGGGGGTGAAGTTTCCGCCATATGCCACCCCGGCTTGCTCGCTCAATTCGGCAACGTACTTGTGGAACCTGGTGTATGCCAGGCTGCCAATCGTCATGGACGCGCGCATCAACCACTACATGCGTGGTTTCGTGGAACGCGAGCCGGCACTGCCCACCCACGGCTTTCGCGGTTGGTACGGCTGGGGCGAGGCCGGAGAACTCCAGGAAGCCGGCGGCCAGCCCTATCTGCTGTCGACGATGTTGGCGGTCACTAGTGGGCGCGGCAACTCGGTGCGCGAGGCCATCGCCTACTTGCAGCGCAGCGCCGCGGCCGACGGCACGCGTCCGCCCGGCACGGTCTATTTTTCCAAGACGGCCGACGTGCGCTCCAAGGCCCGCGCCGACGGCTTTGCGCCGGCCATCGAAGAACTGAAGAAACTGGGGGTCAAAGCAGCCGTGGTCGCGACTCCCTTGCCGATGGGTCGCCCGGACGTGGCGGGCGCCATGATCGGCGTCGCCGATTACTCCTGGGCCAGCTCGAAGAGCAAGATTCTGCCGGGCGCGATCTGCGAAGACTTCACCAGCTTCGGCGGCATCATGGCCGAGGGCTCGCCGCAGACCCCGCTCAGCGAATTCCTGCGCTATGGCGCGGCCGGCTCCAGCGGCACGATCGTCGAGCCCATGGCGCTGGCCGAAAAATTTCCCTGGCCCATGCTCCACGTCCATTACGCCCGCGGCTGTTCGTTGGCCGAGGCCTACTATCAATCGGTCTTTGCTCCGGCCCAGCTTCTGATCGTGGGTGATCCGTTGTGCCAGCCCTGGGCCAGCGTGCCCGCGGTGCAAGCCGACGGTGTCAAGCCGAACGGCCAGGTATCGGGCACGATCGTGCTGACGCCCACGGCCAAGGTGCCAAACGAGGGCAGCGTCGAACGGTTTCAACTTTTTGTCGATGGGCGGCGTGTCGCGTCGGTTGC
The DNA here is from genome assembly GCA_031400775.1 of Planctomycetia bacterium. GTDB lineage: Bacteria > Planctomycetota > Planctomycetia > Pirellulales > PALSA-1355 > PALSA-1355. Next base: position 6,237 of record JANNQN010000091.1, on the reverse strand, counting down.
CCCCGGCGAGAGTCTGAAATGGGATACCACCTCCGACTCCGACGGTTATCACGAGCTGCGCGTCGTGGCCGTCGGAGCGTCGCCGATCGAAACCACCGGCCGTCTCATCCTGCCGGTCACGGTCGATAATTCCGGCCATCGGATGGAGCTCACCACGGTGCCGGCCGGTCGCGTGCGCTGGGACGAGACACTGACGGTGCGGGCCAAGGCGCCAGGCATGAAGCAGGTCTTCGTGGTGCAAAACGGCCGGCCGCTGGGCGTCATCTCGGGCGAGGAGGGCGAGCTGGCCGTCAATCCGCGCACGCTCGGACTGGGACCCGTTTCAATCCAGGCCTTGGCGGTCGGCACGCAAGGCACGCGCGAACGCGCGGTATCTCCGCCGACAGAGATTGTCGTCGAACCCCCCAAGGCGATGCCCGCACTCAAAGACGCCCCGCAAAACCTGGCCGCGGGCCTGGCATTCAAGCTGCCCAGCGGCAAGGTCGTCACCGTACAGGACACGCGCGATGCCGCCTGGCCCGCGCTGGCCGGGCTGGAACAGAATCAGCCCTTCGTCGGCCAGGCCTTTTTCGACGTCGCGACCGAAGACGTCTATCAATTTCAAGTCTGGCACTACGGACAAATGAAACTGAGCGTGGACGGGGCTTCGCTGTACGACGGCCAGCAAGGCAACTTCAAGCAGAAGTTCCTACCCGTCGCCCTAGCGCCGGGCCGGCACCGGCTCAGCTTCAGCGGCCGCGCGGGCTCCGAGGTCAAGTTGCGGATCCTGTTCGGCGGACCCGGCGCGCTTAGCCTCAACGGCAAGACGTTTCGACATCAGACGCGGTAGCATCTCAGCCGTTGTGTCGTTGTGGTTGACCTTCCACAGCCAAGGAACCACCAAGGCACAAAGATCACGGAGAAGAATACAAGATCGTCAAGCAAACGCGGCGAAATCTCTGCCCAATAGTGACGACGCGATTTTCAGCTTCATGATCTCGTCGGTTCCTTCGTAGATTCGGCACACGCGCACATCCTGCAAGTGGCGCCCGACACGATACAACTCCGACCAGCCGCGGCCGCCGTAGATTTGCACGGCCCGGTCGGCCGCGTCCCAGGCCGCGTTCGAGGCAAAGAACTTGGCTTCGGCCACGCAAAAGTCGGCATGGGCGTAAAGCTTCGCATCGCCCAGCGCCGCGTCGCTCGCACTCTTGGCAATCGCGGCCCGTTCCACGAGTGCGTCGCTGCCAGCGCGGTCCATCTCGATCATCGCGATGTGTTCTTGCACCAGTTGATGCTTGCCGATCAATTTGCCGTGCTGCACGCGAGTCTGGGCATAAGAAATTGCTTCGGCCAGGCAGTCTTCGATCACGCCCAGACAGCCCGAGGCCACGCTCAGCCGGCCCGAAACCAACGCGCCCATTGCCACGCGAAAGCCATTGCCTTCCTCGCTCAGCATGTTCTCGACCGGCACCGGATGGTCGGTCATCTGGAACATGCCCGTGTTGGCCGTGAACATGCCCGGTTTGGCGTGCAGGTCTTCGGCCTCGAACGTCGCGCCCGCGGTATCGACGATAAACGCGCTCATCCGCCGATCCTTGCCCGTGCGATCTTCGGGATAGCCGAAGCAAACCACGGCGTCGGCGATTCCGCCATTGGAAATCAAATACTTGACGCCGTTGAGCAGATACTTGTCGCCGCTGCGGCGATACGTCGTCGTCATCTCCAACGGGTTCGAGCCCGCGTCGGGTTCGGTCAGCCCAAAGGCCAGGATTTTCTCGCCCCGGCACGAGGCGGGAAGGTATCGGGCGTGTTGATCGTCACTGCCATATCGCATGATCGGATACTGGCCGATCGACGTCTGGCCGGAAAAGAACGTCCGCACGCCGGTCCCCTCGCGGCCGATCCGGGCCAAGGACCGGGCATAAGTCAGGGCGTCGGCCCCGCGGCCGCCGTATTCGACCGGCACGGGAATGCCCAGCAGCCCGTGCTTCTTGGCCAGCGAGACCGTGGCCTCGTTATAGCGATGCTCGAGGTAGCACAGCTCTTCGATGGGGCGCAGCTCCTGGCAGTAGGCCTCGACATCTGCCAGAATCTTTTCACGTGAGTTGGAGGTCATCGGGGGTTTTCCTGCGCGAGAGCCTGTCGAGGACGCCATCTGCAAATTCCGGCGGCGACTCATTGGCGTGCCTACCGTCCGTTCGGTAGAATGTACCCCGCCTGCCGATCCCGTGCAAGGATCGGCGCGCTAGAGCCGCGTGTGATAGGCGCTCACCCCGACGCGCGGCACGCTTTCAACCAACCTATGAAGGGAGATGTCGGTATGCAGTTCGAGCATTCCGCCAAGGTCAAAGAGCTGCAGAGTCGGCTCGCGGCGTTCATGGACGAGCACATCTATCCCAACGAAAAGCGCTGGCACGAGGAGATCTCCGCCGGCGATCGCTGGCAACCCACGGCAATCGTCGAATCGCTCAAGCCTAAGGCCCGCTCGGCGGGACTTTGGAACTTGTTTCTGCCCGACCGCGAGCACGGAGCAGGACTGACCAATCTGGAATACGCTCCGCTGTGCGAAATCATGGGCCGCTCGCCGATGGCGCCCGAAGTGTTCAATTGCGCGGCGCCCGATACGGGCAACATGGAAGTGCTCGCGCAATATGGCACCCCCGAACAACAAAAGCAGTGGCTCAAGCCGCTGTTGGCCGGCGAAATCCGTTCCTGCTTCGCCATGACCGAGCCGGACGTAGCTTCGTCCGATGCCACGAATATCCAGTCGAGCATCACGCGCGACGGCGATCAATATGTAATCAACGGTCGCAAGTGGTGGAGCTCTGGCGCCGGCGATCCGCGCTGCAAGATCGTGATTTTCATGGGCAAGACCAATCCCAAGGCCGAGCCGCACAATCAGCAGTCGATGATCCTGGTGCCGATGGACACCAAGGGCGTAAAGGTCAAGCGGATGCTGAGCGTTTTTGGCTACGACCACGCGCCGCACGGACACGCCGAAGTCGACTACGAGAACGTGCGCGTGCCGGCCTCGAACCTGCTATTGGGCGAAGGCCGCGGCTTCGAGATCGCGCAAGGACGGCTGGGCCCCGGTCGGATTCACCATTGCATGCGATTGGTTGGGCTGGCCGAGCGCGCCGTGGAGCTGATGTGCCGCCGCGTCAAGCAGCGAGTCGCGTTTGGCAAGCCGATTGCCGAGCAGGGCTCGATCCGCGCCGACATCGCCGACTCGCGGATCGAGATCGAGCAAGCCCGGCTCCTGACGTTTAAGGCGGCCTACATGATGGACACGGCCGGCAATAAGGTGGCGCGGTCGGAAATCGCGATGATCAAAGTGGTCGCACCAAACATGGCGTTGCGAGTTTTGGATCGCGCGATTCAAGCCCACGGCGGCGGCGGAGTCAGCGGCGACTTCCCCCTGGCCGAAGCCTGGGCTAGCGCCCGCACGCTCCGTCTGGCCGACGGTCCGGACGAAGTGCATCGCGAGTCGATCGCCAAGTTCGAACTGCGAAAACACTAATAGTCGTCGGCGCCTCGAATTAGCGCAAAAGTTTGGCGCCAGTGCCGCCAGCAAGGATTCCTTTCATGCATCTCAAAGACAAAGTGGCCGTCGTCACCGGCGGCGCTCACGGCATTGGCCGCGCCCTGTGCCGGCGGTTCGCCGCCGAGGGGGCCCGCGGCGTGGTCGTGGCCGATCTCGACATGGCCGCGGCTCGCGACGTGGCCGGTGAAATCGGCGGGCTGGCCGTGGCCGTCGACGTCGCCAACGAGGAGCAAGTGCGTCGGCTCGTCGATGAAAGCGTCAATCGCTTCGGTCCGATCGACTTGTTCTGTTCCAATGCCGGGATTGCCTTGGGCGGAGGGCCCGAATCGCCGAATTCCGATTGGCAGAAAATCTGGGACATCAACTTGATGGCCCACGTCTACGCCGCCCGCGCGGTTCTGCCCGCCATGGTCGAACGCGGAGAGGGCTACTTGTTACAGACGGCCTCGGCCGCCGGCTTGCTGACTTCGATCGGCTCGGCGCCCTATGCCGTCACCAAGCACGCGGCAGTGGCGCTGGCCGAGTGGCTGTCGATCACTTACGGACCGGCGATCAAGGTCTCGTGCCTCTGCCCGCAGGGCGTTTTCACGAACATGCTGATGCGTCCCGACGCCGGTCCGGCCAGCGAGTTTCTGCGGGCCGAAGCCTTGCAGCCGAAGCAAGTCGCCGATTCGGTGATCGAGGCGTTGGCGGCGGAGACTTTTCTGATCCTGCCGCACGCGGTCGTGGCCAAGTACATGACGCACAAGGCCACCGACTACGATCGCTGGATCCGCGGCATGCGCAAGCTGCAAGCCGAGATCGAAAAGGCCAGTGGCCACACCTTGATGTAAGCAATTTCGACTTCGAGAATTTCACGATGAGCATGTTGGCGCTCGTGCGACACGGGCAGGCTTCTTTCTTTTCCGACAACTACGACCAGCTTTCGCCCCTGGGCGAGCAGCAAGCGCGGCTGCTGGGAGAGTATTGGGTGCGGCGCGGCGTGAGCTTCGACGAGGTGTATACCGGCCCGCGTGTGCGACAGATTGAAACCGCAGCGCTGGCCGGCGAGGCCTTTGCCAAAGCCGGTTTGCCCTGGCCTGAGCCGGTTTTCATGCCCGAGCTGGACGAGCATCAGGTCGATCGGCTGATCAAATTGACCATGCCCCAGATCGGGCGGGACTATCCGGACGTCAAGGAACTGCACGCCGCCTACCTGGCCGCTGAAGGGCCACGCGACAAGCACCGCACGTTTCAGTTGATGTTCGAACGGGTCGTGATGCTGTGGGTGGCGGGCAAAGTCGAGGCTCCGGGCGTCGAGCCGTGGGCGGCCTTTAAGGAACGGGGCGGGGCGGGACTGCGCCGCATTACGCAAAGCGAGGGGCGCGGACGCAACGTGGCCGCGTTTACCTCGGTGGGCGCAATCACCGTGGGCTTGCAACTTTCGCTGGACTGCGGCGACCGCGCGGCCTTCGACATGGGCTGGCGCGTGCGAAATGCCTCGGTCACAGAATTTATCTTCAGCCGCGAGCGACTCACGCTCGAGGGCTTCAACGCTTGCGCGCACCTGGAAGATCCGGCGCTCGTGACGTTTCGCTAAACCGAGAAATCTTCAAACTTACAGCCACGACACGCAGATCACGACGGTGCGGAGCGCTTCATGAATCAATCTGCCGACGATACCAGGCCCATCCGCCCGGGCGAGGAGCTTAACGTCGAGGCGCTCGAAGCCTATCTGCTGGCGAATCTGCCGGGTGAGCGCGGGCCCGTCACCGTCGAGCAATTCCCTGGCGGGGCCTCGAACCTGACGTACCTGGTTCGGCTGGGAGATCGTGAGTTGGTGCTGCGCCGGCCGCCGTTCGGCAATCGCGTGAAAAGCGCGCACGACATGGGTCGCGAGTTTCGCGTGCTCTCGAAGTTGCACGCTGTCTATGCTCCGGCGCCGCGGCCGGTCGTGTATTGCGAGGACGAAGCCGTGTTGGGCGCGCCGTTCTACTGCATGGAGCGGCGGCACGGGGTCGTCCTGCGGCGCAAGCTGCCGGATTGGTTTGCCATGGATCCGCCCACGGTGAAGAAACTCAATCGGGCTTTCATCGACAATCTGGTGCAGTTTCACCACATCGACTACACGGCCGCGGGCCTGGCCGAACTGGGTAAGCCCGTGGGCTATGTTGGTCGGCAGGTCGAGGGCTGGAACAAGCGGTACGTGGCCTGTCGCACGGAGGCCGTGCCGGCGATGGAATTCCTGATGGAGTGGTTTCCTCAGCACATGCCCACGGAAAGCGCCGCGTCGCTGGTACACAACGACTACAAGTTCGACAACATCATGCTCGATCCGGCCGACCTGACGCGGATCGTGGCCGTGTTGGATTGGGAAATGTGTACGCTGGGCGATCCGATGATGGACTTCGGCACGGTGCTGGCCTATTGGGTCGAAGCCAAGGATCCGCCCACGCTGCAATCGCACGCCTTTGGCCCCACGCAACTGCCCGGCAGCATGACCCGCCGCGAGCTGGTCGAGTATTACGGCGAGCGATCGGGCTTCGATACGTCGAACGTGCTTTTTTACTACGCCTTCGGGCTGTACAAGGTGGCCGTCATCATCCAACAGATTTACTATCGCTACGTGCAGGGTTTTACCAAGGACGAGCGGTTTGCGAACTTCGACAAGCAGGTGGCGGCGCTGGCCAACGAAGCCCAGCGGGCGATCCAGGAACGTACCTACTAGGGCC
>JANNQN010000090.1:0-6466 GCA_031400775.1 Planctomycetia bacterium | reverse complement strand
GCGGTAACAATAAATCCCGGTGCACTTGTTGACACTATCACCACATCGGCAGCAGCCAGGAGATGGTATCGGTCGTCGAAATTGAGTCCGGTTTTCAGTTTATGAGCGTTTGGCAACTTTGTCTGCTTGAATTGATCGACGCGCTCAGAAGTGCGGTTCACCATCACGATTGGACCGTTGCCGCCCTCATTGAGTAAATGCTTGACGCATATTTTTGCCATTTTGCCAGCGTGCAGGGGCTTCGCCCCTGCACCCCAATTCAGAGAACAGAGTTCAGAGTATCAGAGGACGACGCGGGAACACCGACTACCGCTCGCACACCACCCGAAAACCGCCGCCGTAGAGGCCACGGGACGCGGGATCGGCGAAGTCGCGGCGCGCACACCGCAGATTAACCGGGGCATAGAAGAATCCGCCCCCACGCAGGACGCGCGACGAGCCGGCGGGCGCGCCTTGCGGGTCGTCAACCGGCGATTTTCCATAGTAGTTCTCGTCATACCAATCGGAGCACCACTCCCAGACGTTGCCGTGCATGTCATAGAGGCCGAACGCATTGGGTTGGAACTTGCCCACCGGGGCTGTCCACTTGTAGCCATCTCGGCGAGATAGGAACGGGAATGGAATTTGGGTGTTCGTCTTCTTTCCATCCTTGTCGAACGATGCGATGGTCGAAGTCCGTGAGCTTGGTTTTCGGTCTTGGTCCGCGACGTTTCCATAACGAACCAATTCTTCGGGATTGTTTCCGAAATGAAAGCGGCTGTTCGAGCCGGCTCGGCAGGCGTATTCCCATTCCGCCTCGGTCGGCAGACGGTATTTCTTGCCTTCCTTCTTGCTCAACCATTTGCAGAAAGCCACGGCGTCGTTCCAGGAGACGTAGACGACCGGGTGGTCGATTTCGATCTTCCAGCCGGGTGCCCAAGCCCGGAACCGGTTCGATTCGATCAAACTGTCATCGGTGCTGTAGCCCCAACTTGGTTTGCCGTCGCGTTCGATGTCAGTCTTGTACTTCGCGTCGTGATAGAACGTGAGGAACTGCCCCAACGTCACTTCATGCTGCCCCATATAGAACGGCTTGGTGATGCGCACTTGATGGCGAGGCAGTTCGCCATCCAGCCATTTGGGATCGCAATAGGGAAAGTAATTGAGCGTGTCGCTGCGGTCCTCTTCGGCCCCCATCATGAATTCGCCAGCGGGAACGAGAGCCAGTTTCATACCGAGAGCGTTTTTGATGACTTCCGGTTGTTGCGCGGTCGCATTGCCCGCGACTGACGCGAGCAACCAACCCGTCGCGACCACCAACCCCAAGCAAAACGACTTCGACATGGTGCATGACCCCAAAAAATGGAACGTGCCGACAGCCTGAGCGCCCTACGGGCTTACATGAATTGCCACCAGTGTGGCGGCTGAATGTGCCCTGTTCAAGAGGGAGAGCGATTTAGGTTGCTCAGTCAGGCGACTTGCAATGACTTCGACATCTGTTCTACTGGATCGCAACTGGGGCGGGTTCCAAGCGAAAGGCAAATCATGTCAGCAGACAACGCGACGATTTCTCCCAAGTGTCCACCTGACGGGTCGATACACGCGAGCGGGTTGGTCGTAGTTTCGTTCGATTGTTGGGCAAGCCCCGCTTCGGGGACTACAAAGAAACGGCCGTTCGCCTTCGTTACTCAAGTAAAGGATGACGAAGGGGAATTGGTGGGATGGTCTGTGAAGTTTTTTCCGGTTGCCAACGGTGACCATTGGTTATTGGAAACCCCGGTTTATGTTGAGCCTTTGCGGACTTATATCGCAACTGGTGAGGCACGCCTTTACGATCCAGCCAGCGCCGATTGGAAAGTGTTCGAGACGAAAACCTTACACTTCAAAGGACCAGTTCCGACTCCCCCTTGAGCCATCATGTGGCCGCGCAGCGTGACAGGTCAACCAGGGCCATAATTGCATGGCGGACCGCTACCGGCAAATTCGGCCAATCCGCGACGACTCGTGCCAAGTCAGGATCGCGCGGCGTTGTGTCCTTTTTTGTGTCCACTGGCTGCGAATCTTGCGCTTTGCCGGCCTTTTCTTGTGCCTGCAAGTGACTCATAATCCCTTGGTCCCAGGTTCGAGTCCTGGCGGGCCTATTTTTCGCGTGCCGCGAAAAATAGAGCATGAGAGAGTTGAGAGGAGAAAGGAGGCAGGCACGTGCCGGGCGGGTAGTCACGCGCCAGGATGCAACGGCGCCTCCTGCGGTCTCCTCTCTACTTTCTCCTCTCAGCGTTTTGCATTGACCCAGCGTCGACGCTATTTTTCGCCTCTGGTGAATAATAGAGCAGGAGAGCATTCCCGCTGGTTCAAAGGTCATCACCCGTAAGCCCCGCGTCTTTCATGATCGCGCGTTGCGTTCCGCTCTTCAGATCCTTGCTTCCATGCATGGGCACGATGATCGTCGCGGCACTACCGGCTTTCTGAAACGCATGATGGCTGCCTTTGATACGGATGAGATTCCAGCCGTGTTGTTCCAGGATGCGGCACATCCGCCTTCCTGAAACGGACTTCACAGTTCGATCTCCCGCACATCGGAGTGGGGCGTGCTAAGTTGGGCTTCACGCGCCGCGCGCTCGGCCACGACTTCGACCCACAGATCGGCGGCCTCGCGGATATTGGCGAGCGCCTCCGGCAGGGTCTCCCCCTGCGAATGACAACCAGGCATGGCGGGCACGCTCACCGAGTAGCCGCCACTGGATTCTGGTTGAACGAGCACTTTAAGTTTCATCTTGTTCTCCGCGGGCGTGGCCAGACAGACGTCGCTCGAACATTATATGCTCGGGAAACTCATGACGTAGGTCGATTTGCATCGCCAACGAGGCCGCTGTCAACGATTCGGTGTTGGGCTCATCCATCCGGATTGTCCAGTAGCTCCTGCAATCGCGCGCCAAGTTGCTGGGGAAGCCGGCTCGGCCAAGTGCCGTCGACGAGTCCAACCTCGATCAGATCGCGGAGGTGCATTCGGTCCTTATCTCGAAACGAAGTGAGCTTCATCCGCACCAGGGCGTCGAGATTCAATACCTGGCATGTAGGCGTCGACGTCGACTCCTCCACCAGCGGCGCTGGCAGCAGGTAGTCGCTGCGCACCTTCTCCCCGGAAAAAACGATGTGAACCGCGTCGCGGGCCTTGGCGCCAGGGCCGTCCAAGAACATGTCGATCCCAGAGGAATGCCGATACAAAAATCCGGCGCCGGCCAGGGCTATTTGTGCGCGATCGAGATCGACGCGTCGCAGCAGGATGTCCACGGCTTGGGTATTTCGCACCGCCGACTCGTCGACCTCGCTGACCCAGGCGGCAACCGCGTTCCCTCCGGCAAGCGCGTAAGGAATGCCCGCCTGCTCTAGAGCCTGGGCTGATCGGCGCAATCGCTGGCGCACTTTTTCCACAGCGGTCACCATCCTTTCCCAGGCTAGCGCGCTGATGACGTGAGTGTTCATCGGACCATAACGCGTCTTGAGTCGTCCGGTCGAGCGCACTAATCACGCGATTCCAACCGGCCGTGTGCGCCATTATAGCGTGCGCGGGGGTGCCAAAACAGTTCACCCGTCGACTACCTCCCCGAGACAAGTTGCCACGATTTCGCCCCACGGTGATCTAGCTGATCTAACAGACACGCGTCGATCGCTGCTCATCCGTCGTACAGTCGTCGCCAGTCCGCTTTGCGAAGCTCGTAGGTCGCTTCGTCGCACGTTTCGCCCTTGAATTGCGCGGACTCGACCTTGATCTGGCTGAAGCCCAGTCGAGACAACAATCGCATGCTGGCGACATTCCGCAGGTCAGTAGTCGCTTCGACGCTTTCGACCCGCGTCGTCTCGAACATCAGCCTCAAAACGCGATTAACGGCCTCGAATGCGATCCCTCGCCCTTGGCTCTGGCGGGCCAGCGTAAAGCCGATCTCGGCCACGGTCCCGGTGGCGCGAACGCAAACGCCGACGTCTCCGAGAAGTCGACCGTTCGAGACGTCGGCAATCGCGATCTGAAACCACTCGCCGGGAGCGGCAAATGAGACGGATTGCTGGTCGCGAATGAAAGCACGTGCCTGGTCCGTGGCGATTTCGCTCCACGACTGATACCGCGCGACCTGGGGATCGCGGCGATAGTCCAAAAACGCCTCGAGATCGGCGTCTTCGAATCGCCGCAGGATCAGCCGCTCGGTCGCAACGGGCAATGCTTCTTCGTTCATCAGCGCATTACCCGGATACGGAGCCAGCGCCGCTCAATCGCCCAACATCGACTTTCGCCGCAGAATGTGGTGGTAGTGCTGCGCGAAACGATGGGCTTCGTCGCGGACGTATTGCAGCAGCCGCAAGGCAAACGAATGTCGGCTGAGCGCCAACGGCTCATCCTGCCCGACCAAGAAGACCTCTTCCTCGCGCTTGGCCAGCGACAGCATTTTCGGCGGCGCGATGCCTAATTCGTCGAACACTCCGGCCGCGGCCGAAAGCTGCCCCTTGCCACCGTCGATGAGCAGCAGGTCGGGAAAGATCTGCCCGTCGTCGTGCATTCGCTGAAATCGCCGCGCGATCACCTCGCGGATGCTGGCATAGTCGTCGACGCCCTGCACGTCGCGAATCTTGAATCGCCGATAGTTGGGCTTGAACGGCAGCCCGTCGATGAACTGCACCAGACTGGCCACCGTCTCGGTTCCGCCCAGGTGCGCGATGTCCACGCCCTCGATCGTTCGTGGCGGCGCGTCGAGCTTGAGCACGCGCTGCAAGCCCGCCAGACCCTTTTTGGGGTCGACAAAAAACACCTCGGGCTGCACGTGCGTCTCCAGTTCGCCCCGATCGTCCAGCGTTTCCAACATGTGGATCTCGTCGCGCAGCCGGGCTGCCTTTTCGAACTGCAACACGGCCGAAGCTGCTCGCATCTCCTCTTTCATTTCATTCAACAGCCGTTTCTTGTTGCCTTCCAAAAACATCTTCAACCGGTGGATGTCGCGGCGATATTCGTCCTTCGAGATCCGCAGATTGCAAGGCGCCGAGCATTGGCCGATCGACGCCAGCAAGCAGGGACGATACCAGCGCCACTTCTCCTCTTGCTCGTCGATGTCCAGCGTGCAGTTGCGAAACTTGAAAATCTTTTGCAGCACTTGCATCGCGCCGCGTAGGCTGCCGGCGCTGGCGAAGGGTCCGTACAACTTGGTGCCCCGCTCGTGCGGCGTGCGCGTGAACTCGACGCGTGGAAAATCTTCCCGTGTCGTGATTTCGAGGTAGGGAAACGTCTTGTCGTCCTTCAAATCCTGGTTGAATTTCGGCTGCACGTCCTTGATCAGCCGGGCTTCGACCAGCAGGGCGTCGACCTCGCTTTCGGCGGCGATGAAGTCAATATCCGCGATCTCGCGAACCAGATCCGCCGTGCGGCGATCCTCGGCCGCGGCCTTGAGAAAGTAACTCCCCGCTCGGGCCCGCAGATTCTTGGCCTTGCCGACATAGATCACGCGGCCCGCCGAGTCCTTCATCAGGTACACGCCCGGCGTTTGCGGAAACTCGCGCACCCGGGCCACAGGGCCGACCGTGGGAAGGCCGTCGTCGGAAACGACCTGGCTCGCATCGTCCGGCGCGGCGTCTTCGGGCGGTTTGTCGATCTCGTCGGTCATAAAGCCTGGCGTGTCGAAAAGGAATACGGCCGGCGGATGCAAGCGTCACGCAACCGCCGCAATTCCATTGTAGCTGCGCTCGCTAATCTCGGGATGGCGCAAGCAACCGTTGCTTCAAACCGAGCGAGAAAACGCCGTCAGATCGCCAGCCAGCGCCGCGAGCCGCTGGGCATGCTGGGCCTTCGAGTCGGCCAGATCGGCCAACTGCTCGGCCGCCTCGTAGGTAAACGTGTAATACTTGACCTTGGGCTCCGTGCCCGAGGGTCGCACGGCAACGTAAGTCCCCTCGGCAGCCAGCTCAATCATGACCATGTCGCCCACCGGTCCGGCGAACGGCCGCCGTGGGCCGCCGGGCTCGAATTCGACCAGCCCCAAATAATCGCGGACTCGGCGGACCGCCAGGCCGGCCAACGCTGTCGGCGGGCTTTCGCGAAATCGGGTCATCAGCGCCGCCATCTGCCGCATTCCCTGCGATCCGGGCATGACCACCGAAATCTGCGACTCGGCGTGATAGCCGTATTGCCAGAACAGCGAGTCGAGCTTGTCGTGCAATGTCTGCCGCCCGACTTTCACTTGCGCGGCCAGCTCGGCCAACAACATGCCCGCCACCGCGGCGTCTTTATCGCGCGCGTAGGTGCCGGCCAGGTACCCGTGCGATTCCTCGGTGCCGAACACGAACTTGTCGGGGCCTTGCTGGTCCATCGTCTGGGCGATCCACTTGAAGCCCACCGACAAGTTACCGTGTGTCTGCACCCCGTACGAGTCGCCTATCCGGCGAATCATCTCGGTCGTCACCAGTGTCTTGATGAGGTAGTGATCCTTCGACAAGTTGCCGGCTTTCC
>JANNQN010000089.1:0-9330 GCA_031400775.1 Planctomycetia bacterium | reverse complement strand
CCCAAATTGCTGACGGATGCCATCAAGGGTCGGAAGCCGTCCCAACCGGCCTCTGCGCCCGCACACGGGGCAGGTGCAGCAAAGGGTGGGGGCGAGGCGCCCCCCTTCTCGCCGACGGTTCGGCTGCCCGAGCACGAGGTCGCCCTTGTGGCCGATCCGCGCATGCCGCCGACTGCGGCCAACCAGGCCGCTCCGGGCCAGGCCGCCGCAAGCCGCGTCGCCGAAATCTCAGCCGCACCACTCAGGCTTGCGCCGGCGGTTGCCGCCGCGCCCCTGTGGGGTTCTGGCGAGCCTGCCACGCCCACGGCGACAGCACCGGCCAGGGGCCAACCGACCCGGCCCACCCGCACCCCGGGCCGGGGTTCGCGGTCAACAAAAAACACGCCGGGTCGGCAGTCGACCCGGCGTTCGGCGTTTTAGTGTGGTAGGCGATGCGGCGATTGGGCTACTTGGCCGCCTGGGCCGTGGTGGGCGCCTTCAAATACTTGTCGAACCAGTCGGCGATCGTCTTGAAATCGGCCAGGATCGTCGGCCAACCGTGTCCGCCCCCTTTCTTGACCACCAGCTCGGCCGGCACGCTCGCTCCCTTGAATTTTTCCATGATCAGCTCCGACTGCTGCAGCGGAACCAGCTCGTCGGCATCGCCGTGAATGATCAGGGTCGGAGCGTCGTCGCCGGTCACGTGATAAATCGGCGACATTTCCTTGCAGATCGTTTCCCGCGTTTCCATGTCGACGGGTTTGAAGAGCTTCGTGGCCGGATCGAGCACGCGGAAATCAAATGGCGGCTTGAAGCGGTGCTCGGGCTCGATCCCCAGCGACTTGACCCCCAGCTTGCCGTAGTTCAAGAAATCGGTTGGCGGAAAAAAGCACGCCACGGCCTGTACGCGACTGCTGACGCGATCGACCGGGTCCTTGGCCTTCGGATCGCCATCGCTGCAGGCACAGCCCAGCATCAGCGACAAATGGCCGCCGGCCGAAGCGCCGCTAATGCCGATCCGTGCCGGGTCGATCTTGAAGTCGGCCGCATGCGAGCGAATGTAGCGCACCGAGCGATTGATATCGCTGACGCACTCCGGAATCGTGAACTTCGGCTGGCTGCCATGGACCACGGCAAAAGCGGTGTAGCCGTGCTTCAGGAGCTCGGAGACGAACAAAGGCTGGATGTTATCGTGGTTCGAAACCCAGCCGCCGCTAATGCAAAGGATGACCGCGGCGCCGTTGGCGCCTTGCTTGGGCGTAAACACGTCCATCGTCAGCGCCGTGCCGAACTTGCGGCCATAGATCACGTCTTCCTGCCGCGTGTACGATTCCTCGGCTTGGGCAGTGGTCGAAAGCGTCAGCGAACCGGCGATCAAGCAAACTAGCGAGAGAGAAAATGACCGTTTCATGCGAGAGCTTCCTTGGAGGTCGGCAGTGGGTTCGATCAATCCGATCCGCGCACAGACAAGCCGATCGGGATGCAATTCGTGGCAATGCAGGGCTTGGCACGTCTCCCGAATAGTTTAGTCACCCCGGCGGAGTCAAAGGAAGACCGCCTGGCAAATTCGTCCCGGGAGCGTCATTTTTTGGGCAAACCAAAAAATGGCTCAGAAGCAGTTTCAAAACCGCCAGGGAGAAGGGGACAGTCCCATTTTGCTCCGCGGACTGCGCAAAATTGGGACAGTCCCCGGCGGTTTTGAAACCGCTTCTCAGCGAGCGAACAACTCGGCCCTCATATCCGCCAGGGCCGGAAACTGCTGGCGGTACTCGACCAGGGGCGCCAGGTCGATCTTGGCCACGAGGACTTGCGGGTCCGGACCGGCCTCGGCCACCGTTTCGCCCCGCGGGTCGACGATCAGGCTGCGGCCGCCGTACTGGACGTGCGGATCGCTGCCGGCGCGGTTCACGCCGGCCACGTAGCACTGGTTTTCGATGGCCCGGGCCCGCAACAGTGCCAGCCAGTGCGACTCGCGAGGCTTGGGCCAGTTGGCGGCAACGACCATCAATTGTGCGCCCGAGAGGACGGCGATGCGAAACAGCTCGGGAAAGCGCAAGTCGTAACAGACCATTGGGGCAATGGTAAAATCCTGCCATCGGAATGTGGTTATACCCGCGCCCGATTCGTAATGTTTCGTTTCGCCGGCGAACGAAAAGGGCTGCATCTTGCAGTAGCGCGCCAATTCCTGGCCCTGGGGTCCAAATGCGATCGCCTCGTTCCGGCCGCGGCCATCGTCGCCGCGGGTCACGAGCCCACCCAGCACGCAGGCTCGATGCTCCCGGGCCAGGCCGGCCAAGAATTCGTGCGTCGGTCCGCCAGGCGCTTCGGCGATCGTGTCGACGTGCATGCTGAAGCCCGTGGCAAACATTTCTGGCAGCACCACCAGCGCGCCCGGCTCAATCGCGATGTCGGCCAACATCGCGCGCACTCGCTGGTGGCTGGCCGCTTTGTCCTCCCAGGCGATGTCCAGTTGGCAAGCGACGATTTGCATCAGGGTCATCCTCGTACGATCGAATTCAGACCTCGAACCAGCCGCCCGATTCCCTCGCTAATAGTATCCGCGGCCAACGCCCCATATGCCACCCGCAAGTAGCAGCCGCGGTCCATTCCAAAAGTCGTGCCTGGAATGACGGCGACGCCGAATTCGCGGATCAACCGCTCGACGACGCTCATCGAATCCAACGGCGTATCGACGTGCAGCAGAAAATAAAACGCGCCTCGGGCCGCGGGGATCGTGCAAAATCCGCGGACCGCTTCCAGTTCCTCGAGCACGCCATGTCGCACCCGGGCCATCCGCTCGATGTGCGGCCGGCAAAAGTCGAGACCCGCGGCCAATGCGCCCACGGCGGCTATCTGCGAGATTACCGGCGGGCAGATCAAGATCGTGTCCTGCGCCTTGCGGACCGCCACGGTGAGCGGCTCGGGGATGACCATGTAGCCCACGCGCCAACTGGCGAATCCATACGCCTTGGAAAGCGAATACAGCGAGATCGTGTGGCCGGCCGCCGCACTCAGCGAGCCGGGCGAAAAGTGTTCGGCGCCGTCGTATACGAAATACTCGTAAGCCTCGTCGCTGATGTGATACACCCCGCGCTCGCCGGACAACTGGTTGATTTCGGTTAGCGCCGCGCGCGAGTAGACGGCGCCGCTGGGATTGTTGGGCGAGATCGTGACGATCGCCCGCGTGCGCGGCGTGACGGCGCGGCGGACGGCATCGACGTCGACCTGGTAGTTGTCGTCGAGCGGCACCAGCACCGCCCGGCAGTTGAGCATGGCTACGGCCATCTCGTGGTTGAAGTAGTAGGGGGTCAGAAGGATGATCTCGTCGCCCGGATCGGCGATGGCCAATAGCGCATTAAAAAACGCCATGTTGCCGCCGGCCGTGACCACCACGCGGCTGCCCTGGACCACGTCGATGCCGTTTTTGCCCGCCAATTTCTTTTCAATCGCTTGGACCAACTCGGGAATTCCTTCCACGGCCTTGTACTTGTGGTTTTCCGAGTCGGCGAGAAAGCCGGCGATGCGGTCGGCGGCTTGCGGCGGCGGCCCCCAATGCACGACTCCCTGTCCTAGCGAGATCGTGCCGGGATGGCGGCGAATCAATTCGGCGATCACCGGAATGATCGGGCTCTGCACGGCTTGCATGCGTTCGGAGAGTTGCATCGGCTTAACTGGCTGGCCTGTCCAAAATTTTGCCACATCGGTGATTTCTCGATGATAGCGTGTGCGCCGGCGGCGATAAATCGGTACTTGCGCTCGCCGCCGGCGATCCTGGCCGTAATGCGCACCGTTCCCCGCCACGAGTTTGTGCGTGCCGAGGTCCGACGTTACGCCTATATGGACAGGGCGCTGTCGATCGGCGACCACCAGACGATTTCACCGCCGTTCGTCGTGGCTTGGATGACGCAAAAGCTGGATCCGCCTCCGACCGATTCTGTGCTCGAGATCGGCACCGGCAGCGATTTGGCTGCTCGCCGCTAAGGATCGCGCCGCGCCACGGCCGAGTAATTCTGCCGAATCTTGACCGAGAAATCCGGCTGGTCGCGATTGATGTAGGCCAGCTCGTTGACCCGCGCGTTTTCCTTGGTGCGCTCGAACGTGCGATCGGTTTCGATCAGGTTCAGGTGATAGGCCAGCCGATCGGCATACGCCGGGAACAACACCTGGTAGGTGTACGGCACGCGGTTGGGCGCCACGTTGTTGATGTGCCGCACGATGTTCGTCGTGCAGTTGTTCGAAACCAGGTTGTAATACTCGGGCTCCTGGGCGAGCTTGTTGGCCCGCTTGAGCATGTCGACGAACAGGGCCTGTATCTGCGGCTTCGGCGAGTTGGCGCGGTACATGTACACGTCTTCCAGCCAATGGATCGTGCGCAGCCCGATCAGGTCGCGCTCGTCTCCCACGACGTACATGAGTTCATACGGCTCGGACACGCTGCGTGCCGCCGAGAATTCTTCGCCCTTCTCGCGGCGCACTTCCACCGAAATGGCGACATAATCCTGGCCGGAGAATCCGAAGCTCAAAAACGTGTGCGCTCCGCCGGGCACCTCGGGCAATGGCACCATGACAAAGTCGACCGAGTCCAACTTGTCGAGGTCGTACGTCTTGTCGTAGTGCCGCACCGTGTAGTCGTCGGCCGTGCGATACGTCGTGTTGCGGACGTTTTGTACGGTCACCAGGTTGCCATTGAATTCGGCCGTCGAAAGCACGGCCTGGTTCGGGGCCCAGTTGCGAGTATTCGTCGCTGAACGACAGCCCAGGTTTCCGCCGAACGCGAGCGCAATCGCGATCGCCGCCACCACGCCGCCAAGGGACGGACGCCGGGACGTCATCGCGCGCCGACAAGCTATCGGATGTTGATGCCGAACCACAGGATGAGATGTTCGACGAGAATTGATTTGAACAAAGACGTGAAGGGGCGCAAACGAACTTGGCGGACAGCAAAGCTACGCTTGGTTCCAGGGGTTAATTACCCTTTTGACGCGATTCTGGCAAGGCAGCTTGCCAATCCGGGTGCCACTGCTGGCTTGTCCAGCAGTGAGGAGCAGAGCAAGCTGCGACTTCCGCACCCGCGGTGAGTTCGGAAAGACACTGCTAGCGAGCTAGCAGTGGCACCCGGGCATAAAACACGGCAGCACGCCCTATGTCACCAACGGTTCAACTTCCGACGTGCAATTGGGACAGCGCTTGGCCTGTTTCGAGATGTTGGAGCAACACATTGGACATTCGCGCGTCTTGGGGGGCGGGGGTGGCGCGAGGCGATTAACCTGTTTCACGACTAGAAACACCGAAAAGGCGATGATCGTGAAACTCAACACGTTGTTGACGAACTTGCCATAGTTGAGCGTGGCAATCTTGTGCTCCTTGGCCCATTGGGCCGATCGCCCCAGTTTGAACTGCTCGGCGTCTTCGGCGTTCAGCGGCAGCGCCCAGTCTTGAAAATCCTGGGCATGGCTGACGCTCAACAGCACGCCGATCGGCGGCATGATGATGTCTTGCACCAGCGAATTGACGATCGTGCCGAAGGCGCCGCCGATGATCACGCCGATCGCCAGATCGAGCACGTTGCCCCGCAGCGCGAACTTCTTGAATTCTTCCAGCATGCTCATGGTACGTCCTCAAAGTCGATGAATTCTTGATGGATCCTGGGCGGCCGGCGACGGAGCGCCGATTATACCGCGCGCGACGGAAACAGCTTGCGCGTCAGGATGCGCGCGACATGCACCACCGCCAGGACCAGGCTCGAGACGGCCGCCACCGCGACCATTCGCAGCACGCGCCATGCCGTGCGCAACAGATGGGGGCGGCGAATTCCCAGACGGTACACGTAGGCCCAGGAAAGGCCCATAATTTGGGCTCGTTCCTTCCAACTATTCGTGCGGCGGATGCTCATGTGGCTGACGTGCCAGAACATCGAGGCCCAAAAGGCGACCGTCGCCCGCGCGGTGCGCGGTGCATAGCTGCTGCGGCGCAGCCGTTTGTAGATCACGGCTTCCTGGTCGCCGACTACCGGGTGGCGCAGGCAGATATCGGCCAGCCACAACACGTCGGCGCCCCAATAGGGCAACTCGGTGTACTCCACGAAGTGCTCACGCACCCAGTCGGTGCGCCACAAGCCGAAGATCCAAGAGGCCGCGTGGTCGCGGTAGAGAAGCTCGAGATTGGCCCGGTTCGATTTTCCCGTAGCCGGTCGGTCGGGCGGCTCGCTGCACAGCGTGCCGTCCTCGCAGATGTGCAGCACGGCCGGCGTGGCCAACACGGCGTCGGCTGCATTCGAGAGACTTTTTTCGAGCACGCTCACAAACCGCTCGGTCCAGCGGTCGTCGTGCGAGGCCCACATGAAATACTCTCCGCCCGCGCGCGCCAGTGCCAGGCGAAAGTTCTCCAGCGGACCCAGATTCGTATCGTTGCGAAAATAACGGACTTGCGGATGATCGGCAGCTAGTGCCCGGCAATAGTCGCTCGTGCCATCGTCCGAGGCGTTGTCGCAGATCACGACTTCCACGTTCGGATAGTCTTGCGCGAGCAGGCTCGAGATCGCGACGCGCAGGTGCGGCAGCCCGTTGTAGACCGGCAGCCCGATGCTCACCAGCGGCGCGCTGCGACTCACGATCTCTCCCTC
Organism: Planctomycetia bacterium; assembly: GCA_031400775.1. GTDB lineage: Bacteria > Planctomycetota > Planctomycetia > Pirellulales > PALSA-1355 > PALSA-1355. Next base: position 2,729 of record JANNQN010000089.1, on the reverse strand, counting down.
GCGCTTAAGCGATGCGTTTGAGGTAAGCCGACGGCCAGTAGGTCACGCGGCGCGTAATCATTCCCTCGTTGAACGGAATTGCCGGCTCTTCGATTCGAAACTCCGCATGCCGCTCCACAAACTCGCGGGCCGCTTGCTGCGGATTGTTCCAGCTCCAATCGTCGTGCGAGCGCGGCGCGCCGACCAGGTCCTGCATGATTCCGTCGGTGGCCACGATGTACGAATCGCGCGATACCAGCGGGGCATAGGCCTCGAGCTCGGCCAGCACGTGGGCCTTGGTATGACACGAATCCAACAGCACCAACACTCGATCGCTGGGGCGAACCATGTCGCGCACCCGCTCGACAACCGCCGGATCGATCGAGCTGCCTTCGACCAGCGAGAGTCGATCGGCCAGCGGATGCTCTTCGATGGCGGTCCGATTGTGCTTGCGAATTTCGACGTCGATGCCGATCACTCGCCCCCGATCGAGCGCTTTGCAGAGACTCGCATAGAACACGAGCGAACCGCCGTGCGCCACGCCGGTCTCGATGATCACGTCGGGCGCCACGGCGAAGATCACTTCCTGGATTCGCAGCATATCCTCGGGCAGTTGGATGACCGGGCGACCCAGCCAACTGAAGCTATACACGTATTTCGTGTCCCAGCCGCATCGCAGCCAGGCCCGCGACACGGCCGCAAATGCCTCGGGACTGGCCAGCGGAAATTCGCGGTCGACGCCCGCCTCGCTGGTGCGAACCGTGTCGGATTCGAAGTCGATGGTCAGCATGCGCTCAGCTCTCCGCAGGCGCGATAGGCGGACACGAGCGCCGGCAAGTCGTCCACGAGCGAGCACGGTCGAAAGCTGAACTCGGCCAACAGCCGCCGGTTGGAGATCGTCGGAAACGTGTTGGCGGTTGCGCCGGACGCATAGCGAATCTGGCAGGGCACGAGCGTCGCCAATTGCTCGGCCAGTTGGGCATGCGACAGATTGGTTCCCGAGCAGACATTGTAGACCCGGCCGCGACCGGCCAGCGCGATCCGCGGCAGGGCGTAGACCACGTCGTCCAATCGCACATAGTCCTTCGCCGAATCGGCCGCGCTGTCGAGCGTCACCACGCCGGTGGTCACGGCCGAGCGGATGACGCTGGAAAGAAAATTATCGGACAGGTCGCGCGGGTCGTACACGTTCGAGATCCGCGCGATTCGCGTGGAGCGTCCGCTGGCCAGGGCCAGCGATTCGCCGGCCAGCTTTGACAGGTTATACAGGTCGTCCATCCGGCGAGGATTGACAATCAGATCGGTCGTTTCGTCCACGGCGCCGGACAGGCCTTGGTAAACCCGTGTTGAAGATAAATAAAGCAGCGATTCAAAGCGGCACTCGCGCAGTATTTCGTTCAATCGGCAGACGTGGGCCGTGATCGTGTCGAAGGTGCGGGTGCGGAAATCGGAGGTCAGGCCGATCGCGTAGATGACGTGCCCCAGCGAGCGGCTGGTCAAGTCGTCGTCGCGTAGCGGCGTGCATACTTCGTGCCCGTCGCGAGCCAGCGATGCCGCCAGCCGCGAGCCGATGAGCCCGCGGGCGCCGAGTACCGTGAATTGACTCATCGTGTTGCCTCCAAGTTGCGTGACCGGTTTCCGCGAGGGATCGCCACGGCGGCCGCTTCGCCCACCAGCGGCAGTGTGCTATCACGCTCGGAAATGACGCGCACCGGCGTTGGCCATGTGATGCCAAATGCCGGATCGTCCCAGCGCACGCCCCGCGACGAATCGAGGCAGAATTCCTGAGAGATCTGGTAGAATACCTCGCTATTGTCCACGAGCGTCAAGAAGCCGTGGGCGCAGCCGGCGGGAATGTAGAGCATGCGATGGTTCGTGGCGGTCAGCTCGGCGGCGAACCATTCGTATTGGGTCGGCGAACCATCGCGCAGATCGATCGCCACGTCGTAGATCGCGCCTTGCGTGCAACGGACCAGCTTTTCTTCCTCGTGCGGAGCCGCCTGGTAGTGCAGTCCGCGCAGGGTCCCCGCCGAGGCGTTGAACGAAGCGCTGCACTGCGCGACGCGCATGCTCAGGCCGTGATCGTCGAACTCCCGCTGGCACCAGGTGCGGGCAAAGAATCCGCGCTCGTCGGCCCGCGGTTCGGGGTCGATCAAAAACACGCCGCGAATGGACGATTCCCTGAATAGCATCCGTGCCCTCCTTGGCAGTATCGTTGCCGCAGCGTCGATTGCCTAAGCGACTTTGACGCTGGGAATCGGAATGATGAACCGTCCGCCGCGCTGCCGATAGGCCGATTGCTGGGCCAGGATCTCGTCGGCAAAGTTCCAGCTCAACAGCAGCACGTAATCGGGCCGATCCTCGACCAGCTTGTCTGGGCTGTGAATCTTCAGGTGCGAGCCGGGTGTGTAGCGGCCCTGCTTATGCGTGTTGCGATCGACGACGAAGTCGATCGTCTCCTGCCCGATCTTGAAATAGTTGAGCAGCGTGCTGCCCTTGGCCGAAGCGCCATAGACCGCGATCCGCTGCCCCTCGGACTTCAGCCGCCTCAACAGCGCAAGCAGGTCATGCCGCAGACGTTCCACGCGCTGGCCGAAGCCCAGGTAGAAGGCCGCTCGATCGACGCCCCAGGCCGCTTCGTCCGCGAGCATCGTCTGCACTCGCTTCGACGAATTGCCGTTCTTGCCCACGAACAGACGCAGCGAACCGCCATGCATGGGGATTCGCTCCACGTCGAGCAGCGTCAGTCC
>JANNQN010000088.1:0-3445 GCA_031400775.1 Planctomycetia bacterium | reverse complement strand
TTATCGTAGGAAAAACCGTGAGCGGCCGATCATTGGCACCCGCCGACAGCCATCCAAGCGCGGCGACATCCAACCCGACCTCTGGCTGGCCGAGTATACGACCGAACTACTGAACGTCCTGCACGTGCTGGCGTTGCTCGTGGAGATGGAGCCGGCCCAAGCGAAACTCATGGAGGCGATTTGTGAAGGACCAACACTTGATATCCGTGGATGAGCTGCGGGCCGCCGGGGCCTTGGACGTCCCAGCGAAATGGCGGAAGTCCCTCGGCGTCGAGCGAGACCTCTTCTTATTTGGGGATGACGACATGCTCCCCGAAAAACAACAGCCAGCGCCACTCGATCCGGACGACGATGCATGCGCGGACGAAGGTCCGTGATTGTCGGGACTTGAATCAAGGACGACGAACGAAAAGACCAGGGATTTTCAGCGAACAGCCCAGCCGCGCGTGAAATGTTTCACCGGCAGTGGCACAAATTGGTTTGTCGGTTAGTGAGAGTGTCGCTGGTCTTCCAAGGGCAACGTGGGTTGCTTCAGGTTTAAGTTTCGTTCCCGCTGGTGGCGTAGCCGCCTGCGCGCGATTCTCATCCTCGTCGTGTCGTCGTGCCGTCGTGGTAAAATAAGACCGAGGAGAGAACCACAACGACACAGCGGCACGACGATGAGCGGCTGTCCGGATACCCGCCAGACCGACCGTCGAAACGGAGACGGCGGGTTCGTCCCATTAACCCATGTCTGCGTGACACTTGCAAAAATCGACCGTTCGTCGGCATCAATGGCGAGAGTGGCGACTGGATTTGACCCAGGTCCCCAAAAACCTTCCGCAGTGGCATAGCCCTCAAAGTCCGCCTAAACTGCAGTTTAAGAGCCCACCCGAGAACTGTCTGCGCGGAGCAACTTGCAAAGGCTTCTTACGTCTAGCCGGGAATCATGGCTGAGAATAAGTTACGATGAAGGTTAGAGAATTGCTGAAGTTGCTAAAGAGCGATGGCTGGGTAATCGACAGGTCGCGGGGGAGTCACTTGCAATTGCGACATCCTACCAAACGTGGGACCGTCACGGTTTCCGGACATCCGAGCGATACGGTACATCCCAAGACGTTGAAGAGCGTGCTGCGCCAAGCGCAGCTGGAGGATGAATGACGACCGAATACACGGTGATCTACGAACCAGGCGACGGAAACTGGTCGGCTTACGTGCCCGATCTACCCGGTTGCATCGCGACCGCCAAGACTCGGAAAGAACTAGAGCGCCAGGTTCGAGAAGCAATCGAATTCCACATCGAAGGACTTCGTTCGCACGGCGAACCCGTTCCCAAGCCGGCCATCGAAACTGGCAAGGTTTCGGTCACCGTCTGACCTGGGCGGGGCGTTTTATTTCGCAATCCCTATTCCGCGTCTCGCCGGGTGGTGCAAAGTCTTCGGTTGCGTAAAGTTCGGCGCGACTGGATTTGACCCCCACCCCCCAAAAACCTTCCGCAGTGGCATAGCCCTCAAAGTCCACCTATACTACAGTTTAAGTAGGTTGGGCGAGCAAGATCGGCGGACGGTCCGCTCGCCCGGCGTGCCGAACCTTGGTCCTTGGTCGGAATCCTTCGAGAGGAGACTCGTCGATGCAACCTGCTCGCAGGCTTTGCGTTTGGCTGTTTTTCGCTACGGCGGTTGCCATCTTGCCGGCTCCCTCTAGGGCCGAAGAGGTCAAGAAGCCGACCGAAGACGACTACGAGTTGTACCAGATTTTTGCGGACACGCTCGACCAGGTCGAACGCAACTACGTCAAGGACGTCAGCCGCCGCGAGCTGATGGAGGCCGCCATCCACGGCGTGCTGAACAAGCTCGACCCCTACTCCAACTACATCAGCCCCGAGGATATCGGCCGCTTCAAGAGCAGTGTCGAAAACCAGTTCGGCGGCATCGGCATTCAAATTGGCATGGAAAACGGTCTGCTCAAGGTGATCAGCCCCCTGATCGGCACGCCGGCCTATCGCGCCGGGCTCGAATCGGGCGACATCATCATGGAAATCGAGGGCAAGCCCACCGATGGCATTCAAATCGACGAAGCCGTCAAACGGCTCAAGGGAGAAGCCGGCACCAAGGTCACGCTGACCGTGCGGCATCTGGGCTCGCCCACCAAAGAAACCCTGACCATTACCCGCGAGCTGGTCCACGTCGAGACAGTGCTCAGCGATCGCCGCAAGACGGACGATAGCTGGGACTTCATGCTCGATCGCGACAAGCACATTGGCTACGTGCGCGTCTCGGCCTTCAGCCGCGACACGGCGCAAGACCTGAAAAAGGCGCTGGTCGAGTTGCAGAAGGAAGGGATCAAGGGCCTGATCCTCGATCTGCGTTTCAATCCCGGCGGCCTGCTCACCTCGGCCATCGAGGTCAGCGACCTGTTCGTCGCCAACGGCCGCATCGTCAGCACCAAGGGGCGCAACACGGCCGAACGCGTGTGGGAAGCGCAAAAGGACGGCACGTTCGAGGACTTCAAGATGGTCGTGCTGGTCAACCACTATAGCGCCAGCGCCAGCGAAATCGTCTCGGCCTGCCTGCAAGACAACGGCCGGGCCGTAGTCATGGGCGAACGCACCTGGGGCAAAGGCAGCGTGCAGAATGTGATCGAATTGGAAGGCGGCAAGAGCGCGCTCAAGCTCACCACGGCCAGCTACCACCGGCCCAACGGCAAGAACATCCATCGCTTTCCCGACGCCAAGGACGAAGACGAATGGGGCGTGCTGCCGAACGACGGATATGAAGTGAAGCTCAACGGATTTCAGACCGGCCGCCTGATCGACTACCGCCGGCAGCGCGACATCCTGGTCGGCAAGCACGCCAAGGCCGTCGCGACGGTGGCCAAGGTCGATCCCAAGAGCGACGGAAAGAGTGAGCCGGCGAAAACCGACGAAACGCCGAAGGCCCCCGACGCGCCCAAATCAGACGACACGCCTAAACCGGTAGAGGCGCCGAAGGCCGAGCCCCCGAAAGCCGACGCGCCCAAGCCGGACGAACCGGCGGCCGGCGAGCCCAAGGCGGAGCCCGCCAAGCCAGAGGCCCCCAAGACCGACACTCCTGAAACGGCCAAGCCGGATGGAGCGGACGAACCGCTGTCAGGTGTTGTCAGCGTCAAAGAAGCCGACGGCCCCTTCGTCGACGTGCAATTGCAAAAAGCGATCGACTTCCTGACTCAGGAGCTGGCCCGGGCCCAATAGACCGCTCCAGGGAGTACTCCCCTTTTTCGGTGTCGCCGGCCGGCTCCCCCTTGCGGCTCGCGCTCGCGGCTTTCAAGATAGTCCGCTCGGAGACGACTCCGCGCGCTGGCGCGACTGGCGACCTTTTGAGTCCTCCGTGCGCTTTGTGTCGTTGTGATAAACCCTCGTCCGGAATGTAAACCACAACGACACAAAGTGATTATGTAGCGGGAAGAAAAAAGGCCAGTTGCAGCTGTG